>JARRJK010000017.1:0-26080 GCA_037379555.1 Anaerolineales bacterium | reverse complement strand
TTGGAGTGGGTAGAGCTCGTGCGGCGCAATGAACTGCTGCGCGAGGAATCAGAACACACCCGGGCTGAGGATCCATACCTCAAGTACCAGCTCGGTCCGCTGATTGAGTTGGAGCGTCCCAACCCCTCCAGGCGTTGGAGGCGCTTCACCTTCCTCTACACGACAGGCGAGCGTCTGCTTCGCGCAGAGGATTTGCGTGAGCTTCGGCTCCCAGCCTCGAAAACCGGAGGCCGAATTTGAGTCAGGAAACTTTTACGACCACCGATGAAGAAACCATCTGGAGCGAGGTGATATGAAGCGGTTCCTGATCCAGGGCGGCACCGTTGTCACGGCGGGGGAAATCAGCCAGCTCGATCTGCTCGTTCATGGCGAGAAGATCGAGGCCCTCGGCCTTGACCTGCCGGCAGAGGACGCCGAGATCATCGATGCCAGCGGCAGGCTGATCCTACCCGGTGGTGTGGATCCCCACACCCATCTCGACTTGCCCATGTTTGATACGGTGTCTTCCGATGACCACTACACGGGCCTCAAGGCCGCAGCTTTCGGAGGGACGACGACCGTGCTGGATTTCGTCCCCCAGGCGCCTGGCCCGCTCAAGGATTCGATCGACGCCTGGCTTTCCAAGGCTGCTCCGATCGCGGCCGTTGATTTCGGGTTGCATATGAACATCACGGCACTCAATCCGGCCGTCCTGGATGGGATCGCCGAACTCCCGGACCTGGGGATCACCTCCGTCAAAGTGTTCACCGCTTACAATGGCCGCCTGAGGCTGCAGGACGGCGAGATCTTTCAGGTCATGCGTGCAGCTGCCGAGCATGGCTTGCTCACGATGCTGCACGCAGAAAACGGCGACGTGATCGACATCCTGACGGCTGAGGCGCTTGCCGCCGGCCATACCGAGCCGGAATGGCACGCACGGACTCGCCCAGCATGGGGAGCGGTGGAATCCGTGCTGCGCGGGATCGCCCTTGCCGAGCAGGCTGGAGCCCCGCTGTATGTCGTCCACCTGAATACAGCGGGAGGCCTGGATCAAATCCGCTACGGGCGGGCGCGCGGCGCTCCCGTCATGGCTGAGACCTGTCCACCCTATCTGTTCTTCACCGAAGATGACCTCCGCCGGCCAGACGGCGCCAAGTGGATCTGCTCGCCGCCCATGCGCACCAAGGATGACAACACCGCCCTCTGGGATGGATTGGCGGACGGGTCGATTCAGACGCTCGGGACGGACCATTGTCCATTCTTCTTCGATGGCACACAGCCGATCGAGTATGAGGGAAAACCCATCGCGATCCCGGGGAAGGAACTCGGAGCGGAGGATTTCACCAAGATCCCCAACGGAGTCCCGGGCGTCGGAGACCGCCTGCCAGTGATGTTTTCGTACGGCGTTGGCCAGGGACGCATCAGCCTGAACCAGTTTGTAGCCCTGACGTCGACCAATCCAGCTAAGATTTTCGGTTTGTATCCCAAGAAGGGCTCACTGCTGCCCGGCGCGGATGCGGATATTGTCATCTGGGATCCTTCACGCCGCCTGACATACGGGGTGGCCCATGCCCAGCACAGAACGGACTACAACCTGTATGAAGGCTGGGAGCTGACCGGCTACCCGGAGCGGGTCTTCCTGAGGGGAAAGCTGATCGTTGAGAACGAACGCTGGCTTGGCGAGCCGGGTCAGGGGCAGTTTGTCGAGTGCAGGCCGGGCGGAGAGCTGCTGTAAGGACACCAACCGGATGCATACAGACGACGAGGGAATGATTTGATACCCAAGGAGGCGAATTGGCTGGCATGGGCGCGCGAGATCGAAGCATTAGCCGAGGCGGGCTACACATACGCCTCCAATCCTTATGAGCGCGAACGTTCGATCCGCTTGCGCCAGATCTCAGCGGAAATCATCGCCCAGTACAGCCAATTGGATGAAGCGGATATCCTCGAAGCCTTCGCTGCCCAACCGGGATATGTCACACCGAAGGTTGACGTGCGCGGGGCCGTGTTTCGAGACGGAAAGTTGCTGATGGTGCGGGAGGCGATGGACGGCCGTTGGACGCTGCCTGGTGGGTGGGCCGATGTTGGCGAGACACCCAGCCGTGCGGTTGAGCGTGAGGTGCAGGAAGAAGCTGGATTGACGGTGCGCGCTGAGAAGATCGTGGGCGTGTACGATGCCAACCGCTATAACGGAAAACTGCCGCTCTTCCACGCCTACAAGCTGGTCTTCCTATGTGCGTACGAAGGGGGCGAGCCGGGTGTCAGCTTCGAAACCACGGAGGCAGCCTTTTTTGCAGCGGACAATCTGCCGGCGCGCCTGTCCAGCTTCCGGACGACGCCAAAGCACCTGCAGGATGTCCTCGCCGCACACAGCGATCCGGCTTTTGAAACCGTCTTCGATTGAGTGGAGGCGCAGCATGCTGATTACGAATGCACGTGTCGTCACCTGGGAAAAGCCGAACCGCATCCTGGATGACCATGCTGTCTGCATCGAAGGAGACCGCATCACAGCGGTCGGCCCCAACAAGGAATTGATTGAGCGTTATCCGCACATGGAAAGACTCGACGCCGGTGGACAGCTCTTGATGCCCGGAAACATCTGCGCCCACACTCACTTCTACAGTGCCCTGGCGCGCGGCATGGCCATACCCGGCCGCCCGCCGCGCGATTTCCCGGATGTTCTGCGCAAACTTTGGTGGCCGCTGGACAAGTCGCTCCATGAAGAGGATGTGTATATCTCGGCTATGGTCAGCCTGGTCGATGCGGTGAAGCACGGGACGACCACGCTCATCGATCACCACGCATCACCCAATGCCATTCATGGTTCGCTCGACCAGATCGCAGCTGCGGTGGAAGCCTCTGGGCTGCGGGCGGTGCTCTGCTATGAGGTGACTGATCGCGATGGCCAGGAGAAGGCTCAGGCTGGAATCGCCGAGAACGTGCGCTTCCTCGAACGCTGTGATTCGGGTGAAGTGGCGGAGGCCCGGGTTCAGGCGACATTTGGGCTGCACGCAAGCCTTACGCTCTCCGATGAGACGCTTGACGAATGCCGGTCGAGGGCGCCGGATGGCACGGGATTCCATATTCACGTCGCAGAACATGAGGCGGATGAATACGACAGCCTGCAGAAATCCGGCCTGAGGGTCACCGACCGGCTGCACCGGCACGGGATCCTCGGTCCGCGTACGATTGTCGCTCACGCCATCCATATCGATGCGATGGAGGTCGATCTGCTGAAGGAGAGCGGCACCTGGGTCACGCATCAACCACGCTCGAACATGAACAATGGCGTTGGGGTGGCCGAGGTTGAATCGATGCTGAGGGCCGGTGTGCCTGTGGCACTCGGAAACGATGGTTTTTCAAATGCCATGTGGGAGGAGTGGAAAACAGCGTATCTGCTGCACAAAGTGTGGCACCGGGATCCGCGGCGCATGCCCGGTGATTTGCTGGCGGAAATCGCTGTTGGTAACAGCGCGCGGCTGGCAGGCATCTTCTTCCCGCAGGCGCCGCTGGGAGTGATCGCCGCAGGGGCGTACGCAGACCTCATCCTGGTGGACTACCATCCAACGACGCCCCTGAGCGGGGAAAATCTGCCATGGCATATCGTCTTCGGCTTCCACGATTCGATGGTCACTGGCACTATGGTTGCAGGAAAGTTGCTGATGAAGGATCGCGAGTTGCTTTTCCTGGACGAAGAGCAGATCGCAGCACGGGCGCGAGAGCTGGCTCCTGGAGTCTGGGAACGCTATCGCAGCTTTGTTCCGGCTGATTGAAAGCCGCGAGGAGGAACGATGTCCGAGAAACTAATCCTTACAATCGCACTGCTGGGCGGCACCGGGAAGATCGGGCCTGGTCTCGCTATGCGATGGGCGAACGCCGGCTACAGGGTGATCATCGGTTCAAGGCAGAAGGAGAAAGCCGAGCGTGTTGCTGCAGAACTCAACGAGTCGCTTGGCATCGACAGCATTACGGGAATGCAGAACGAACAGGCAGCCGAACACGCCGACATCTGCGTCCTGACTGTGAACCATGAAGCGCACGAGGAGAGTGTAAGGTCGCTCAAGGATGCGGTCCAGGGCAAGATCGTGGTTGATACAACTGCGCGAGTGGATTACAAGGACCCTCATCCGCCATCTGCTCCTTCTGCTGCCCGGATGGCCCAGGATGCTCTCGGACCGGACGTGCGCGTCGTGGCGGCGTTCCAAACCATCCCGGCGCATGTGTTGAAAAAGGAGGTCGGCAAGCCGCTCTCGATGAGCGTGCTCGTCTGTGCGGACGATGTCGAAGCGGCGGAAGAGGTGGTTAAGCTCGCGCGCGGCGCCGACTTGCCGGCCTACTTCACCGGCGACCTGGATAATGCGATCGTGGCAGAAGGCCTGACGGCCTTGATCATGGCCATGAACAGCCACTATGGGTCGAAAGCCGGTTCGCTGCAGGTAACTGGCATCGAAAGCAAATGAGACCGGAGCAGCTTACGTTCACGGCGCTGCCGGGCGTCCCACTCATTGAAGCCGGCGACGATCTGGCGGGCATCATCCTTCAGAAGATGGGCGCGATCGATCTCGACCTACAGGATGGGGATGTGTTCGTCCTGGCTCAGAAAATCGTCTCGAAGGCAGAAGGGCGCATGGTCGATCTGCGCACCATCCATCCATCACCCGCGGCGGTAGAGCTGGCGCAGACAACGGGTAAGCCCCCACAGTTAGTGGAAGTTATCCTGCAGGAAAGCAAGGAGGTGCTCCGCCAGCGTGAAGCGCTGCTGATTGTCGAACACCGGCTTGGTTTTGTCTGTGCCAATGCCGGCATCGACCGCTCCAACGTCCAGGGCGATCGTGACGAGTACGGCATGTGGGTGCTGCTGCTGCCCCAGGATCCGGACCGGTCGGCTGAGAACCTACGGGCTGCGATCCAGCAGGCGACCGGAACCGACATCGGCGTGCTGATCATCGATTCGCACGGCCGTGCCTGGCGCATGGGGACTGTCGGCGTTTGCATCGGCGCAGCCGGTTTCCCGGCGCTGCTGGATCTGCGGGGTGAGCCCGACCTGTTCGGTGAACCCTTGAAGATCACGCAGGTCGGGTTGGCCGATGAGATAGCGGCTGGGGCTTCGGCCTTGATGGGTCAGGCTGGTGAAGGCCGCCCAATCATCCTCGTACGCGGCCTGCCATATGATCTACGTGAGGGCCGCGCCACCGAGTTGATTCGCCCGCACGAAGAGGATCTTTTTCGCTGACCCTGACAGAATGTGACCTCAGGACCTTGTTGGTCAGGTATCATTAAGAGGACTCCATCCCACCAACCCTGCGGCTACGCATCACAGATGCGAGTCGTAAAGCTCTGCAGGGTAGCTAGAAGGAGATCCGCAATGCCAGTAACTGTTCCCTCATCACACAAAGATCTGGTCAGCGATGAAACACGGGCTTTCGCCATTCTGGCGACGCTGATGAAGGATGGGTCCCCACAAGCAACTCCGGTATGGTTTGACATGGAGCGGGGTCGATTTCGTATCAACACCGCCCGCGGACGTGTCAAGGAAAAGAACATGAAAACGCGGCGCCGGATTGCGCTCGCAATTCTTGATCCCGACGATCCGTACCGCTATATGCAGGTGCGCGGACGGGTTGTTGAAATTACCGAAGCCGGTGCGCGAGATCACATCGACAGTTTGTCCGGGAAATACACCGGTAATGCCGAATATCAAAACTACCGGGGAGAGACCCGGGTGATCTTCTATATACAGCCTGATTCGATCAGCACACACTAGATGAAAGATCCCGCTGAGACTTTCTATTCGCTCGCCAGGGACCGGCACTCGGTCCGGCGTTTCCGGGATACGCCTGTTGCGCACAATCTGCTCGAGCGCATCCTGGGCGCAGCCCTGCAAGCCCCATCGGCACATAACCGTCAGCCGTGGCGCTTCCTGGTGCTCACACAGCGTTCCGATCGTGAACTGCTCGCGGCCGCGATGAGTGAACGCCTGCGGCGAGACCGTGCGAGAGATGGGGATCATACCGACGCGATCGAGCAAGACATCGCCCGATCTTGGATGCGAATCACCGGCGCCCCGGCGGTCATTGTCTTGTGCCTGACCATGGATGATATGGATCAGTACTCGGACTCTCGCCGTAATGAAGCCGAGTATCAGATGGCGGTTCAATCAACGGCTATGGCAGGCGAAAATATCCTGCTCGCAGCGCACGCTGAAGGCCTGGGAGGCTGCTGGCTCTGCGCCCCGCTGTTCGCAGGGCAGGAGGTCCGGCAGGCATTCAATCTTCCTGACTCGTGGCTGCCACAAGGACTGATCCTGCTCGGATATCCACAGGATGAAAGCCGCAAACGGAGCAGGAAGTCGCTGGAGGACGTGAGTCGATGGCGCTGAAGGTGGCAGCTCTTGCCGGCGGGGTGGGTGGAGCCAAGCTCGCAGATGGATTGTCCCGCAGCCTGCCAACCGGGCACTTGACCGTGATCGTGAACACAGCCGACGATTTTGAACATCTCGGGCTGTCCATCTCCCCCGATCTGGATACGGTGACCTACACCCTGGCTGGACTCGCGAGTCCTGAAACCGGGTGGGGTAGGCGGGACGAAACCTGGAACTTCCTGCAGGCTCTGGAACAACTGGGCGGGCCCGTCTGGTTCTGCCTGGGAGACCGTGACCTTGCGCTGCATGTGGAACGCACACGACGTCTCGCCCTGGGAGAGCCGCTCTCTCAGATCACCGCTGATCTCGCCGGGCGGCTGGGTGTCGATCAGGTCATTCTGCCGATGACCGATGACCGGGTGCGGACGATCGTGGATACGGAGGCGGGAGAGCTTCCGTTCCAGGAGTACTTCGTGCTCCACCATTTCGAGCCCGCAGTGTGTGGCTTTCGCTTTGAAGGGAGCGAAAGGGCGCGGCCAGCCCCGGGAGTGCTGGAAGCTGTACAGGCTGCGGATTGCGTTGTCTTCTGCCCTTCGAATCCATGGGTCAGCCTGGATCCGATCCTATCGCTGCCAGCCATCGCTGAGGCAGTACGAGCCAAGCCAGTCATCGGTGTCTCGCCGATCGTCGGGGGCAGAGCGTTGCGCGGGCCAGCGGCCAAGATGTTCTCTGAGCTCGGCATCGAACCCTCCGCTTTGAGTGCAGCGGCTCATTTCCGGGATTATCTGAAGGTATTCGTCATTGACCACGAGGACGCGAATCTCTCCTCGGACATCGGCAAACTTGGGATGGAGGTATTTGTGGCGGAAGCTGTGATGATTACGCCTGATGACCGCACCCGCCTGGCGCAGGAGGTGCTGGTCCTGGCCAGCGAGCTCGTGGCAGCTGAGCGTGCCGCATGACGTATTGGGCAATCGTACCGGTCAAACCGCTCCGGCGGGCGAAATCCCGCCTGGCCGCTGTGCTGTCGCGTGATGAGCGTGCTTCGCTCAGTCAGCGCATGCTTGAGCACACCTTGGATGTGCTAAGCCAGGTGACGGAGATTGAGCGCACGCTTGTCGTGAGCCGTGATTCACGCGCGCTGGCGATCGCCCGCCAACACGGAGCCCGCACCGTGACGGAGCGCGGCGCTCCGGAATTGAACAACGCGCTCATCCGCGCAACCCTGGTTGCGAAAACCTACGGGGTTGCAGGGGTGCTTGTTCTCCCGGCGGACCTGCCGCTGCTGAAGGACGAAGACATCCGGGAGCTGATCGATCGAGCGCAGGATCCTCCGGTCATGGTCATTGTCCCCGATCGCCACAGAAGCGGGACCAATGCGCTTCTGACGTGCCCGCCCGGTTTGATTGAATACGACTTTGGTCCGGAAAGCTTTGAACGTCATGTGGCCAGGGCGGAGTCGGTCGGTGCGCGGCTGGAGATATGTGAGATCGCCTCGGTCGGCCTGGACGTAGACCTTCCCGAGGACCTGGATTATCTGTATGACGAACTGGCGGAGGAGACCGAGTTGCCCGTTCAGGAGGAAAAGGAATGAACTTCCCGCGAGTAGCCCTGTACTTGCAAGACGCCCACGACCTGCGAGAAGGCCTCGACGATGTGCGCTACGCGTAGCAGCGTGGTGTTGAGGCGGTCTGGCAAGCCGAATCGCGCCTTGTGCGCGATGCAATTGTTCCGATGGCCGCCTACGCTGCGGTGACGGAGCGGATAAAGGTTGGCTCGGGGGTCATCAACAACTGGACCCGCAACATCGGATTGCTGGCCTCGACGTTTCTCACCCTCGATGATCTGGCTCCCAATCGCGTCATCTGCGGCATCGGCGCCTGGTGGGATCCGCTGGCCAAAAATGTCGGCATCGACCGTAAAAAACCGCTCACCGCGATGCGCGAGACAGTCGAGGTACTGCGGCGCCTGTTGAACATGGAGCGGGTAACTTTTCACGGTGAGTTCCACCATGTGGAGGGGATCGAGCTGGACGTTGTCCATGGTCGGCGAGAACCGCGGAACGTGCCGATCATGATCGGCGCCACGGGCATGAAGATGATGGAGCTTGCCGGCGAGATCGCCGATGGCGTTGTCATGAATTACTGCGTTCCACCGGAATACAACGATCGGGCCCTGGAGCACATCGAGATCGGCGCACAAGCCTCCGGTCGAAAACTCTCCGATCTCGACCTGCCGCAGTTGATCGTGTGCTCGGTCGATGAAGATGAGGATCAGGCTCTCGATACCAGCCGCGAGCTGCTCACCCAATACATCGCCCAGCAGCCGCATATTGCCAAGGCAAGCGAGGTATCGCAGGATGTTGTCGACCAGATTCAAGCGATCCTCGGCTGGCCGGCGACACATGAGCAGATCCAGCAGGCGAAGCATTTTGTCACCGACGACCTCGTCACCCGAATTACGGCATCGGGCACGCCGGAACAAGCGCGGGCAAAGGTCAAGGAGTACATCGATCATGGCGCTACCTGCCCGATCCTTTATACGGTTGGCGGCGATGTGCGCCTGCTGGTGGATACGTTCAGCCCATTAAATTGAATATACGCCCATGCCGGAACGCACCCAGGATGGAACCATGCAAATCAAGGATCAGGAGCATTTGCGCAAGCAGCCGAACTCACGGACTTGTTTCGTGTGTGGGCTCGAGAACCCCGTTGGTTTGAAACTGACCTTTATGGAAACCGGCGAGCGGGAAGTCATCTCAAGGACCAGCATCCCACACCAGTACGAAGGGTATCCTGGCGTGGTTCACGGTGGGATCACAGCCGCAATGCTCGATGAAGTCGTCGGCCGCACCGCGATGATTGGAAACCACAATCAGTTCTGGGTCACAGCCCGGCTGGAGATTCGCTACCGTAAACCTGTTCCCTCTGAGACCGAACTGCTGCTGCGCGGCCGGTTGGTGAAGTCACGGGGCAGGGTCACCGTCGCTCATGGAGAGCTGAGGCTGCCGGATGGAAGCGTAGCCGCGGAAGCGGAAGCCCTGCTTTCCGACTACGAAATCGGGGAGATCGATCCTGGGCAGCTGGAAGCACTGGGATGGAAAGTATATGCCGATGACGAGCGGGACTGACGCGGAAGGAGCTGGTTGATCATGCAGTACCATCGTCCGGAATCCTTGAAGGAAGCGTTGAAACTCCTGCAGAACAGCCAGCTGCTGGGCGGAGGTACTACGTTGACTCCCGTACGGCATCAGCTCGGCACGGTGCTCGACCTGCAGGAGCTCGATCTGGGTGGATTCACGCTGCAGAATGATGCCATCCAATTTGGTGCCGGCCTGCGCCTGCAGGCCATCATCGACGCCAGCGGGAGCTTTCCGCCTCACTTCATCCAGGCGGTCCGGCATGAAACGGCTCTGAACATGCGGAATGCCGCCACGCTGGCTGGCCTCGTCGTCAGTGCCGATGGCCGTTCACCCTTACTGACCGTCCTGGCAGCGATGGACGCGAAGGTGAAGCTTGAACCCGCAGGTGAACAGCTGGACCTGGCGGTGTTCTTCAAGCGCCGGTCAGAGAGGACAGAGCCTTTCCTGATCACCGAGATCGAAACCTGCAATCCAGGCCGGCTGTCCTATGAGATGGTCGCTCGGTCACCCATGGATCGCCCGATCGTATGCTCCTGTGCAGCACTTCGTCCAGACGGCCGGATCGGCCTGGCATTGGGTGGCTTCGGGGAGCATCCGCGATCGCTCCCTACAGCCGAACGCGGCGCAGATCTCGAAGAGATCAGCCAGGCTGCCTCCGCAGCCTACGCCCAGGCCGGCGACGCGTACGCAAGTGCTGAGTACCGTTCGGCGGTTGCCGCCATCCTCGTCAAGCGGGTAATGGAGGAGGTGCTGGCATGAGCTCGATCCATATCGTATTGAACGGAGCATCGGTCTCGATCGACGTGCCAGGGGAAACCAGCCTGCTGGAGCTGCTGCGAGAGCATTTCGGTTTGTTCGGGGTCAAGCACGGCTGTGAGACAGGTGAATGCGGAGCCTGCACGGTGCTGCTCGACGGCAGACCGGTGAACAGCTGCGTGATGCTTGCAGCGCAGGTCGACGGTCATTCCATCACAACGATCGAGGCCATCGGCGAACAGCCACACCCGGGTTGGAAGGAAAGTGCCGGCTTGCACCCCTTGCAGCAGGCCTTCGTCGAGACGGGCGCGATCCAGTGCGGATACTGCACGCCGGCAATGATCCTCGCTTCCAAAGCGCTGCTCGATCGCGAGCCCGATCCAACGGAGGCTCAGGTGCGCGAGGCGCTCTCAGGCGTCCTGTGCCGCTGTACGGGATACATCAAACCAGTGCAGGCTGTGCTGCGGGCAGCGGCGGTCATGCGCGGCGAGACGGTTCCTCCGATCAGCGGGCCGATACCGGCTCCTCCAGAGCTGTTCGCACCCGACGCGCCGCTGACTGCACCCGAACCGGAGGTGACACCCGGAGGGGAGGGCTTGATGTTGACAGCGGTGATGCCGCGCATCAAGACCGCCCCTGGCAGCGAACCTCGATCGGTCATCGGACATCCAGAGCCGAAGGTTGATGCGCTCAAGCTCGTACAGGGCAATCCGGCTTTCACCGCTGACATGGAGCTGCGCGGCATGCTCGTGGCTAAGGTGCTGCACAGCCCTCATGCCCATGCGCGCATTAAATCCATCGACGTTTCGCGCGCGCGGGCGCTGCCGGGCGTTGCCGCCGTTCTGACCTGGCAGGACATCCCGCGCGTGGCCTATTCGACCGCCGGGCAGTCTGACCCCATTCCAGGACCCTTGGACACCTTCTCGCTCGATCATAAAGTGCGCTTTGTAGGCGACCGGGTGGCCTTCGTCGCAGCCGAGAACGAAGCGATTGCTGAGCAGGCGCTCGATCTGATCGAGGTGGAGTACGAGCCTCTGCAGGCAATTCTCGATCCGGAAGAGGCCATGCTGCCGGATGCGGTCCGGATCCACGAAGAAACGGAGTATGTGGACTTTGCCGATTCGGATCCAAGCCGCAATCTGGCGGCTGAGATCCGCATCGATATCGGCGACGTCGAACGCGGTTTTGAACAAGCCGACCGCATCTTCGAATCGACCTACCATGTTCCGAAGGTACAGCAGGCGCATATCGAGCCGCATGTCGCCATCACATACTGGGATGAAGACGACAGGCTGGTGATCCGCACAAGCACTCAGGTTCCATTCCATGCACGGCGCATCCTGGCGCCGGTGCTCAACCTGCCGCCGAAGCGGATTCGCGTGATCAAGCCGCGCATCGGGGGTGGGTTCGGCGGCAAGCAGGAGGTGCTGATCGAGGACGTCGCCGCACACCTGACGATCGCGACCGGCCGGCCAGTGCGCTATGAGTACACCCGGGCCGAGGAGTTCTTCGCCGCCCGGTCACGTCATCCGATGAAGCTGACGATGAAGACCGGGGTGAAACTTGATGGGACGATCACCGCCAACGAAATGCGCGCCTTGAGTGATACCGGCGCCTATGGCTGCCATGCCCTGACGGTCACGGGAAACACCGGCCATAAGGCGATGGCGCTATACGTTGGTGATGGGCCATTCCGCGAATCGCCCAACATACGTTTCTACGCTGATATCGTGTACACCAACACGCCTCCATCCGGGGCGTACCGCGGCTATGGCGTCCCCCAGGGTTACTGGGCTGTTGAACGGCACATGGAGCGCATTGCCCGTGAACTCGGTCTGGATCCGATCAAGCTGCGCTTGAAGAATGCTCTGCGGGCTGGTGAATTGCATCCCTTCAGCACCGCCTGGTCGGAAGGCAGAGAGCCGCGACCGGAGACGATCAACACCAATGGCCTGGAGGACTGCGCCAAAGCCGGGTCACAAGCGATCGATTGGCCGGCGAAATTCAATCAGCCGGAATGGCATGCCGTACCGGGAAAGCCCCATCTGCGGCGCGGGATCGGTGTGGCGCTAGTCATGCAGGGAACCGCTATTCCCTACCTGGATATGGGCGGGGCAAGCATCAAGATCAATGACGACGGCTCGTTCAACCTGCTGGTTGGGGCGACGGATCTGGGAACCGGATCCGATACCGTGCTGGCTCAGCAGGCAGCGGAAGTGCTCGGGGTTCCGGTGGAGGACGTGATCACTTACTCTTCGGACACCGATTTCACGCCGTTTGATAAAGGTGCCTACGCTTCCAGCACGACCTACATCTCCGGCGCCGCCGTCGTTCGCGCTGCACAACAGGTGGCGGATCGGCTTCGCAGCCGGGCGGCGAACATGCTCAGCACCGAAACCGCGGCGGTCGATGCCGGGGAGATCCGGCTGCACGACCGCCAGGCGTGGTCGCCGGATGGCCGGTCCGTGTCGCTGGCAGAGATCGCGCTCAATGCGCTTCACCATGAGGATCAAGAGCAGATCATGGGGATTGGCTCCTATGTCTCGCCGGTATCACCCCCTCCGTTTGCAGCGCAGTTCGCTGAGGTGACGGTGGATGTCGAGACGGGAGCCGTCACCGTCGACCGCCTGGTGATGGCGGTCGACGCTGGCGTGATCATCAATCCACTGACGGCTTCCGGACAGGTGGAGGGAGGCATGACCCAGGCGTTGGGTTATGCCGTCTGCGAAGAGATGCGTTACGATGAAGCCGGCCGGCCGCGAGAGACGAACCTCAGCGACTATCACATTTTCGCTGCGCATGAGATGCCAGAACTCGAGACGATATTCATTGAGACGGTTGAGCCTTCCCATCCTTTTGGCGTAAAGGCCGTGGCCGAGATCCCGATGGATGGCGTCGCTCCCGCTGTCGGTAACGCGGTTCAAGACGCGTGCGGCGCCGATGTCCTCGATGCGCCGGTCACACCCGAACGCGTGTGGCGCGCGCTGCATTCTGCGCTGAGCCAGAAAGAGGACGCTTGAAATGGGCAGAATCTATGTCGTCGGGCATGTGAATCCCGATACCGATTCCATCGCCGCAGCGATGGGGTATGCGTGGTTCCGGGATGCGCGGACCGAAGAAGACGATGTCATCGCCGCGCGTGCGGGCCCGATCAACGAGCAGACTGCCTGGGTATTGGAGCGGGTTGGCTTGAAGGCTCCCGATCTGCTTGCCGACGCCTCACCGCATTTCGAAGCCGTCGCCCGCCGCTACGACAGCGTGGCTCCTGACCGGCCCCTGCGCGAAGCCTGGGCGATCGCCAACCGAACAGGAAACGTCGCCCCGGTGGTGGAGGCGGATGGCCGCCCTTACGGCTTAATCACAGGCTTCAGCCTCTTCCGGTCTTTGAGCCAACTGCTCGGTTCCCACCCCGAACAGCACGAGATGACACTTTCTGAATTATTTGAGCTCCCGAGCGGCGAAGCCTCCGACCTGGAGGTCCCGAAGTTCAAAGCCGGCTCGCGCATCCGCGATGCCCTGCCGCGCATCTTGCGCGGCGAACGGAACGACTTCTGGGTTGTCGATGAACAGGGACGCTATCTGGGTGTCTGCCGGCAGCGTGATCTGCTCAACCCGCCGCGACTGCGGTTGATTCTGGTCGATCACAATGAAACCGGTCAATCCGTCGGTTCGCTCGACGAGGCTGACCTGCTCGAGGTGCTCGATCACCACCGCCTGAGCAATCCGCCGACGCGCCTGCCGATCCGCTTCCGGGTCGATCCGGTGGGCAGCACCAGTACGCTGGTCTCGGAACGGATCGAGGACGAGGGCATGAGCGCCCCGCCTGCCTTGGCCGGCTTGATGCTGGCAGGAGTGATCTCTGATACGCTTCTCCTGACCTCGCCGACGACCACCGAGCGCGATCATCAAGCTGTCGAGCGCCTGGCGCGCTGGGCTTTCGTCGGGGGTTCACCGCTGGAGGGGGAAACGGTCGAGAGTTACGGCAAGGATGTGCTGAAGGTGGGCGCGGGCTTGCGGACGCGCGAACCGGAGAGCGTGGTCAACGGCGATCTCAAGATCTATGAATCAACCGGGTATAAATTCGGCATCGCCCAGGTCGAGGTGACCGACCTGGTCGAGATGGATGACGAACTCGGAGATCTGGAAGATGCGCTGGGGGATCTGCGCGATCAGCGCGGGCTCGATTTCACGATGCTGATGGTCACCGACATTGTCGACGGCTCGAGCCGGATCCTGCTGAAAGACGCGCCGCCGTCTCTCGGCGAGCTGCCGTATAAGCGGCTGGCAGACGGTTCGCTCGAGGCACGCGGTGTCGTCTCGCGCAAGAAGCAGCTGCTTCCTGCCGTGCTGGCTTTGCTGGAAGGCTGATGGGCATCTACCGCAGACTGGCTGAGATCGAACGGGAAGGGGTCCATGCCGCGCTTGCCACAGTGACACGCGCGCAGGGTTCGGTTCCGCGCCATGCCGGCACCAAGATGATCATCTATGCTGATGGAAGCTTCGAGGGCACGATTGGCGGAGGGAAGCTGGAGGACGAGGTCATCAAAGCCGCCCAGGCTGCAATCCAGTCCGGAAAACCCGAGCTGCTGAACTACAAATTTCAAGATCCCGAGCAGGGTGATGTCGGCGTGTGCGGGGGAGAGATGGAGGTGTTCGTGGAGCCGCTGCAATCAACCAGAACGCTCATCGTCTTCGGCGCTGGCCACGTTGGAGGGGCTGTCGCGCATCTGGGACATTGGCTTGGGTTCCACGTTGTTGTCAGCGATGACCGCGAGGGTTTTGCGGTTCCCGAACAGATTCCTTCGGCTGACGAATACTTCACCTGCGACATGGGAGAATTACCCCGGAAGCTATCAATTGGACCACAAACCTATATCGTCCTCACGACGCGAGGTGTGACAATAGATGCCGAAGGGCTGCCCGCATTGCTCGCGTCGCAGGCATCCTATATCGGCGTGATAGGATCCCGCCGCCGCTGGGAGACCACGAGCAGCGAACTGCAGGCGAAAGGCGTGACAAGCAACCAGCTGGAGCGGGTGCATTCGCCGACCGGGCTCGAACTCAACGCAGAAACGCCGGAGGAGATCGCGGTCAGTATTCTGGCAGAGATTATCATGCATATGCGCGGCGGATCGGGGCAGACCATGGCTCATCAAGCCCGCAAGCGCCGAAAGGGATAAGAAAGACGGATGTGGAGTGCCTATTTCTCACCAAAAAATACTTCGCAAGCACTTGAGCTCCTGGCCGAACACGCCGGGCGGGCGAGGGTTGTCGCCGGCGCCACAGACCTGATCCTGGAGCTTGAACGCGGACAGCGGCCGGGCATCGATGCGCTGATTGATATCACCCGCATTCCCGGATTGGCCGAGATCCATGTAGATGAGAACGCCACCGTCCACATGGGACCGCTCGTCACGCACAACCACTGCGCAGGTTCCAAGCTGCTCCAGGAACGTGCACTTGCATTGGCGCGCGCGTGCTGGGAGGTCGGGGCGCCGCAAATCCGCAACCGGGCGACCGTTGCCGGAAACCTGATTACGGCGTCTCCTGCGAATGATTCGATCAGCCCGCTGATGGCGCTCGGCGCGCGAGTAAAACTTGATTCGGTGCGTGGCTCGCGTGAGATTGATCTGGAATCCTTCTATACCGGTGTGCGTAAAACCGTGATGGAGCCGGATGAGCTGCTGACCGAAATTCGTTTCCCGCTGCCGGAAGCCGGAACGCGCAGCACATTCTTCAAACTCGGATTGCGGCGGGCGCAGGCGATCTCGATTGTCAATGTGGCCGTCGTTTTGCAGATGGAAGGCGATCAGATTAAGAAGGCTTCCATTACCCTCGGCTCGGTGGCGCCCACAATCATCCACGCCGGGCAAGCCGAGGATTTCCTCCAGGATGAGGCCCTCTCGGCGGAGGTCATCGCGCAGGCAGCGGACCTGGCAGCTTCAGCCGCCAGCCCGATCGATGACCTGCGCGGTTCAGCGGCTTATCGCCGCGAGATGATCCGCATTGGGACCCTGCGTTCGCTGCGTCAGCTGATGGAAGGAAGCGAGCACGCGGGCTTTCCACAGGAACCGGTCATGCTCTGGGGACCGGGCGCGTATATCAATAAATCCCCGCAAGTGGAAGCCTTCGAGCACCATGCTGGGAGTGCGATCGAAACTACGATCAACGGCAAGCCTTACCGCTTTGAAGCCGGTTTCGACGGGTCTCTGCTGCGGCTGCTGCGGGAGCAGGCCGGGCTGATTGGAACGAAGGAGGGCTGTGCCGAAGGGGAGTGTGGAGCCTGCACCGTGTTCCTTGACGGCGTGGCGGTTATGTCCTGCATGGTGCCGGCGCCGCGTGCCCACCGGTCACGAATCGTTACCGTGGAGGGTCTGGCGGATGGGGAAAAGCTTCATCCGGTTCAGCAGGGTTTCGTCGAAGAGGGGGCTGTGCAGTGCGGATACTGCACACCGGGCTTCATCATGTCCGGGGCAAAACTGCTCGAAGAGCGCTCACAGCCAAGCCTGAATGAAATTCAACAGGCATTTACCGGCAACCTGTGCCGCTGCACAGGGTACTATAAGATAATCGCAGCCATCGAACGGGCGGCTGACTTGAATCGGGAATAACCCGGAGAACTGGCCGAACGTATAGAGCTTGCATGAATTTGGATCGCGATCCACGGTTGATGCAGGGTGGATCGAGGAGGTCGAGATGGGACGAGATACCTATCGCTATCGACAGCTCGATAAGGAGCGGGAAGAGCGCAATCGCATACCACCGCTGTGGCGAGGTCTCGGCTGCCTGGTCATTTCCATCATCACCCTGCTGGGCTACTGGTTCGGCGGCTGGTTCCTGCAGGCGAACTTGCGCAACGGGTGGTTCTATCTCCCGCGCGCTGCGCTCGCTCCAGACCTGCCTACGCTGTTCAACTTTCTAGAGCCGGTCGTCGACCAGGGCGTGATGGTCCGCCTGGTGATCGCCTTCTTGTTCATGCTCGCCGCCTATGGCTTGCTCGCCGTTGCCTATGCGGTCGGATTTCCAATCAAGCCGCGCGACATCGATGCGCCGATGCCCCGCAAACGGCGCCGTAAGGAGAAACGCCGCAAGGCATAGCCATGGACCGACGGGTACCTCAAACGGGTTCGGAAGAGATCGAACTCTATATTCGCACCTACTACTCTCTGCTGCGCTCCTCGGCCGATGTGCGCGTGCGTTCGTTGGAAGAAGTACACGCGAACATGGGATCGTCTCTGCACCCCGATGCCCGCGCCACCACGCCCGACATGGGGGCCATGATCTACAGTTCGCTGAGGTTACCGTCGTGCATCGTACGGACCGAGCGGGTAGTGCTGGGCCAGAGCCAGGAGGTCTTCCTGGAAAAGGGCATCGGAGATTTGGAGAGCTGGACCCCGGTCGTCGCAAAGGCGCGCCGCAGGCGCTGTTTCTTTGATGGAGACCATACGTTGGCATGTTACGTCGCCAGCCGGTCGGATATCGATGATATTGTGCCACTGCTGACAGCCTTCCAGATTGAATGGAACAAGCTTCACCGCCTGCTGCAGGGTGAGCAGGTGAAGACCTTCCTCGAGGATCCGCTTGACACCGAGGAAGGCCTCGCGATCCTCGCCCGAGGCATCGGCGTGGATGCCAGCGACCTGGGGCGGCTGCGCGAGGTGTGGGCAGGCGAATTCTGGGAGATGCTGCGGGCGATCGCTGCCTCACGAAAGCGCATGCGCATCCGCCTGCTGGCTGGTTCCCTGAGCGATTACCGCCGGGCAACCCAGATGTGGTGGGAGCGCATCGAACAGGCCAAGCCTTCCTTGGGTGAGCGTCCGGTGTATTTCGTCTCGAGCAACGCGCACAGCATGATCAACCTGATCAGTGGATTTGCACTGCAGCATGAGGATGAACTGGTCAGTTATCTCGAACAGCCGGAATGCGCCGACCTGCTCGAAGAATGGGAAGATATCAAGCAGGAGCAGGTTCCATCCAGCCGGGAGAATTTCCTCTACTATGTTCTCAAGAAGTTCGTGCGCACAACGGATGGGGTCGCGCTGCGACAGGCTCGCACTCAGGCGGAGCAAGATTCGGGCTTAACCCGGATTTTCAGCGAACACGGCTTTGACGTCGAGGTGCAAATCGCCGAGTTGAAGCACATCCGCCCTGATCGCATCGATCCACGTCTGGACCGGCCAGACCTGGCGCGTCTGCGGGAATCGGAAGCCGTGATCGTTAATATCGATTATCCGCTTGGCATGGGCGCTTATCTGCTCCTGTCCTACGTCGCCTCCCGCTTCGAAGAGCTGCGCGGCGTATACATCATGGGCAAGGCTGCAACCCTGAACGGAGTTATCGGGGATGTGATGCTCCCGTCTGTCGTGCATGACGAGCACTCACATAACACGTACTTGTTCCACAACTGCTTCAGCGCAGCAGACATTCGCGAGGATCTGGTGTACGGCACGGTGATGGACAATCAGAAGGGCGTTTCCGTTCGCGGGACCTTTCTGCAGACACCGCGTTACATGGACGTCTTCTACCAGGAAGGCTACACGATCATCGAGATGGAAGCCGGCCCTTACCTGTCGGCGGTCTACGAGTCATACCGGCCTAAGCGCTATCCGCAGGATGAGATCGTCAACCTTCACGGCCTGCCGTTCGACCTCGGTTTGCTGCACTACGCTTCCGATACACCACTCAGTAAGGGCAGAAATCTAGGGGCTGGATCCCTCTCGTATTTTGGGATGGATCCAACTTATGCTACGAGTCTGGCAATCCTGCGCCGCATTTTCGACCTTGAGCTCGGCCGGCTCGGGGCAGGGAGCTGAGAGGCAGTATATGGGTTGTCATTGGAGGAGCCCGATATGTCGATGATTGGAACATCCGTCCAGCGGCTGGATGCGGTAGGCAAGGTGCGTGGGGAAGCGCTTTACCCCGGAGACCTTGTGCGGCCGGATATGGCGTTTATGAAGATCCTGTTCGCCGGGCGGCCTCATGCCCGCATCACACGCCTGGATGTCTCAGCGGCTGAGAACTATCCCGGCGTCCTGGCGGTGTTTTCGGCGATAGATGTTCCGAACAACGAGTACGGCCTGATCATGCCGGATCAACCCGTGCTTTGCGGCCCGGGCTCGACGAAGGAATTCGCGGATCGAGTCCGTTTTGTCGGAGACCAGGTTGCGTTAGTCGTGGCGGAGAGCGAAGCGATCGCCGCCGAGGCGTTAAAACGGATTGAAGTGGAATATGAGGATCTCCCGCTTGTGCTCGACCCGCATGAGGCGATGCAGGACGGAGCGGTTCTCCTTCATCCGGATCACGGCAGCAACATCTTCTGCCACGACAGGATCCGCAAGGGTGACGTCGAAGCCGGCTTCGCCGAGGCTGATGTGATCATCGAGGGCGAGTATCACACCCCGGCCCAGGAGCACGCGTACCTTCAGCCGGAAGCCGGCCTGGCGTACATCGACGAGCAGAGCCGGATCACGGTGGAAGTTGCAGGCCAGTGGACGCATGAAGATCAGGAGCAGATCGCACATGCGTTAGGCCTTCCCCTGGAACAGATCCGGGTGATCTACCCGGAGATCGGTGGGGCCTTCGGCGGCCGTGAGGATATGTCGGTGCAGATCGTGCTTGCGCTTGCAGTCTGGCGGCTGCACCAGCGAGGCATCGACCGGCCAGTGAAGATCATCTGGTCGCGTGAAGAATCGATCATCGGGCATCATAAGCGGCACCCCTTCACCCTGCGGGCACGATGGGGCGCGACGAAAGACGGCAAGCTGACGGCGGCCGAAATGGAGGTCATTCAAGACGGCGGTGCATACGCCTACACCTCGACGAAGGTCCTCGGCAACGCAACCCTGATGTGCACGGGGCCTTATTACTTCCCCAACGCGCATGTTGATGCATACTCGGTGTATACAAACCACGTCCCTGGCGGGGCGTTCCGCGGCTTCGGCGGCCCGCAAGGAGCCTTTGCGGCCGAGTGCCAGATGAACAAGCTGGCTGAGGTCCTTGGACTCGACCCGGTCGAGCTGCGGCTGCGCAACGTGCTGCAGGAAGGCACGCCGCTCACGGTCGGGACGCCGCTCCCGCCCGGGGTGAGCATTGAAGCAGCGGTCGAAGCTGCGGCAGAAAAAGCCGGTTGGTCGAACACGGCTGAAGGCTGGAAGCGTGTTTCCGATGTCCCGGCCAGCGAGGAAGCCCACATCAAGCGTGGGATCGGCTTCGCCTGCGGTTTTAAGAACGTCGGCTTTTCATTCGGCGCACCAGAAAACTGCACCGCCGAGATCGAGCTGCGCGGTACGGCCGATATCGAGCAGGTTATCTTGCACCACGCTGGTGCCGATGTCGGGCAGGGAGCCCACACTGTCATGGCGCAGATGGCGGCGGAAGCTGTTGGCGTGCCAATCGACAGGGTGAGGTTGATCGTCTCTGATACTGCACGAGCGGGCAATTCGGGATCCGCCTCCGCCTCGCGCATGACCTTCATGGCTGGCAATTCGATCCGGGGAGCGGCGGAGGCGGCGCTCGAGAAATGGAAAGACGAAGAGAGGCCGGCGGTCGCGACGTACACCTATCATGCTCCGGCGACTTCCGCCTTCGATCCTGACACCGGCATGTGCGATCCGAATTTCGCCTATGGTTACGTCGCTCAGGCGGTCACGGTGGAAGTGGATACCGAGACCGGCAGGGTGCATCTGCTCGAGGTCATATCGGCCAACGATGTTGGCAAGGCGGTCAATCCGCAGCAGGTGGAAGGCCAGGTCGAAGGAGCCGTCGTGCAGGCGACCGGTTATGCTCTGCTGGAGGATTTCCAGCAGCCCGGCGGACTCGTCCAGACACGGTACTTTTCAACCTACTTGATCCCGACCATTCTTGACATCCCCGATCGTGTGCATCCAATCATCCTGGAGCTCAACGACCCACGCGGCCCCTGGGGGGCGCGCGGCATGGCTGAAATGCCCTTCATCCCACTCGCGCCGGCGATCACCGCGGCAGTGCATGACGCGCTTGGGCTGTGGTATGACGACTTCCCACTCCTGCCCGAGCGCATCCTGCGCGGGCTGGGCAAGACGGGCTGAACATGAAGCCGGCTCAGCCGCTGATCCTGATCCGGGGCGGCGGGGACCTGGCAACCGGTGCCGCCGTCCGCTTGCATCGCTCTGGCTTTCTTCCAGTCGTAACTGAAATCGAGCAGCCGCTGGCCATCCGGCGGGCAGTGGCTTTTGCTGAAGCGATTTATACAGGGCAAATCATGGTCGAAGGCGTCCAGGCCCGGAGAGTTGTTTCTCTTGAGGACGTGGCACTGGTTCTCGCTCAGGGCCAGGTGCCGGTGCTAGTCGATCCACGGGCGGAAATTCGCGGCCCGCTCCATTTTGCTGCTCAAATCGATGCGCGCATGCGCAAACAGCCGCCTACAGGCCCGTTCGATCCAACCCTGTTCACAATCGGGCTGGGGCCCGGCTTCACGGCCGGCGTCGACTGCCATGCCGTGATTGAGACCAATCGTGGGCATGCCATGGGTCGTGTAATCTGGCGGGGAGAGGCTGAAGCCGACACGGGCGTACCAGAGGCCGTCGCTGGATACGACCTGGAGCGCGTCTTGCGGGCTCCGGCAGATGGCCGCCTGTCGGACGGCCTTCCGATCGGATCGAAGGTCGAAGCTGGCCAGGTGCTGGCCAGGATCGGCGAACAGGACCTGCCTGCGCCTTTCGCAGGCGTGCTGCGCGGATTGCTCCATGATGGCCTCGAGGTGTGCAGCGGCGATAAGATCGGTGATCTTGACCCCAGGGGCGAGCCGTCCTACGCGTTTCATATTTCGGATAAAGCGCTGGCTGTAGGTGGAGGCGTCATGGAAGCGCTGCTCAGTCAGCCAGAAATCAGGGCCCTGCTCGGAGGAAGCAATGCGGCTGAGCGATAGCCTGCGGGTCGAGCCCGGCCAGGCTCTAGCGTTCATCGGCGCGGGCGGCAAGACGAGCGCTATCGCACGCCTCGTTTCCGAGCTTGAGCCCTTGATGCCTACCCTGGTTACAACTACGACCAGGCTGGGCCCCGATCAGAATCAGATTGCGGGTCAGCATATCCTCGCTGAAGGAGAGGCTTGGGCGGGGGAGGTACGTGATCTGCTTGCGCGCGGACGCTCCGTGCTGCTCAGCGGCGAGGCGGATTCGGAAGGCAAGTGGACCTCCCCTCCGGAAAAAGCCCTGGTTGCTGCCCGTGACCTGATCGCCGCTATGGGCGGCGTGTTTCTGATCGAAGCCGATGGCGCCCGCACCCGGTCGCTTAAATCCCCGGCTGAGCATGAACCTGTCGTGCCGGAGTTCGTCGCACAGACGATCCTGCTCGCAGGGTTGAATGCGCTCGGGAAGCCGTTAGCGGAGCGGCACGTCCACCGTCCAGAGCTGGCTGGCCCAATCATGGAATTGGAACAGGGGCACACGATCGGCATCGAGCACGTCGCCCGGCTGCTGGCCAGCCCACGGGGAGGCCTGAAGGGGATTGCGACCGGCTCGACCGTCCGCTGCGTGCTATGCAGTGCCGATTCGGATGAGCGGTTGGAAGCCGGCGCCGGGCTGGCTCGGGCTTTACTGGGTGAGCGGCGATTTGCCTCCGTCCTGCTTTGTGACTGTCTCCAGGACGATCCCGTTCGCAGAGTCCTTTCCCAGACGGCGATCGTGGTGCTGGCCGCAGGCGGTTCCAAGCGCTTTGGCCGCCAAAAGCTGCTTGAGTCATGGCACGGCGAGCCGATCATCCGCCATGTGGTGCGCACTGCACTGCAAGCAGGATCCTGCGAAGTGGTTGTCGTGTCGGGTGCCGAAGGAAGCCGCCTGCGGGAGGCGCTGGCTGATTTTCCCGTGGAGCTCGTTCATAATCCTAACTGGGCGCAGGGTCAATCCACATCACTCCGCCTCGGCCTGCAAACCGTCGCCGCTCGGGCGGAGGCTGTCCTGTTCATGCTGGGCGACATGCCGCTTGTTGAACCTGCGTTGCTGCAGGCGCTCTTCGATATGCACAGCTTTACGCTGGCTCCTGTCATCGCTCCCTCCTTTGCAGGACGTCCTGGCAATCCGGTGCTGTTCGACCGTGTCACCTACCATGCGTTGCTGGCGATTCGCGGTGATCAGGGCGGCAGAGCGATCTACGAAGAATTCCCACCGCGGATGGTGGAGTGGGGCGACTCGGCGGCGTTCGATGTCGACAGCGTAGAAGACCTGCGCCGCATGAAGTCGATCACTTAGCGCCGTTCCAGCTGCTGGTTCAGCCTGCCGCTCGCACAGCGCGTTGGCCGGCTGGGCTCGGCGATGCTATAATCAGCCCACTATGAGCGCGCCAAGACTGGCACCGCTATTCAAAACGGATGCTAATCCCAGACGACATCGGGAAGGTGAACGCGCGCCTGCATGAAATCGCCCTGGTGATTGCGACCGCCGCCCGAGAATTTCAAGATCGGGCGGCGTGTCTTTTTCAGGTCAGGAGGCAAGATGCTCAAGACACATAACTGCGGCGACCTGCGCGCCTCGGACAGCGGTGAGACCGTGCTGCTCGCTGGTTGGGTCAACCGGCGGCGTGATCACGGCGGGGTGACGTTCCTGGATATGCGCGACCGCTCGGGCATTGTCCAGGTCGTAGCCAATCCGGAGCATTCCCCAGACTCGCATGCTGCGGCTGTTGACGTGCGTAATGAGTGGGTCATCCAGGTGGAGGGAACGGTTCGGGATCGCCCGGAAGGGATGCAGAATCCTGATCTGCCGACGGGAGAGATCGAGGTGGAGGTCGACAGGCTGGTTGTACTTAACCCAGCGAAGACCCCTCCCTTCACAATTAACGAAGAATCCGCAGTCGATGAGATGGTGCGCTTGAAATACCGCTACCTCGATCTGCGGCGGGAGCGGATGCAGCGCAATCTCGGATTTCGACACCGTGTGATCAAATACATCCGGGATGCGCTCGACCGCCAGGGATTCTGGGAAATCGAGACCCCGATCCTTTTCAAGACCACCCCGGAGGGCGCAAGGGATTACCTCGTCCCAGCACGGCTCTATCCGGGCGAGTTCTACGCCCTCCCGCAGTCACCCCAGCAGCTTAAGCAGCTTCTGATGGTGGCCGGGGCGGAGAAGTACTTCCAGATTGCACGCTGCTTCCGCGATGAAGATCAGCGCGGTGACCGGCAGCCGGAATTCACCCAGCTCGACATCGAGATGTCCTTTGTCGAGCGGGAGGACGTCCTGCAGCTGATGGAGCCAATGTACACCGAGATGGTAGCTGAACTCACACCGGGCAAGCGGCTGCTGGCCTCTCCCTGGCCGCGGCTGACCTACGCCGAGGCTTTGGACCGCTTCGGCAAGGACAACCCTGACCTGCGCTTTGGGATGGAGCTGATCGATCTGACCGATCTGGCGGATGGCAGCGGCTTTCAGGTCTTCGAGAAGGCGGTGGCGGCAGGGGGACACGTGCGAGCGATCAACGCCAGGGGCTGCGGCGGCTACAGCCGGAAGGAACTCGACGAACTGACCGCGTACGTCGCACAGTTCGGTGCCCGGGGGTTGGCTTATCTGGCCATTGATGATGAGAGCCAGGAGCGGTCGTCGTTCGCGAAGTTCTTGAAGGATGAGACCCTGACCGAGATCCGCCAGCGCGCCGGGCTCGCGCCCGGCGACCTGCTGCTGTGCGTCGCCGATCAACCCAGGGTTGTCTATGAATCCCTGGGCCGGCTGCGCGAGCATCTGGGGGACCGCCTTGGATTACGCGACCCGGATCTGCTGGCCTTCTGCTGGGTGATCGATTTCCCCTTGATGACCTGGAACGAAGAGGAAGCGCGCTGGGATCCAAGCCAGCATCAGTTCACCATGCCGTTGATCGAGGATCTGGAGCTGCTTGATTCGGAACCCGGGGCTGTGCGTGGGTCGCAGTACGACATGATCCTGAATGGTAGCGAGGTCGCAGGCGGCAGCATCCGCATCCACGACCGCGCTCTGCAGGAGAAGATCTTCCCGCTGATTGGCCAGGACATGGCCACCGCCCGCGAGCAATTCGGCCACATGCTGGAAGCCTTCGAGTACGGCGCACCGCCGCACGGCGGCATCGCCTCTGGGCTCGACCGGCTGGTGATGCTCCTGGCTGATGAGCCGAACATCCGGGAGGTGATCGCGTTTCCAAAGAATCAAGCGGCCCGCGATGTGATGGCCGACGCCCCATCACCGGCTGATGAGAGGCAGTTGAGCGAGCTTCACCTGAAGGTAGTGGAGGATTCATAGCGCGCCATTGCCAAGCCCGGATGATCGTGGTATACCAAAAGCAGACCCTGCTGTGTGCGTGATGCAGCAAGAGATTTTGAGCCAACACTAATCAAATGGGGCCTGATGTCCGGCGAGTGACGCGATAGGCTTCGGCCAAGGCGGATCTCGGTGGTAAGGCTCCACCTGCGAAAGCAGGTTCAAAATCACGCTGCACACGGCATGGCGGGGTGCCCTGAATAATTGCGCTGGGATCTCCGGCGCATTTTCTTTTCCCTGAAAACGCTTTGCTTGCACAAGCCGTCATTCTCAGGTAGACTCCGGCTATTAAATGCTGGGTTGGTTGTCTTTGGGACGGAAGCGATATTAATGGCAAACGAGCGTGCGAAAGCACTTGAATCAGCCGTAACCGAAATCAAAAAACGCTTTGGCGATGGCGCCGTCATGCGCCTGGGCGAAGCGCGCCACCTGGCGGTGGAAGCGATCCCGACCGGGTCGCTGGCGGTGGACCTGGCGCTGGGGGTGGGGGGGATCCCGCGCGGGCGGGTGACCGAGATCTACGGCCCGGAAGCTTCGGGCAAGACGACGCTGTGCCAGCACATCGTGGCGGAAGCCCAGCGGCTG
>JARRJK010000016.1:0-27177 GCA_037379555.1 Anaerolineales bacterium | reverse complement strand
ATAAGGTCCCAAGGGTTGGGCTGTTCGCCCATTAAAGCGGTACGTGAGCTGGGTTCAGACCGTCGTGAGACAGGTCGGTCTCTATCCGCTGTGGGCGTAAGGGATTTGAGGGGAGCTGCCCCTAGTACGAGAGGACCGGGGTGGACAGACCTCTGGTGTGCCAGTTGTCGTGCCAACGGCATCGCTGGGTAGCCACGTCTGGCAGAGATAACCGCTGAATGCATCTAAGTGGGAAACTCGCCCCAAGATTAGATCCCTCATCCCGTTAAGGGAGTAAGGCCGCAGAGAGACTATCTGTTTGATAGGCAGCAGGTGTAAGCGCAGCAATGCGTTCAGCTAAGCTGTACTAATGGCCGAGGGCTTAACCTGTGGTGCGGAGAACTTGACGCTCTTCCAATCGCTATTCGGTTTCCTTTATAACCTCATACTGTTGAATCGTCCCTTGGTGATTTAAGCGGCGGGGGTACACCTGGTCCCATCCCGAACCCAGAAGTTAAGCCCGTCAGCGCTGATGGTACTTGGCTGGTGACGGCCTGGGAGAGTAAGCCATCGCCAAGGGGCTTTTCATACCTCCCGAGCCCGCCCGGCGCGGGATCCCCGTGACACCTAAAAACTGAATCTGCGTTGACCCACACGCCTTGCTGTCTCGCGTTGCGCAACGGCTAGCGCTCGTCTCCTTGCTCCTCGGGATGACATGCCCTGTCATTCCGATCCCGGAGGGTGAGGAATACCCATGAGGTGCATGGAGGACGGGTTTCCGGCTGTGAACCGTGACTCCGCACGCGTCGCCGCAGGGATCCCTCGGCTCCGCTCGGGACGGCACGAACAGGGTGTCATCCCCTGGATCGGTCAGTTCATGGAGTGACACTACGGCCTGATTTCAGGCGGGTATGCCATCCCACCATGCGCCGAGGGGTGCGCGGGAACCTCCCGGGTATCCCCCGTCGCTTAACTCATCGGAATGATATGCGGGCAGGTCTGCTCTTGTGATGGCTTTCCGCGAAGCGGAGGCGGCGCTAGGGCAGCGCATTAAGCGCTTCTTCGCATGGAGTGAGACCTTTGGCCAGTTGCCAGCCGGACCGGGAGGCCGCAGAATAGAAAAGAACCTGAGCGGGAGGCGCACATGCGATCGGAAGAATTCCTCACACAGGCGGTGGATATCGGTTGGGGGCCGCGTCTGGCGGAACGCACCGAGCGGATGAAGAGTTCAGTGATCCGTGAGCTGCTCAAGCTGACCACGCAACCGGATATGATCTCTTTCGCCGGCGGACTGCCGGCTCCTGAGCTTTTTCCCATCCGGGAGTTTGACGAGGCCTGCCATTACATTCTCAAAAACGAGGGCCAGGTCGCCCTCCAATACAGCCCAACTGAAGGTTATCTGCCGCTGCGAGAATACCTGGCCGAGACGATGAGCCGCTACGGCATCCTGGTTGAACCGGAGAACATCCTGATGGTCAACGGCTCCCAGCAGGGGCTCGATCTGATCGGAAAACTTTTCATCGATAAGGATGACTGCATCGTCTGCAGCCGGCCGACGTATCTCGGTGCGCTGCAGGCCTGGAACGCCTATCAGGCGCACTACTGCACGGTTCCCCTGGATGACGATGGCATGGTGGTGGAAGAGATCCTACCAATCCTTGAATCGGACCATCGCCCGGCGCTGATCTATGTGCTGCCGAATTTTCACAATCCAGCCGGCACGACCCTTCCGCTGGAGCGCAGGGAGCGCCTGGTCGAGATCGCACGCGAGTTCGATCTGGTTCTGGTGGAGGATGATCCCTATGGGGAGCTGCGCTTCGAGGGCGAATACATCACGCCCATCTTCCGCATGGCACCCGAGCGGACGATCTACCTCAGCACTTTCTCCAAGACGCTTGCCCCGGGAATCCGGTTGGCCTGGGTCGTGGCACCCAAGCCGCTCATCACGCGCCTGGTGCAGGCCAAACAAGGGGCTGACCTGCATACCGGCACCTTCGTCCAGATGGTGGCGAATGACATCTGCCAGCGCGGTATCCTGCGCCAGCATGTCCGACGCCTGCGGACGGTCTACCATGAGCGAAGGGATGTGATGGTCGAAGCAATGGAGGAGCACTGGCCGCAGGTCTCACGATTCACGAAACCCGCAGGCGGACTGTTCCTGTGGGCCAGGACGCCCGAAGGGATCAACACACGCGAATTCTTTGAACAAGCGGTCGCGGCGAAAGTCGCCTACGTCCCGGGCTTTGCCTTCTACCCCGGGGACCAGGGCGGCGATCACTCCATGCGGCTGAATTTTTCGAACGCATCCCCAGAAATGATCAATGAAGGGATCTTCCGCCTGGGTCAGGCGATGAAGGCTGAGTTGGGTTAATGCTTGGACTGGAGCCAAGAATCTCTTAACCCTGCGGTCGGGATGACATACAATACCAATATCGGAACACGGGAACGAAAGGATCGGTGGTGAGCGACGACCGCAGCCAGGATCGCTGGGATGCGTTGTTTGGTTTTGAGAGAGTGCCCGCATCCCAGGAGTCAGCCAGGCCAACAGCCCAGAATCGGCTCGAACGATTCCTCGAGTTGACCGGTGTACAGGGTGTGGTACGGGTCGCGCTCGATGGCCTGGTGCTTGGACAAGCCGGAGAGATCGATGGCGAGGGGCATGGTACCCTGGCGGCTTTCGTAGGGGCATCCGGTAGCCAGCTTGGACAAACGCTGCAGCTGGGAGCCTTGAACTATTCGGTGCTGTCGTTCACCGGTGAGCCGCATGCGTTCCTGCTACTGCGCCAGCGTGATGGCTATCTGGGGCTGCTGCTCGAGCCGGAGATCTCCCCCACCCACATTATCGCCCGGTTGCAGCAAGGGCGGGGAGCGGCATGACGGACGGCGCCTGGCAGGAACTTCTTGCCTCCCTGGCATCCCAGATCGGGGTCCGGGGTGCTTTTATCTTTGATGCGGAGGGCGCGGCTCAGGCTGCGAGCGTCGGTGAGGGAGAGGCCGAGTTTGATCTGGCAGCATCGGGCCGGGCTTTTTCCCGCACGCTGGCCGGCCTCGTATCCCAGCGGCGTGGCAAGCTGATCGATCTGGATCTTGTTTACCATGATGGTCGCGTGCTGCTGCGCACATTCGAAAATGGATTCCTGGCGATCCTGTGCGACCGGCAGGTCAATCTGCCGCTGCTAACCATGTCGATCGAAGAGGCCGTGCAGCGCCTGCGCTTCACCGACGGAGCGCTATCTGGCGGCTTGGCCACCAGGCCGGTGGTCGAGGATGACGCGCTGATCTTGATGAACATCGCCCGCGAGGAGCTCGGCGAGCATGCCTCGAAAGTGATCGAAGTGCTCGAGGCCGCACGGGGTTCGCGAGACGAACTAGCGGCGGCAATCGACCGCGCCGAAAAGATCACCCGGTTGTTTATCAGCCGGCAGAAAGCAAGCGAGATGGCGAAAAAAATGCGGACTGCGCTGTTCAGCCGCAAGGAATAGATCGCAGGAGGCGACAGATGCTCTGGATATCTTATGCTGTGAGCTTCGCTGCCATCGTCACGATGGTGATCAATGTTGTCCTGGCAGTACGCCTGCGCCGGGCAATGATTGGCGGTGTGATCCGCTCGCGCTGGGGGATGCTGACGAATCTGATCATCATCTTTCTATTGGGCTACATCCTATCGCCGCTCCTGCTTGTCTTCCAGCTGCCCATCGAATATATGAGTCTGCTGGCATTTCTGGTCTTTCTCTTCGGTGCGGTGTTCGTTGCCGTGGTGATACGCATTCTGCATGACACCCTCGCCTCGCTCGATCTGCTTGAAGAGGATTGAGATCACCACCCACATCAGTGGAACAGGGAAATCAAGAGCCGGCAAAATGCCGGCTCTTGTCTTTCTTCTGGAAGTCCGATTGACCGGACGCGCCCGTAATCTAGAGGACCGGGGAGATCTCCATCCAGTCCGCTCCCTTCTCGGTGCTCGCCTTCTCAAGAGCAGCTTGCGAGCCCAGGACGACTACCCTGCCGTTCTCAGCTATATCGGTGAAGATATCCGCTAGGGCTTGCAGGTCGCGGTTCGTCGCCGATAGCACCTGGTCACGCCACGCCTGCCGGATATCGTCCGTCAAAGCGGTCAGGCGGCGGCTCATCGAGGTGAAACCCTTGGCGTCAGGCAGCATATAGGCGTCCATCCGCCCAATCACCCCGATGATGCCCTTTGTGAGCTCAGGTGCATCAAGCTTGAGCTCCTGCAAATAATCCGCGGTTGCGTCGAAAACCCGTAAGGTGTCAAGGATCTGGGGATCTCGGTAGGAGACCAGGCCGACGTAGTGCGAGAGCGGATCGAACAGGCACCAGGAGCCGTAGGCTCCACCTTGCAGCCGCACCCGCTCCCAGAGCCATGTGGTGTTCAGGAGCAAACTGGCAATGTACATGTGTCCACGGATCGTCTCGGGGAATGCAGCGAGCCGCGCGCCTTTGCCCACGTAATTCACCTGAGCTGGCAAGCTTAATCCCTGGTTTCCGGTTTCGAAGGCAGGAGTCCACCGTAGACGCTCGGTCTCTGTATCAGGCAGCGCTTCACGCAGCGACTTGATGTGTGGTTCAATGCCAGACCAGTCACCCTCAGTGAAGGTCAAGTTGAATAAAGCCGCTGGGCGCGTGATAAGCAGGCGATGGATCGCCTGTAAATCTTCAAGGACCGAAGACCAGTCGGTGTCGAGGCGCTTGATTAGCTTGCGCAGGAAGAACAGCGATTCGAAACCATCGATCTGTTCCTCGACCCAACCGGCTTCGTCAAAGCCCGAGTGGATCCGTCCGTTGACCAGCTGATGGCCCGCGGGGATCAGTTCAGATTCAAAGCGCGCTTTCTCCTCTACGGCGATCTGCCGGAAGCGGTCCTTCTGGTCGAACCTGGGCTCAAGCAGAATTTCACGGACAAGATCGGTCAGTTCTTCCGTTTGTTCGACCATCGCCTTCCCGCGCAGGAAGAACCAGGACTGCGATTGGTCCGATCGTAGCTGACTGGAAATCAGCGTGGATGGTTCAATCCCGCCAGTCTGAGAACCGATGCGCTGTGAAAGCTCGACATATTCCCGCTGCTGTGTACCCATTTCTAGCAATGCCCGGCCGAATAGCGATAGGTATGGGAGCAGGCGGGCAGGCAGGGCGTGCAGGTCGAAACCGAAATCGGCATAGACGATGCCGTTCGTAGGCAGCGGGTGCACCCAGATCGGTCCTTTCCGATCTTCGATGATCTCGATTGGCAGGCTGCGGACCTGTTTCTCGAGATCATTCAGTTTGAGCATCGGCAGCTTGGCCAGGTCCTCCGGCCGATCGGGCGTCTCCTGGATGTGCTGGATCTCCAGTGTTCTTTCGTAGATCTGCTTACGCTGTTTCTCGGAAAGGCTGCCTGCCGTACGCTCGAGCCGGGCATGTTCGGCGGTCTCGAGCTTCTCCTGGAACGCAGGATCAGGATCCATGTGCAACGTCACCCGGTGAGGGTTTTCGAGGATGTGCTTGATGATCCACTCTTCGAAGTAGCGTGGATTGGCTTGCAGCGCCTGCTTGATAGCTTCCAATGGACGGGAGAAGCGCAGGGGATCGAATGGATCACCTCCGTACTTCCAGGTGCTCAGCGCCCGGATAAAAAGCACCAAACCGCGGGGAAGGCGTCCGTAGTTGTTTTCCCGCAGCTGGAATTCGATTGTATTGATCGAAGCGTGCACCGTCTCTGGATCGATGCCTTCATCTGCCAGGCTATGGAGTGTGTCGAGGATCAGCTTTTCTACCGCTTCAACATCCGATTCTTTAACGCCCTTCAATCCGGCATAGAAATGAAGCTGGCGCAGCATGTCAAACAGGCTCATATTTCCATCGGTACCGCTGCCGAATACATCCTCGCCCATCCCCGATTCGATCAGTGCTTTACGCAGCGGTGCAGCAGGCGTTCCCATCAGGATATGAGCCAGCATGGTGCTGGAGAGTGCGGTCAACTGGTCGTCATTGACAGGCAGCAGCCAGCCGACCGAAAGTGCGTGCTTCTGATCCTCGGGTTTCTCGCTCGCGGCTGGATAGGGGCGGGAGACGGCAACGGGGGCGTCGAAGGACTGCTGGGGATCGACCTGGGGTGAGGCAGGTCCGGGTTCGATCCCTTCGAGGTATGGGCGGATGAGATTAAACCGCTCCGCAAGCGGATCGTCACCATAGAAAAAGAAGCGGGCGTTCGAAGGGTGATAATTGACATGGTAGAAGCGGGTGAACGCTTCGAAGGTCAGGTCGGGGATATTGGCCGGGTGCCCGCCGGACTGGGAAGCGTAAGGAGTGTCTGGAAACAGGGTCGCGATGACATCCTTGTACAGAACGTAATCCGGATTCGAGATCTGCCCCTTCATCTCGTTGAAGACGACACCCTTGAGCCCGAGTTGCGCATCGGGCTGTTCGAGAGTGTAGTGCCAGCCCTCCCTCTCGAAGGTGGTTTTCTTGAGTAACGGATGAAAAACCGCATCAAGGTAGACATCGATCAGATTGTAGAAGTCCTGCTGGTTTTGGCTGGCGACGGGATAGACGGTCTTGTCCTCGAAGGTCATCGCGTTGACGAAGCTCGCCAGGGAGCCCTTGACCAATTCGATGAATGGCTCTTTGACCGGATACTTCTCAGATCCTGCCAGAACGGTATGTTCGAGGATATGCGCTGCGCCGGTTGAATCCCCGGGGGCGGTGCGGAATGCCACGCCGAAGACCTTGTTCTCATCGTTGTTCTCGAGCGATAGCACTTCTGCGCCGGTCCCGCGATGCCGGTACAGACTCACCTTGCTGCTGATTTCCGGCATGGTTTCGGTCGCGGTGAGCTCGAAATCCTGGGGTTCGTTCATCGGGGTGTTCTCCTAATACTCTGCAACGTGTCCATCCATTCTAAATGATTTGCCGACAGGAGGCATGAGGGAGGTCACGCCGGCAGCCACTGCCGGCTTCTATTTATCGTGAACGCCGTTGATACCTCGCCTGCATCCTGTCGAGCGAGCGGTGCGATGGTATGCTTGTTCGGGATCCGTTCAAGCTATGCGGATTGCGTGGAGCACAGAAGGATGTTTCCGTGAGACAGGCGGGAGATACGGAAGGGCGTCACCGCCATCCAACCAGCGGCTTACTACGGGTTGCCGTGATCGGGACGAGCGCGTCGGGCAAGACGACCTTTGCGGCCCACCTGGCACATGCCCTCAACTCGGTGCATGTCGAACTCGACCAACTGCACTGGCTCCCAGGCTGGGAAACGCGACCGCTGGACGAATTTCGGGAACTCGTCCGGCAGGTCACGGCTGGCGAGCGGTGGGTGATCGACGGCAACTACGGTAAAGTGCGGGGCGTGATCTGGCCGCGAGCTACTCACCTGGTGTGGTTGAACTATTCATTTCCTATCGTGTTCTGGAGAGCGTTGCGCCGTACGTACCAGCGTGTTTCAACAGGGGAGGAGTTATTCTCCGGCAACCGCGAGACCTGGCGCAGCGTGATTTTCGATCGTGATTCGATCCCCTGGTGGGTTCTGCGGACGTACCGCCGCCGCCGGCGCGAATATCCGCAGCTCTTCAAATTGCCGGCCCACAAGCACCTCCAGGTGATCGAACTCCGTTCGCCGAATGAATCTCACGAATGGCTGCAGGAGATCAGCAGACCGGAACGCGAGTGATGGCACAGTACCCAGTGGGAGCCAACCCGGCCGGGGACGAAATCTCTTCAATCGGCAGGCTCAAATGGTTTTGTGGGTGTATTCAAGCAGCGAACGGGCGGTTCTTCGCACGGCCTCGATTGCGGATGACTCCGAGTACCGGCGCTGGATTTCTTCCAGCGTGAAGGGGCTGCTGAAGCGCAGGCGCGGATTGACAGAGGGTTTGAATGGAAGCAGGAGCTGATTGATTGTCTGGATGATCTCAGCGATGCGCTGGCGATCTTTCAGGTTCCTGCGGAAGCGGGTGAGTGGGTTGTGCAGGAGAGCCGGTGAAAGTACGCCGCTGACGATGCCCACCAGGACCTGGGTGTCGGGCACCCGCCGTAATATGAGATCAATGGATTCCGACCAGCTGTCGATGGCGGTCTGCATCCCCGGCAGGATCGCTGGATCCGGCTCGATCGTCCCGCCCGGGAATATGAGCACTGCTCCGCCCTCGCGCAGGTGGCGGATGGCCGCACGGACCGGCGTCAGGCGCTGGTATGTGTCGCGCGAGACGTAGATCAGCCTTTCCTTGAGGATCTTGAGATTCAGGAAAAACGGCAGGTCGGCGATCACGATCTTCAAGTCTGGACGCGGCAGCTGGGCGGCGATGATGAGTCCGTCGACGGACCCCGGATGGTTGGCTGTGACAAGCAAGGGACCTTCAGCCGGGACGCTCTCCGTACCCTGGGCGTCGACGGAACGGACGAAGCGCGGCAGCAGCCAGCGGCTGGCATCCGGGAGGCCGTTCTTGCCGACTCTCATCTCGAACTGTGCTGCCAGTTCAGCGAGATGGCTTGCGGCTGGCCGGACCGCTGCGGCGATGCCCCGCCCGATCAGGCTCCGGCGGGAGGTGCCGAAGACTTTAACCACCTCCTCCACAACCGCCTCGCGCAGGAAATGGATGTACGCCTGTGCGCTCTCGCCAAAGCTGGTATCCATCATCGTGCTCCTGGATTCAATATACCTTTTTCCATCGCCGTTTGTCTAGAATGAAATAAAAACAGCCGCCTGTTGAAGGCGGCTGTTCGTATTCGTCAGCTCGCTGGGTGGTTAATCGCTGCTGTCTTTGTCCTTGTCTTTCGGCTTACCGCCCGGAGTCCCGGCCCAATCTGGTTTGCCCTTGTCATTCCAATCTGCGCAGGGATCGATTTCACCCTCGGCAAGCGCCGAACCTTCATCCTGCTTAGACCAGTACCCGCAGGCGTTAGCTGGTGGCGAATTCTTCTCCTTGTCGGCATTTCGTACGTGGCCGACGCCAAGCAGTGCAGGTTTGCCGTAAGCTTTGAAAAGGGCGCCCCAACCACCGCCGGATTCGAACTCCTCCAGCAAGCTGGCGACGGTCACGCTGCAGAAATCGACCGCCTCCTCACCGGCGCCTCCGGTTTCACCTCCCACGCAAGCCTTATCGGCTTCGGAGGCGATGGAATAGGCTTTGACCAGCTGTCCGAAGCCCCATCCATCCTCGTGATAGGCCGCGATCTCGTCACCCGCTTCAACTACGATCGGATTGCCTTCTTCATCGGTGTCCAGCGTCCACGAGACGTCAAGGGCGGCGAGCGCGTCGATCCAGCCTTGGCCGATCTCCTGGTCATTGCTGTACAGGAAGGTCTTGGTGATCTCGCCTTCCGGGGTCTCGATCAGGACTTCGACGATGAAGCTTCCGAATCCGTTCTTCGTTACAGACAGAATGGTCGCCGCGGTGCTCTCCGGGCTGTCGGAGATGTCGCACACTTCCTCTGCCTCGCCCGGAGGGACCTCGCATTCGATCTGGATCGAGATCGTGTCCAGGGCGGCGGCGAGTGTTGCTGCATCTGCATCGTCAAAGTAAGAGCCGAGCAGGGACGTGATGGGGTGATCCCATTCACCGTCGAGCTGGACGTAGCACAGGTTCCCTTCCCCTTGGTCGATCGTCGCCTGGTTGAGCGCTTCATCAACAGCAACGACCGTCCCCGAGATATCCGTACCGGTGCACAGTTCAACCGGTTCGCTCTCCTGTGCGGATGCGGCGCTGGCGACGCCCAGTGAAAGCAGAAGGACGAGCAGCAGCTTGAACATTAATCTGAGTCCCGGGCGCATTGGGTACCTCCGTTTTGCCTTCGTGTGCTTCGCACGGCATGAATTATGAGTCTGAGAGATGCTGTTCTCGATCGGTGTAACGTGCTCATGGACACTTCGTTACAGGATGAGGATGGGATATCCGTACCAAACATGGGCTTCGGAGCCTGTGTTAGGGTATACCTGTGGCTGAGAATCAAGAGCGAATCAGGGAGTCGTGATGAAGCGCTTTGTCTTCTTGCTCATCTTTGCGATGCTGGCTGGATGTGTCTTCTCCAACCCGAGTGACCTGGTCACGCCGGCAGCTGGTGATGCGCAGGACTATCGCGGCCTGCAGCTGGAAAAACTCGGCGAATATCGGGCTCGTTTCACGATGAGTTTCGAAGGCTCATCGGGTTGGTGGTATCAAGCGCTGCTATCGTCGGATGGTGATCAGAACGAACTCCAACTCTCGCTCGAAGGTCTGCCGCCGTCGAAGGATCCGGGGGATGTCCGGTCTGTTGAGGCGAATGGCATGGTCAAGCTGCAAGGTGAGGCCACGGGGGGAAAGTGCTGGGTATTCCCCGCTGCGGATCAGGCGTCCGTTGAACCGCTGACGCCCGATGACATCATCGCTCCGGCAAGCATCGCCACAGAACTCGAAAAGACGGGCAGCGGCAAGATCCTTGGACGGAGCGCTGATCAGTTCACGTTCATGCACGCATTGCCGCCTGATTTTTCAAATGCAGAACTGAAGCTCTGGCTGGACAGTGCGACGGGTGCCGTCCTGCGCTATGAAATCCAGTTATCGGGTGAGGATCCGGTCTTTAACAGCGGCCGCGGGACTCTGACCGGGGAATTCGAAATCCTGGAACTTGGATCGATCGTTATCGAGCCGATTCCCGGATGCAGCAGCGAACTGCCGCTGACAGATGATGCCCGCGATCTCTACCTGCTTGACGATTTCGTCGCCTATCGGACCAGGCTTTCAGCAGAAGAAGTTGTCGATTTCCTGCTGAAGTCGCTGCCTCCACAAGGTTGGCAAGAGGCCGCCGACACGGATACGATTCCGGGCACGGCTGCGTTGAGTTTCCAGCGCGGAGAGACTGCGCTCGAAGTTTTCATACAAGCTGAAGACACTCTAACCGAAGTCCGCTTCTTTCTGGCCCCTGTCCCTGGTCCCTGACCGGCGTGCAGAACCATTGAGGTCCATCACGCGTTTACCCGCGACTGGGCTGCCCCTTCTTGCGTAGATACCCATAGGAAGACATCTGCATCGAATGCCTGCACGCGCATTCTGGAGGATCTGACATGCGAAGACTCATCGCCCTCACATTATTGACATCCATTTTCCTCGGTGCATGTACCTTTACCTTGAACTACGAAGAAGGCTCAGGGCAGGTAGAAACCGAGGTCCGGTCGGTGGCGCCCTTCGAACGCATAAGCTTCGAGGGAATTGGCAACCTGACCATCACGCAGGGTTCCGGAGCAAGCCTCAGAATCGAGGCCGAGGACAACATCTTGCCCCGGATTGTTACGGAAGTTCATGGCGATGAACTCAGCATTGGTTTCGATACCGATCGCTGGGAAAACATCATCCGGCCTACAAAGCCCATTACATACTATCTGCAAGTTGAGACTCTGAGTGAGCTAAGCCTGTCTGGGTTGGGAAATGTGAAGATTGATGAGTTAGCAGGCGGGCGGCTTACAGTTCGCCTGAGTGGTGCCGGTTCGATTGATGCCTCCGGAGCCGTTGAGGAGCAGTCGATCAACGTCAGCGGTGCGGGTTCCTATCAGGCGGGCGATCTACGCAGTAGCACGGTGACGATCAATTTAAGCGGAGCTGGGAATGCCGAGCTCTGGGTGACGGATATTCTCGATATCAGCATCAGTGGTCTGGGGAATGTGCGCTATTACGGTGACCCCGTGGTCCACCAATCCATCACAGGCCTGGGAAATATTCAGGCGCTGGGCGAACACTGAGAGCGTCTCGAATAAGTTCCTTCGCCCGCCCTGTGGAAAGCGCCTCGTGGATTAATCCGCGAGGCGCTGATATTTATGGAGGCAGGTTGTCCGGCTCCGGGCGTGGAAGCTAGGCTTTGTATGCTGCTTCAACCTGTCGGATGAGCTGTGGGAGCACGCTTCCCGGGATCGGTGCGCGGCCGTGTCCTGGATACAGCCATTCTGCGTTCGCAGTCTGCAGGCGCCGCAAGCTGTCCGGAAGGACAGCCCAGTCCTGCGCAAGGAAGCGCTGAGCATGAGGGCGGCGCGAGTAGATCACTTCCCCTACCAGGTCTCCAACGAAAAGGTTGCCTCCATTGAAAAGGAAGCTGCAGGATCCCGCAGTATGACCGGGTGTATGCAGCACCCGGCCGGGAACGCCCAGGTGATGCAGCAGCATGCCATCCTCGAGAAGGAAATTGGGATCACAGGGCGGGACTCTGAAAGCCGGTTCCAGCAGCCTTACGGCAGCGACCATGAGTTTCCCGATCCGGCGCCCGCTTCCCAGAACGGACTTGCCCTGTCTCATGGGTTCTGCATCAGCACCATGGATCGCTACCGGCGCGCCGGTAGCAGCCTGCACGGCGGCTGCAGCTCCGTAATGATCGAGATGGGCGTGGGTAAGCACGATAACCCGTAGATCGCGCTCGCGGCCTCGAAGATGACGCAGGATTCGTGTGCGATCGAGGGCGATGCCGGCGTCAATTAATGCCAGGCCTGCACCCCAATCAACGAGATACGCGTTCGACATGATCAATTTCAACGTTTTAATACGCATGCTCACCCTTGATGTCAGTATACGGTACTTCAACCGCTGGGCGTTGCGGTGGGCGGAAGAAGGGGCAGCTCTTGCAGGCCGATCTCACCAACCCCGCCAGCAAAAACCCAGTAGCCAGAAAGGGCTTTGAACCGGTCCTCAAGCTGGTCACGTCCAATGCGGAGCCAGAGCGTGCCTTCGGTATCAAAGGCCCTGGCGTCGAAGAACAGCCAGTCGCCGTTGTTCAGTTCGCCCCGTGATGCTGATTGGCTAGTGGGTGATTGGCGGACGTGCACACGCGCCACGATGATCTCCATTCTGACCCCATCCGGAATTCGAGTTGGCCGGATGCTTGCAGTGGGGACTGGCTTCGAAGTAGGGCTTGGTGAGGGAATCGTGGTGGCCTGTGGGCTTGGAGTCGGGCTGGCATTCCCAACCGACGTCGCTGGTACCGTCGGTGTGGTCGTCGGCGATGCTGGAGGTGGTTCCGGCCTCAGATAGGGCCCGAGCCATCCGTTGAGAAAGAGGCTCAAAGCGACCGCGATCAGCAGCGTGCCGAATAATTCACGATACTTGAAGTTTTTCCTCTTCTGGGCGGGGATATCTCCTTCGCTGTCGCCCGTGCCCGGCGTTTCCTTATGGAAGATGAAGTAGGCGCCGAAGAATAAACAAAGGAGAAGAAACAAATACACGAGCGCCGTTCTCCAGGGTGAGGCCTCATCCTGAATTGCGGCCGTGATCGCTATCAACGAACGCCACATCCCAAATAGAGAAATGACGGCGAGCATCACGCGCAGCGGCCCATCGAGGAATGCCTTCACATCTCCTTCGCCTTTTCCGCGCAAACCCGATGCGTTTCCATGGTTCGTGAGTCCGGCGCGCTACTCACTTCTGGCCGCGTATAAAGCAAAGGGATCCCGCGATCCATCATACCGATCAATCAGGGTGAAACGCCGGATACGATCAGGCGACCCGTTTTGCCCCCTCTGGGTCGCCCTCGCAGCACAAGCCGAGCGTTGGATGTGGGAACGATTTTGCCTCCACCGATTCGGCCTGAACCACAACAAGATAAGCCGCCCGAAGATAATCCTCAAAGCAGTCCGCTTCAAGCAGCAGAAGCATTCGACGCAATTCTGAGCTGAAGTCGAATTCCTGTAAGAGCTGGTCCCACTCCCCGCACGAGTAGGCTCTCCGGACGCGTGAATCGATCGTGGATAACCCGTATAAGTTGTTCAATGCTTCCATGGACATTTCTTCTCCCCGCTGGTCTGTCCAGTGCCGTGAAGAAAACGGCAGACAGCTTTCCCCCTAGTGCTGTCTGCCTGATCCTTAAGTTTGACAATCGCTGTGCTGGGTGATCCCCTAGCCGCCACCACTGCCAGGACCGCTGAAAGGCACTCTGTTCACCATGGCTGTCATCTCCCGTCATCCAGATCTATATCGTTTGACTGAAACCATGCTATCCAGTCGATCCTCAGGAAATCCTCAGGATGAAGGATTGGAAAATGGACGACTCTCAGTTTCGTAGGCGGCAGAGAGTGCCAGGGCGTAGGGTCCTGTAGCCCGGGGTTGGGTTTTCAGCGGGGAAGGATCAGGAGATAAACTGCAGATAAAGGCGCTGTGCTTCGGCAGGTGGGTCGAGCCCTAACTCTTCAGCGAGCAGGCGCGTGTATTGCCGATAATGCGCTGACAGCTCATCGCGGCGGCCGAGCTGTCCAAGCAGTTGAAGGTAGCGCAGGTTGAGGTCATCCCTTAGAGGCGCCAGGCGCACAGCATTGCGCAGACTTTCTACGGCGCTCTCTGTTCTGCCCTGAGCCAGTGCTTCGTCAGCATGAGCGGTCAGCAGCTTGAGCAAGCGGCGCTCGAGCTCGTCCCTGCGATCCAGCGTCCAATCGGTATTGATGTCGGGCAGGAAGGGCCCGCTATATGCGTTGATGGCCTCACTCAGTGCAAAGTAGCGCCTTGGATCACCGGGCAGGGCCGCTTCAGCGATTGAGGCTGCATGTTCGAAGACAGCGACGTCATAGGCAATGCTGAGCGAGGGATTCAATTGATAGATGGAACCATCGATTTGGATCAGGTCGTCCCCGAGGGTTTTACGAAGGCCGTGTGTGGCCGTGTAGAGCGACGCCAGCTGGCGCCCTGCGGTGACGCCCGGCCAGATCGCCTCCAGCAGTACGTCGCGCGGAACCGGCCCGGCGTCGGCCAGGTAGAAGAGGGTCTGGCGCTGCAACGGCTCGAGACCGGTAACGTGCGCTCCGTTTTTCAGGATCATGGACACTCCCAGCGCACGCAGGTCGAGTGACGGCGTTTTAGATGCCTGCGTTGCTTGCCGCCGGAGGTGTTGTGACATGGTCTGCATCGCATCCGCCAGCTGCAGGATCGGAGAAAGCAGAGAATGATCGGGGAAACTCTTCGCGAGAAAGCGTAAGAAGTCTGGATCGGCATGGAATTCACTGGCTGCCGGCTGCATGGATCCAGACAGGAAGCACTCATTCAGCATGCGCTCGAGGGTTTCAGCAGCAGCTTTCTCATTGGCCATCTCGTACTCGACACGGCCAAGCATGTACCAGGCGAGTTGACGCTGCATATGCGGGAGTTGATCGTCCTTGATGGACAGCAAACCTACCAGCTGCTCACGAGCGAGCTCGGGGGATTGGGCGATGTCAAGGGCTGCGGATTGGATCGTCACCGCTGCGGAGGCTGTATCCGATGCATTTACTGCTCGTTCCAGCCACTCCCGGGCAAGATCGCGTTCTCCCCAGCGGCGGTGCATGGTGCAGGTGCCCAGGTATCCATATTGCAGGAGCTGCCCGTCGTCTGAGCTTGCGGCGATCGTGAGTCCTTCTCCGTACAGCTCGCCAGCCTGCCAGGGAAGGCCGATATCATTGAATAAATCCGCCTGGCTGAAGTGGATCTCAGCCTCGAGGAGAGGATTTGCAGCCTGGTGTGCGGATTGGTTGGCCTGTTGGAAGAAGTCGAGAGCATCTAGGTAGTGGCCTTCCAGATGCGCGATCACACCGAGATCGTTGCTGCAACGGGCCAGGACATCCGGTGTGCCGAGCTCGCGTATAAGGGTGAGGGCACTTTCGCCGCAGTCGCGCGCAGCTTTCAGATCCCCCATATCTGCCAGCGTGCGCAAGATATCTAATTGGATCAGAGCCCGCAGATGTGGGTACTGTTCCTCCGGCTGCAGCAGATCCAGCGCCTGCTGAAACAAGCCGATTGCGCGATCCAGATCGCCGTTTTGAGCCGCTGAGACGAGCGCTTTTAACTGCAGGTAGGATGAGTGTGCCTTTGGTTCGATGCTCTTATCCAGTAAACTCTCGACGGCCTCGAGCGACTTTGCAGCCTGAAAGAAATCTCGCTTGCGATAGGCGAGCCAGCCTTCGATATTGCCAGCCCGGACCCATTCCCTTCTTGGGGCATCATCCCCCTGTTCTCTCAGCGCAGCTTTCGCTAGCGCCAGGTATTTTTCGGCCGCGTCGAGCTGTCCGCGGTCGGAGAGCGACGCTGCCAGCAGCAGATGCAGGATAGCCGGTGCCTTCCCAGATGGAAGCAGCGCATCCGACCACATCTCAAGGGTTGTCGAGCGACCGGTGATGAAGAGTTCATAGGCATAACGCCTGGCGAGGGACGCCGCCTGTGGCCAGGCTTTGGCGGCCAGGAAAAGCTGAAATGCTGTTTCCGGCTCTCCTTCGGCTTCGAAGAACTCTGCAGCACGTATACGGCGTGCTCGTACGTGTACCGGGTTCTCGATGTCGGCGGTGTGCAGCAGGAATTCGCGAAATGGAGCGTGGAATGTATAGCTGCGAGGACTGTGATCCAGCGCGCTGATGAACAGGCCGCGCCGGAGAAGGCGGGTCAGGTAGCGCCCGCTATCCTGGATCTGAAGGACATGATTACAGTTCTCCGCTGTCATTACTGGCAGGACGCAGGCCCCGAGCAAAAACTCGCGCAGATCCGGTTCCTGTCCTTCAAACGCGATCGAGCCAAGATATTCGTAGACCATTGGCCGCCCGCTCAGCACCCCTCCAGCCTCTCGGCCCGCGATGCGCAGAGAGAGCACGACTCCGGCCGGCCAGCCATGGGTCTGCTCCATTAATTCCCGGATGTCCTGCTGCTCCGGTGGTTCCTTAAAGCTCATCGCCGCAAGCTGTTCAGCTTCAGCTTCCGAAAACACCAGGGCTTCAGTTCCCAAACCGGCCATTTCACCATCAACCACAAGCCGGGCCATGGAAACCTCGGGCAGATCGCGGGCGGCGAGCAGGACTGTCAATTGCGGCGGGCTTTCCAGCAGCAGTGCATCGAGGAATTCGAGCGCAGCTTCCGAGTCATTTACCAGATGAGCATCATCGAGCGCCAGGACGAAAGTCTCGGGCAGCAGCTCCCGGATCGGATCAAGGATGGCCCGCGCGAGCGCCTTCGGTGGGACATGCCCAAGCGATGAGAGCTGGATCCTGTTACGCAGACGGCGAAAGCGACGTGAAAGCGAGGAGGCCAACAGCTGTGCAAAGTGCATGGGATCGAGATCGAGGCTCGATAGTTGAGCCCAGGCAACCGGCACGTCAGTATGGGAGATGAAATCGGAGAGCAGGCTGGTTTTTCCATACCCGGGCGGGGCGATAACGACGATCAGTTTTTTCCCGATTTCGGCATGGATGCGATCGACGAGGTGGCCACGGTGAATTTGGTGGCGCTCAAATTTGGGCGGAGTGATGGCATGGCGGAATTCGGATCGTGCTGGGGTCATCATGAAGAAACCCGGATCAGGAAACCATCAAAGCAGCACTGGCGCTGCCGGAACATGCCGTTCGCCCGGCTGGTGTTGCCCGGTGGTTTCGATGTGCTTGCCAATCTGAGGTAACACCTTTGCGGTTGCTCACCTCCACGACGGTTTGAATTCACTTCAACGCTGAATGATTCCGGTGGCCCGGTACCAGCTGGTACATGGGCCGGATAGAAAGATCATCCCTCCTGGATTCAGTGCAGAATGCATATTCTTCGTAAAAGCATGCCCCGCTCAGGGAGCGAACGGCCTGCCGACAGAAAGCGTATCCTCTAATCCGGCGACGTCATCGAGGTATTCAACGTCAGGCTGGAGACCGAGAGCATCCAGCGAGAGGGCGAAAAAGCTGCGTGCGGAGGCAGCCAGGATGATGTCCATGATCTCCTCGTCCGAAAGGCTATAGCCACGCAAGCCATCGATGTCATCCTGCGTGATCTCATGTGCTGCGCGCACGACCTTCTGGGCGAATTCCATGATCGCAACTTCCTCGTCCGTGAGGCTCGCTGTGTGGAAATCCTCGACCAGCTTCCGGAGCTGATCGGGCTCAAAAAAGTTCCTACGGAGCACCGCTCCGTGAGCGAACGTTCAATAGCTGCAGTGCAAAGCGAGGGCCGAAGCAAATGTGACCAGTTCATAACGCCGAAGCCGCATGTTCTTGCGGATCGCCCCCTGCAGCGCTCGCCATGCTTCCAGCACCTCCGGTCTCAGGCTGTAGGCTCGCGTATAGTTGGAGATGTACCCTTTTTTCTCCAAATCTTTTTCGAAAAGCGCCCGGGCTTCCCCCGCGGCTTGTTCAGGATCAATGGACCTCAAGAACGGCATCTGTGCACCTCGACTCGCTTGTTTCTCATGAGTTGGACTAGCGCGTGCGGTACGTCAGCTCGTAGGACAGCCCCGCAACCTGACCCTCCACAGCCTGAAAGCTTATCTCAAAGCCGTCAAATTCACCGCTCGAGACTCCGACCAACCTGCCCAACCCTCCAGGCTCAATTTCGACGCTGTACATCTTACCATCGGGATCTTCAACGCTGATCACCACCACCCCGCTCTCAACGCTGGCTGTCAGCTCCACGTCCACGGGATCCCCACTGAAGATCCCCTCATCCTCAATGTCCATCCCATAGGTTCCGGACAGTTTCCCGATTCGTCCGCTGCAGCTTCCCGTGCCCCCTCCAGTTCTGCAACTTTGGCTCGAGCCGATGATGCTTCCGGAAGTCCCCCCTGTGCAGGCGACAAGAAGCAAGCACAAGGTAAGATAGAAGATGGCTGGCTTGTGGAGTTTCATCGCAATCTCCATGTATCAGTGGCGGCTCGGTGGGTTCCTCAAGGTGGACCCATTATAGATTTAGCGTCTGAGAAGGGCGAGGTTTTTATTCAAACCTCGCTGCGGCTGTCGAGAAACCGCCCAATCATCATGGGCCACAATCTGGCATGATGATTGGCGTTGCAGTTCAAGGATGGGGAATTCTACGCAACCAGAACCATCGGTTCTGCGTAGAATCTATCGCGAGGACATCGTCTTGCCTGCCGTAATGAGACGCTTCCTTCCATAAAGGAGATACTGATATGAGTGAGAGACGACCTTATCGATCGTTATTCTGGCCCATCGTTCTGATCGGTGCTGGAGCGCTCTGGCTGCTTTCGAACCTGGGACTGCTTCCCGAGTGGACGTGGGCAACCCTGTGGAGGCTCTGGCCGCTGGCGCTTGTCGCCATTGGCCTGGACATCCTGATTGCGCGCCGCTCGCCCATCTTCGGGGCTATCATCGCGCTGCTGGTCATCGGCCTGCTGGTCGCCGTGATCTTGCTCGGCTCAACACTGGGCTTTAGCCAGCGCGCAGACATCAAAGTCGACAACTTCGAGGTGCCACTCGGTTCAACCGAGTCAGCGCTGATCGAGATTGATTTTTCGGTCGGGAAGGGATCGCTGCAAGCGCTTTCTGACGACAGCCAGCTTTTCGTCGCGGAGATCGCCCATCTGGGCGACCTGAGCTATACCGTGCGGGGCGAAGAGGCGAAGACGATCTCTTTAAGCGAATCGAATCTCGAACCCCGGTTTAATTTGATCGACCGCAGGGGCAGCGATGATCTGTACTGGGATCTCGGCGTCAGCTCCCTGATCCCCGTCGACCTCAAGTTGCACGGTGGTGTTGGGGAGACGTCCGTTGACCTGAGCGGCATGCAGCCCGTATCGCTCACGATCGACGGTGGGGTGGGGAAAGTGGTGCTTGTCTTACCGGCCACCGGTGAGAGCTATCCGGTTGTGATCGACGGCGATGTGGGCGAGATCGACATCGAGATTGAGAGCGGCGCGTTGGTCGATTTAGACATCACCGGCGGGGTAGGTGAGGTGAAGATCGATGTGCCAAATGATGCTGCGGTCCGGGTGGACGCCTCGGTCGGAGTCGGGGATGTGCGCGTGCCATCCGGATATCGCTTGAGCTCCGGCGGCAATGAATTCGTGGGTGAGAGTGGGGTCTGGGAAAGCCCGGCCCTGGATGGCAGCGAACCTGCGATCTCGATCAGGTTTGATGGCGGAGTGGGCTCTCTGATTATTCGCTAGCTGGTATGGGCTGAGAGTCCTGAAAACCGACAAACGATAGAATGAAATGCTACCCCCTTTGGCTGTACCTGGGAGGACGTGGCGATGAAGAATCGAACACAGCTCATTTTTGGCGCAGGCTTGATCCTGCTCGGGGCGCTCGTGCTGATCAGCAACCTTTTCCACGTTGATTTCGGGATGATCTGCTGGCCAGCGTTCTTAATCCTGGCTGGAGCATGGTTGCTTGTCAGGCCGAGCCTGACCCGGGATGGCGACCGCCTCAATGTGAGGATCTTCGGGAATGTCCACCGCTCGGGAAGTTGGTCAATAAGCGACCAGGAGCATTGGGGATTCATCACCGATATGAACCTGGACCTGACCGAAGCCGAGCTTCCCGAGGGTGAATCGGTGATCCGTATCAACAGCTTCGTGGGGGATGTGGACGTGAAGGCACCAGACGATCTGGCGCTCTCCATTCGAGCCAATGGTTTCGTCACGGATGTGCGGTTCAAAGGCAACCGCTACGGAGGGTTTCTCGTGCCGGTGAACGTCGCCACGGAGGACTTCGCTGAGGCGGGGCGCCGGGTGCGTATCGACCTGGCTTGTTTTGTCGGGGATTTGAAGGTGCTTCCGGCGTAATACAGCTGCGACCGCGTTCAAAGGAGTGGCCCGCCCGATGTGGTACAACCGCTTCGTCCTGCCCCTGCTCAAATCTCCGCTACATTTCTTTCTCAGCGGGAGCATCCTTGTCCTGCGCCTCACCGGTCGCAAGAGCGGGAAGCAGATTGAAGTCCCTGTTAATTACACAATCGATCGTGTGGCACCGCTACGCTTGCTCGTCACCAGCCAGCGTGATCGCACATGGTGGCGCAATTTGCGCGGCGGTGCCCAGGTCGAAATTCTCCTGCGGGGATGCTGGAGGAGAGGCCACGCTGAATCCGTTGAAGACCAGGAGCGCGTGATGCAGGCGTTGCATAGCATATTCGAACACAAACCCGGCAGTGCTCGTTTCTACGGTGTCGAACCTGACGAGCGGGGTGGTTGGGGCGCCGGTTCGCTGGCGAAGTCAGCGGCGACAAGGGTGGCGGTGCAGATCGAAATTGCTTGAACGTGGATTACCCGGATCGGGGCGCAACCTCACTGCAATAGGCTGGCCTTTCCAGGCTAGGTTCAAAGACGGAACTCAGGCTTTCCTATGCCATGTGATGATGCGCATCGTGCTCCGAATCGCCGCCTTCGGTAAGGTAGGGCTCGGGATCCTTGTCAAAGGCCTGCTTGCAGCCCGGTGAACAAAAGTAGTACGTCTCGCCCTTATACTCCGATGTCCACTGCGCCGTGGCTTCGTCAACCTTCATCTTGCAGACCGGATCGATGGCCATCTCTTCCTCCATTCGAGTTAACGGGTAAAGTTCATCGTATTCTACCTCGAACGTGTGAGCCGCACCATTCAGCGGGCGTATTCTTTTGCCTCGCGGATGACCCAACCGAGCTCCTCGTCGGCGAAAACGGCTTCCCGCTCAGCGAGCCGTTGGACGGTCTTGCGGATCTCAGCGATTGGCCAGCTGAGCGTGCGAGCCAGATCTCCCTCGCTGGCCGCACCGCTTGCACGCAGGCATGTGGCGACGATTTGTTCGCGCGCCTCCCGAACCTTGATCGGGCGGGCCAGAGATGGGATCTGGTCGAACCAGCGGTCGAAGAGTTCGTAGATGAAGGCGTAGCGCCAGGCGCCGGCCTCCGCCACACCGATTGGCACCACCCATAATCCACGCTGCAGGTAGGTCAGGGCGCGCTCGAAGCCACTCTTGGCCGAATCGCTGCTCTGGTGTGCCAGCCGGCGCAGGTCGATTGTGTGAAGCGGACCCTCGCGCAGCAGCGCGTCGCCGATGAGCTTGGCCTCATGGGTGAGATGCCCGGCATCGTAAGCCAGTTTGTAATCATCGAGATCCGCAACTCGTGGTGACATCGCATAAAGGTATGGCAGGAGCTCCAGGCTGGCGAAGGTCGCTCTGCCACGCAGCAGCTTGCCGTAATACACTCTGCGCTGATCGAGCAGCTGATCCTTCCAGCGCCAGGTGATGTGGCCGGGGTCATCGTGGGCATCGGCGACCGGGCGATTGCCAGCCACAGCCGTCCACAGGCTGGGCAGGTCGATGCCCTTGACCGGCCAGAGAGTCGCCAGGCCTCGGGCATTTATGAAGCGGACGGCGTCGTCCAGCGAAGACAGGCCGTGGCCGGGAGCGGTGGAATAAGTCTGTGCCCGGTAGGCTGCCAGGCGGGATTGGAGTGTGGGTTTCCTGGGCATAGGCGGATCGAATCATACCTCAGGACGCGTGGAAGCCAGGGCGATTCGAGCGGAGAAGCGGGTAGAATTGATGGCGAATGAAAGTCTGAGTCCAGGATGGCGAGGAACATATGCGCTGGGTGTTGAGGTCGAAGATCCACAATGCAACGATCACCGGGGCCGATCCCAGGTACATCGGCAGCATTACGATTGACCAGGAGTTGATCGATCTCGCCGGCCTGTGGGTTGGCGAGAAGGTGCTGGTGGTGAGTAACGACAGCGGCGAACGCCTGGAAACGTACGTGATCGAGGGCGAGCCGGGGTCGGGCACGATCGCAATGAATGGGGCAGCTGCGCTATGCATGAAAACCGGCGAGCAGGTGATCATCATGGGCTTCGAACTGAGCGATGTTCCGATCAAGGCGAAGCGGGTCCTGGTTGACGACCATAATCGCTGCATCCGTATGTTGTAAAGCCTCACCGAGCGCCACTTTCAACGGTTGAATTTAAGCAAAGGGCTTATCGCTTTCATCGGCCACGGATGTCCTCGACCAAATGACAACTTGTGTCGGGTTTTCCACCGGAAGGGATCCAACATGCGAAAACAGCAGGCAGTTCTTCTTGCAGGGGATGTGCTTGCCTTTGCCATCATCACGCTGTTCGGCTTTTCCAGCCATGAGGAGCTTGTGGCAAGTGCGGTCTCGCGCATGCTGGCGACCTTCTTGCCATTCCTTGCCGCGTGGCTGCTGGTCGCGCCCTGGCTGGATCTCTACGACCCAACAGCGCGAAAACAATCAACGCTTCTCTGGCGCACGCCCCTGGCTGCGGTTCTTGCAGCCCCGTTTGGCGCCTGGCTGCGTGGCCTGGTCCTCTCAGCACCGATCCTGCCGGTTTTCGTCCTCGTTATGGCCGGTGTTTCTGCGCTCGCGATGACGCTGTGGAGGCTGGCGGCATCGATCCTGCTCTTCCGGAATCCGTCGGAGTAACCCCTGTTTGCGCCATCCCAACGTGCGGGTTATGATGAACCTGGCATGGACGAGGAAGCGCTCATCCGTACCGCCAAACGCGGTGACCTGGATGCTTTCAACCGCCTGGTGATCGAATACCAGGGCCTGGCCTTCAATCTCGCCTACCGCATCATGGGCGACCCCTCACAAGCCGAAGATGCCGCCCAGGAGGCGTTCATTTCGGCATACAAGGCTTTGCGCCGTTTCAGGGGCGGCTCATTCCGCGCCTGGCTGATGCGGATCGTGACCAACGCCTGTTACGACGAACTCCGCCGGCTCAAGCGCCGGCCTGCCGCCTCACTCGATGAAATCACCGAAACCCGAGATGACATGCTGGAGGACAGCCAAGACCCGATGCGGACAGGTGCGCCCCAGCCGGAGCACGAAGCCGTACGCGGAGAACTGCGCCAGGCGATTGAAGAATGCCTCGGCGCGCTGGCGGACGAATTCCGGATCGTGGCCGTGCTGGTCGATGTGCAGGGATACGATTACCGCGAAGCAGCCCAGGTGATCGATATCCCGGTGGGCACGGTAAAGAGCCGGCTGGCGCGGGCGCGCGGCCGTTTGCGTGATTGCTTGAAGCTGCGCGGGGAACTTTTGCCGGTTGAATATCGTCTGGAAGATGAGACGGATTGAGATGATGAGCCCGACAAACCTGCCGGCCGAAGACCTCGAGCGCCTTTCGGCATACATTGATGGCGAGCTCAGCCCGGTGGAAACGGCTGAGCTCGAGGCGCGGCTCGCACGTGAGCCGGATCTGAGGTCGGAGCTGCTGGAACTGCGCAGCGTGGTCAAGGCGACGCGCTCGATCCCTCCACGGCGCTTGCCGCGCATTTTTACACTGACACCGGAGATGGCCGGCGTTCGGACGGGTTTCCGCTTCCCGGTCCTGCAGCTGGCAAGCGCGGTCAGCGCGGTGGCGTTTGTCATTCTATTCAGCTTCGATTTGATCGGCTCTTCAGTTTCAGCTCAGCGCGCGGCCCTGCCCGTGGGCGAAGTCCAGGCGCTTGAAGCGCCCGCAGAGGAACCGTCAGCGCTGGAGTATCAAGCGCCTGAAGAGACCACCGAAGAGGCAATGCTTGGCGGGGGCGAAGCCCCATCAGCGGCAATGCTCGAGCAGGGGGCGCCAACCGAGGGCGAGGCGCAGGCGGAAGCCGGTGCGCTGAAGTACGCCGGCACCCCACAACCTGAGGTTGGGGAGGAGATGCGCGCGGCAGCTGACGAGGCGCTTGCAATGGGGACTGCAACCCTCGCGCAAGCTGGCGAAACCGAAAACGCGGTGGGCGAAGCCGCACTTCCCACCGAAACCGAGGCTTGGGAGACGGCAAGCACCGCTCCTGAAGCCACACCTCAGGTTGAAACCCACGCCGAAACTCCCGTACAGGAACTGGAGCAAGGCCCGAACCTGTTGCGGATCGGAGAGATCACGCTGGCCTCCTTTAGTTTGATCTTCGCCGCCTTGAGCCTGATCCTGCGCCGGAGAACCGGATAGTCGATCGGTAGCTGCCCTTCCGGATCTCGAGCAGCCGCCTGTCCTGCCATTCCCGGCCGCATCGCCAACATCCACGTCGTTTCGCCCGCAATTTCAGCTTGAGATTCGAGATTCTGCCTCTATAATCGAGAGACGTTCGCCGCACCTGGAAGCGGCGTTATTCAATGGTGGCCGTAAGTATGCGATTCGACGTTTTCAGCGTCTTCCCGGAAGTCATGCAAGCCTACCTTTCCTCCAGCGTGCTGGGCAAGGCGCAGGAATCAGGCCGGGTGGAGATTCGGCTGCATAACCTGCGCGACTACACCGAGGACCGTCATCGGACGACCGATGACGAGCCCTATGGAGGCGGCGGTGGGATGGTGATGAAACCCGAACCCGTCTTTGCTGCGGTTGAGAGCGTGTTTGGAGAGGAACTCGGTGCAGCTCGCATCGTGCTCCTCACGCCGCAGGGCAGGCTTTTCAACCAGCAGGTGGCGCAGGAGTTTACTCACGCGAACCGTTTGGGATTGATATGCGGCCGCTATGAGGGCGTTGACGAGAGGATTCGCGAGCATCTCGTAACAGATGAGATTTCCATTGGTGATTTCGTTTTGACCGGAGGGGAGCTGCCGGCGATGATGGTTATCGATGCCGTCGCGCGCTTGCTGCCCGGTGTGCTGGGAGATGAGCAGGCCCCGAGCCGCGACTCGCATGCGGCTAGCCTGCTTGAATACCCGCATTACACGCGCCCACCGGTCTTCCGCGGATGGGAGGTGCCGCAGGTGCTGCGCTCAGGTGATCATGCTCGAATCGAAGCCTGGCGGCGGGAACGATCGCTGCTGCGTACGCTTCAGCGTCGGCCCGACTTGTTGGATAGCGCACAGCTGAGCCTCGAGGATCAAAGAATCCTGCAGGATTTGAAAGGATCTCAGAAGGGGGAGCACGATGCGAGCTAAGAAGATTGTTGTGAGAGCTTCATGGTTATCGGCCGCGGTTGTTCTAAGCCTGATCCTCGTCTTATCTGCTGCTTGCCGCGGCCAGGATTCAGTCAATGTGCCGCTCACACTTACTGTGCCGACAGAGACAGAACGAGTATTCCAGACGCCAACACCGCCTCCCCCTCCGCCAGAGACGCTCATCGTATGCATGAGCCGTGAGCCCGAATCGCTCTTCATCTACAGCGAAGCGTTTATTCACGGCGAAACCTCTTCTCAGGCCAGCAGCGTCCTGCAGGCCATCTACGATGGCCCGTATGACTTGATCGACTACCAGGTCCAGCCCGTGATCCTGGGGGAGGTCCCGAGTCTGGAGAACGGGGCTGTCAGGCTTGAGCCGGTGACAGTCGCTGAAGCCGATGTCTTCTTCAACCCGGTCACGATGCAGGCCGAGAACCTGCGTCCTGGCGATCCCTACCTTCCCCAGGGATGCCATGCGCCGGAGTGCATCGCAAAGTACGCGTCGGGCGAGGTCGTGATGGAACAAATGCTGGTCGACTTTCGCCTGCAGGATGGCTGGCGTTGGTCGGATGGTGAAGCGCTGACGGCCGCTGATTCGGTTTTCTCCTTCGATCTGGACTCCTCGGGTGAGATCCCGACCACGAAGTATCTCATCGATCGCACAGCCACTTATTCGGCTGTGGACGATCTGACGGTGCGCTGGACCGGGATCCCGGGTTATTTCGACCCTGACTACGCGACGATCTTCTGGCACCCGCTGCCAGAGCATCAACTGGCCAGCCTGACACCGGCTGAACTGCTCGCCGCTGATCAGACAGGACGGACCCCGCTCGGTTGGGGCGCATACATGGGTTCGGAGGAGACCCCCCAGCCCTTCGACCGCCTGGTCTTCCGTTTCATTGGCGACGACAGCCGGACAGCGCTGCAGCAGCTGCTCACCGGTGAATGCGACCTGCTCGATGAATCGACACTCTCGCCGCTCGATGGGGAGCTTCTCGCTCCATATCTCGCGGATGGCAGGGTGGAGTTGAGCTGGGCGGCGGCACCCGAGATCAGCACGCTACTCTTTAATACCGATCCAGTTGGCCGGTCTGGCGAGGAGTACTTCCTGGCGACAGCAGTGCGGCAGGGCGTGGCGGCGTGTTTTGACCGGGCCGGGTTGACCGAGGGGTTGTACGGAGATTACGGGACCCTGGTCCATTCTTTTATTCCGCCCGGGCACCCGGATTCCGAGTTTGTGAGCACCCTTCCGGCTTATGATCCTGAGGCCGGGGCGACGCAGATCCGCAGCGCGGGCTGGGTCGCCCCGGAGGGAGAGAGCGGGGGCGCACGCGTATCCTGGGGCGTGGCCGGCGTCTACAACGGCAGCCGCTTTGAAGTTGAATTCATCTCACCGGATACGGCGAGCGACTCGACGCTTGCTGCCTGGCTCCAGCAGGATCTCGCCGACTGCGGCATCGAGGTGACACCGCGTTCGATTTCATCCGACGAGTGGCTTGAACCCTGGCCGGCCGGGCCGGTGTTCAGCCACTCGTCGGATGAAATCGAACGCGGTGTCACCTCGATGCCGCAGTCGGCGAGATCCTGCTGGAGCCATGCAGCAAGCGTCGAGTCGCTCGCCGTATCCGGTGAGATGAATTCAACTTCAAAGCGGCTGCCGTTGTAGACGCC
>JARRJK010000015.1:0-43200 GCA_037379555.1 Anaerolineales bacterium | reverse complement strand
AATCCGAGGTAGATCAATCTGCGATCCCCCCAGCGCCGGCTCCATGGGCCGATAAACCCGCCCTGCACAGCCACCACCAGCAGGCCGACAAAGACAAATATCACCGCGTTGCCCGAGGCGTTGAGCCCCAGCCGTTCGAGCGTGAACAAGGAAAGCAGCTGCTCAAAACCTCCAAACGCAATTTGCTGCAGGAACATCAACGCCAGGAGAATGCCAATCCGTGGCAGGCGGATCACGCGCAGCAGCTCCTGAAACGTAAAGCCCTGCTGATCTTCAGATCCCTCATAGTGACTGTGGGCCGGATGCGTTTCCGGCAGGAGAAACCAGGTCATGCCGATCGAGGCAGCCGAGAACCCGGCGGCGACGAAGGCCGGGACGTGGTAGTTGTTGCCGCTTAGGGCGAGGGCGATGAAGGCCAGCACCGGTCCGATCACAAATCCGATGCCGAAGGCTGCACCAATCAGACCCAGGCCCTGGGTGCGTGTCTTCTCGGTGGTGATATCGCTGATCACCGCCTGGGCCGTGGCGATGTTGGCTCCCGAAATCCCATCAACCATGCGTGCCAGAAAAAGCAGCCATAGCGCATCCGAGAAACCGAGGATAAGAAAGCCGATCAACGTCCCCATCTGACTCAGGAGCAGAACCGGCCTGCGCCCCCAACGGTCTGAAAATCGCCCGAGCAGCGGCGCGCCGATGAACTGTGTGACCGGATAGGCTGCCCCGAGAAGCCCGATCATGAAGGGGTTCGCGCCAAAGGAAGCTGCATAAAGCGGCATCAGCGGAATGATGATCGTTAAGCCCAGCAGGTCGATCATCACGATCAAGAAGACCGGCAGCACTTTTTTCATATCGAGCCGGTCTTCCGGTTGCCTGCGTTTCAATTCTCCCTCCTCAGGCGTCATGTTGTGCTCCATGCATGTTGAACTGGAACGCCTTGGTTGTTCTCGAGAACGTCAGGACTTTCGAAACGAGCAGTTCGGTTGTTTGATGGGATATCTGTCGCCAATTCGCTCGATACCCGGCATGAAACCAGATGCATCCGGTGTTGATGCCCGGCTCAAAACGAGCCGACGTCAAATCATATCATGGAACTGGCGCCAGCTCGCCCCACCAGCGCCATGGGGCGTCTTTAACTGGGCGAGCGATCTCGAAGGGCCGAGGGATCCTGCGCAGTTACGCCCAGAGAGCGTGCCAGGATTTCAATCGGGTGCACACTCGGCATACCAGTATGCTCCTCAATCCACCAGCGGCAGGTCTCTGAGTCGGTCACGATCAGCTCCGCGCCGGAGGCAGCCGCCTGCTGGAACAATCCCTCCCCAACGGCGCGGGAAACTGCATAGCGTTCAGATTTCACCCCGTACGTTCCGGCGATACCGCAGCAGGCTGACCTGGAAAGCTCGATTTCGAGATCCGGGATTCGGCGCAGCAGGCGCACAGCAGGGGTGCCCATGCCGTGGCTGAGCAACTGACAAGGGGCGTGGTAGAGGATCTTAAGCGCGACCGGCTTGAATTCCGCCTCACGCAATCGCCTGTCCGCATGCCAAACCAGGAATTCGAAGATATCCTGCGTCTGATCAGCAAGCGCCTCGATTTGTGCACCTTCCAGCCCGAGCACAGCCTGATACTCATGCTTGAGGGCGAGTGTGCATGAAGTAGAAGTGCCCAGGATCGGAATGCCTGCTTGCACGAAGGGCGCCAGACTCTCGCTGTTCGACCGGGCATAACGCCGGGCAGCTTCAAAGAGCCCATTCGACTGCAGCGGCAGCCCGCAGCAGTTCTGCGGAGGGAGCAGGACTCTAAAGCCGAGCGCTTCAAGCACGGCGATCGCCAGCAGCCCGAGTTCGGGCTCGTAATAGTTTGTGCTGCAGCCATGGAAGTAGGCGACGAAATCATCGCGTGCTGCGCGCTGGATTTCCGGCAGCTTGTCAACACATTTCTCAGGGCAGCGCATGCGCAACGTTTCGCTCGAAAAAGCTGGGAGCGGCGCACGCGAGGCGATGCCAAAACCCTTTTCCATCAGCCAGCGGGAAAGCGGGAACTCGAGCAGGCGGTTGGCAAACCGTGCCGCCGGCCGCGCGAACCGGCCCAGCATCTCCGGCCGCGCGAGCAGTTGGTCGCGCAGTTGAGCGTGGCCTTGCTCTACGAGGCGGGCTTTGGCCTGGATGTTGATTTCGGCCACCATCACGCCGTGCGGGCAAACCCGGGTGCAGGTGCCGCAGCCAGAACACCAGGACAGACTGTCGTCCGGTATTGGAAGACGAGGATGCCGGAATCGCTGAGCTTGTGGACCGACGGCTTTCGGTCCGCGGAAGACATCGGAAACAGCCATCACGGGGCAAGCCGCGGTGCAGATATTGCACTTCAGGCAGTGGTCAGTTGAAAATCTCGTATGCAGGCTCGCATCAGACTCAATTTCCTGCCCACCAGTCCGAAACGATATCACGTTCAGCCCGCCTCCCGGCCGCAGGATTTACTCCTGCACCCAATCAAAACTGCGTTGAACAGCCCGCTTCCAATCCCCATACAAAGCTCCCCGGACACCAGCATCAAGTTGCGGCTGCCAGGTTTTATCCGCGCTCCACAACTCGCGCAAGTCATCCAGATTTTTCCAGTACCCGACAGATAGGCCGGCGGCGAAAGCCGCGCCGAGTGCCGTCGTTTCCGTAACGGCCGGCCGAATTACCGGTACATCCAGCAAATCACTCTGGAACTGCATCAAGAGCTCATTGTGCACCATTCCGCCGTCGGCTTTTAGCGTGCTCAAATTGACACCGGAGTCTTCCCGCATTGCCTCTACGACCTCGCGCACCTGGTAAGCTGTCGCCTCCAAGGCGGCACGCGCCAGATGACCGCGATTGGCGAAACGTGTCAAACCCACGATAACCCCGCGGGCGTCGGATCGCCAGTAGGGCGCGAACAAACCCGAGAAAGCCGGGACGAAATATACGCCGCCATTATCATCCACGCTCCGGGCCAGCGTTTCGACCTCGGAAGCACTGGCAATCAAGCCCAGGTTGTCGCGCAGCCACTGCACCAGGGCGCCGGCGATGGCGATCGAGCCCTCCAGGGCATAAATGGCTGGCTGACTACCGAATTGGTAGGCAACGGTCGTGATCAAACCGTGCTGCGAGGGAACGATCCTTTCCCCCGTATTGAGAAGCAGGAAGCAACCTGTACCATAGGTGTTCTTCGCTTCGCCTTGCGAGAAGCACGCCTGCCCGGCCAGCGCGGCTTGCTGGTCACCCAGCGCACCGCAGACCGGGATGCGGGAACCGAAGGGACCATCCACCGCTGTCATGCCCCACGGGGTACGAACGCTGGAGGGGTGGATCTGGGGCAGCATCTGGCGCGGGATATGCAGCGCTTCGAGCACCTTCGCGTCCCAGTCAAGCGATGCGAGATCCATCATCATCGTGCGGCTGGCGTTTGTGACATCTGTGATGTGGACCCCACCTTGCGGACCACCGGTCAACTGCCAGATCAGCCAGCTATCGACTGTTCCAAACAGCGCACGCCCGGACTCGCCTGCTGCGCGCAGCCCGTCGAGATTTTCGAGCAGCCAGGTAAGTTTCGGCCCGGAGAAATATGTTGCCAGCGGTAAACCCGTCATAGGCCTGAAGCGATCCAGTCCTCCTTCAGCAGCCAGTCGGTCGCAGATTTCCTTCGTGCGTGTGTCCTGCCAGACGATCGCGTTAGCCAACGGCTGGCCTGTGATCCGATCCCAGATAACAGTCGTCTCACGCTGATTCGTGACACCGACCGCAGCCACCGCCGCCCCGCTGTCCGGAAGCTGCTCCAGCGCTCTGCGAATCACCTGATCGGTGGCGTGCCAGATCTCGAGGGGATCGTGTTCCACCCACCCGGGGCGCGGATAGATCTGTTCGTGTTCCTGCTGCGCTTGAGTCACCGGGCGGCCGCGCTTGTCGAAGACGATGCAGCGGGTGCTGGTTGTGCCCTGATCGATGGCGGCGATGTACTTCGTCATGCGCTTGCTCTCCATTTCGAAGACCGGGCCTGTCCTGCACGAAGGCCGGGCTGAATCCGCCCGAATAAGTATACCCAGATGCCTCCCAGCGGATTCGCACCCCTCTCCGGTTGTACCTCACACCCAGCGATGGATTGCAGAGTTAGCCAGTACGGCCAGGAGGCGATACACTGTTAACATCCGTGGTATACGCCGGGCGAGAAAGGTATTGGAGTCTAGAGCGATGCGTGACCTCCTGCAGCCGATTACAGACTGGTTCGAGAACGGTGAGCGCGTCGCATTGGCAACCGTGGTAAGCACCTGGGGTTCCTCCCCCCGGCCAGCAGGCTCAATCATGGCCGTCTCCTCCAGCGGCAAAATCGCCGGTTCGGTCAGTGGCGGGTGCGTGGAAAGCGCGGTTGTCGAGCGGGCGCTCGCTGTTCTGGGCGGTGGCTCTCCAGAACTCATGCACTTCGGAGTAAGCGATGAGACCGCCTGGGAAGTCGGCCTGGCGTGCGGTGGAACGATTGAAGTCTTCATCTCTCCACTGGGCTCAACGGACTTCGAGCACATGAAGTCGATCATTAACCGCCGGCAGCCCCTGCTTTACGCGATCATTCTCTCGGGTTCACCCGATATCCTTGGCAAGACGGTGATTTTCGATGGCGCAGAGGTAACGCCCGATGAATGGGGCCTCCTGGCCGGTGCCGACCGACTGCCGGACCGCATCAGGTCTGCGCTCACCCAGCACATGCCACAGCGGATCACGATCGAAGGCGAACCCGACCTTGAGTTGTTCATCAACACAGTTCTCCCTCCCGAGCGGCTGCTGATCGTCGGGGGCGTCCATATCGCAATCGCCCTGGCGAGTCTCGCGCAACGGCTTGATTATGAGACGGTGGTCGTCGATCCACGCCGCTTGTTTGCAAGCCCTGATCGGTTCCCGGGTGTTGACCAGCTGATCCAGGCCTGGCCGCAGGAAGCATTATCTCAGCTGGAGATCACGTCCTCCACTGCGGTTGCCGTCCTCACCCATGATCCGAAGATCGATGATCCAGCGGTCATCGCTGCTCTCAACAGCCCCGCATTCTACGTTGGTGTGCTCGGCAGCCGGAAGACGCATGCCGCCCGGCTCGAACGCCTGCGGAAAGCCGGGGTTGAGGAAGAAGTACTTGCGAGGATTCACGCCCCCATCGGATTGGATCTCGGCGCGAAAAGCCCGGAGGAGATGGCGCTCTCCATCCTGGCAGAAATCGTCGCATCAAGAAGAAAGCGCTGAGCATCCCTTCGCGGTTTTCTTCACAATTTATCCATCATCCCTTCAAGAGTCCTCCAGATCCTGCAAATAAGATGCCATCATCTTGAGTTCAGGGTTGGAGGCGTGATGACAATCTCAACACGAACACGCGTCAATTGGCTGCTGGATCTCGCGGTTTTCAGCAGCGCGCTGCTGGCGAGCCTCTCGGGGATCTACTTCCTGTACTTCACCTCCGGAGGCTACCAGGGAGGCCGGAATGCCCTCTATGGCGTGACACTGTGGTTTGCCCGATCTACATGGAGCGATCTGCACATCTGGGGAGGTGTCGTGATGGTGCTGATGGTCACCATTCACCTCATCTACCATTGGAATTGGGTGGTCGCCATGTCCAACAAACTGCTCAAATCAGTCACGAAGGGCAGCAGCGGATTATCGCGTGGTGGAAGGATAAATCTGCTGGTCAATATGCTGATCGGTCTCAGTTTCCTGCTCACGGCGGTGTCCGGCATTTACTTCCTGTTTGTACCAACGGGCAGGTTTCAAGGCGGAGCCATTCCCGGCTGGGATCCAGGTTTCCTCATGAGTCGCACGACCTGGGATGTCGTGCATACCTGGTCGGGAGTGACCCTCATGCTGGCTGCCCTTGCTCATTTCATCATTCACTGGGGATGGATTGCGAAGGTTTCGACCCGAATGTTCACCTTCCCCACCGCTAAACGCAAGCCAACCCCGGGGTTCGAGCTGGGCTGATAAAAGCGAGCGAACTGGTGTCTACACCGATAACAAAGGAGATACGACAATGTTGAAGAAAGTAATCGTTGCAGTGCTTGTAGGCGGTCTCTCAATCGGGTTGATCGCAGGGGCAATCAATCGGACGGCGAGTAAATCGGACCAGGGTGAAGCGACAGCTGCCCTGAACGGCCGCAACCAGGGCCGGACTGGCCCGGGCAGTGAAGCCGAGCAACAGTCAAACGGCTCCTGGAACAGAAATGGTGTCGGCATCGAGACAGCGAACGAAGGTGAGAATGGCGGTAGATACGGAGCGCGAGGTGGAAATGGAAACAACGCCAACCCTGCGGATCCCGTACAGTCCAATAAAGAACTTGCCGCGGCGGAAGGTATCTACTCCATGCAAGGGACAGTGCTTCGTGTGGACGATGCCGGCCTGATCCTGCTGATGCCGGATGGAGAACAGTTCGTGATCGAAGGCCGTTCCTGGACCTACGCGATGGAATCAGGTTTCTCGACCGCAGCCGATCACACGATCAGTCTGCTGGGCTTCGACGAGGATGGCGAGTATAAGATCATTTCCATGCTCGACTTGGATACCCTCGCATCGACGACGCTGCGAGAAGATTCCGGACGCCCGTTGTGGGCAGGTCGCGGGGGCCGGAACGCCTGACGGAGAGCGGGAGAGCCCCAGATGCACGGGTGCTGAACAGGAATCCGGGAGAACAGGCCCTGGATTCCTGTTCTTTTTTATGGACGGGACAATTATCGTGGGACACATGGCAACGGATGAGGAGCGCGGGGGTGTCAGATTATTCATGATCTTGATTCGCGGGCAATTCTCCTGCATCGAGGCAGCTCGTTCATTCACCTGGTGTGTCCCCGAGGCCATTCCTCGGAACTCTGAAGGGGATCGCGCCAACCCGCTTTGGTCACTCTGGGAATGATCCCCATTTTGCGCCTCTTTTCACAATACGTGATTGGCCAGTATAATCAAGTCTGAGATATTCAATTCAATTAGGGAGACGAGACAATGAAAGGAAACGAAAAACTGATCGGTGTTCTCAATGAACTTCTGGCCGATGAACTCACCGCGATCAGCCAGTACATGGTCCACTCCGAGATGTGTGACCACTGGGGTTATGAAGCGCTGCATAAGGATATCGAAAGCCAGGCGATGGATGAAATGCATCACGCTGAATGGCTCATCCAGCGCATTCTCTTTCTGGAAGGCACACCGGTGGTTTCGAACCTCCGCCCGATGAAGATCGGCTCTGACGTGAGTGAGATCATCATTGGTGATCAGAAGGCTGAGCTCGATGCCGTGAAGGCTTATAATGCCGGCATCGCGCTGGCGAGCGAGTCTGGGGATGAAGCGACTGCCGACCTGCTGGTTACGATCCTGAAGATGGAAGAGGGTCACGTCGATTGGGCTGAGAAACAGCGCGCCCAGATTGCGCAAATGGGCATGGAGAACTTCCTCGCGAACCAGACCGAGGAAGAATAGATAAACCTTTATCCCTCAACACCGATTAGATGGAACAGCGCCTGCACCGGCGCTGTTCTTTATGTTAACCGGATTCCGATCCAAGCATGATTTGATCGTGATCCGCCTCTCGAAACAACAGAATCTGGACCTTCGCGTTCTCGACCAATATCCCCAAGACCCCGCTGGCTTGATCGTTGCCATAAGCATATTGTGCTGTTGATATCGGCGGGGTACACTTCCAGCTCAATATTCTGAGGTCAACTATCGTATTCTGATCAATGTCTCAACCTATGAGGTTATTCACACTGCTGATGATTCTGGCGCTTTCAGCCTGCACCGTGCCAGGCTCCCTGCCCCAAGAACCATCTCTGCAAGCCGGACAGATTGCATCGACAGCAACCTATCCGGCACCCGTAAGCTCTCCTGCGGCGCAGCAAACCGTTGCTACTTCCGGCAACGAGACCGTCCTGCTCACGCCTTCTCCACAACCCACCGGAAGCATGAGCACCAGTACGGATTCAGCGCCACCACCAATTACTCCGAGCGGGGCGCTTGATTACCACTACTGGCGCTGGTGGCCAATCCTGCCGGATCTGACCGATACCGCACGTGAGATATACCAGCGCGGGCACAAGTTAAATTTGGATCGCCACGCGTTTTCGATCGTCGGGGATTGCCAGAGCATGCCGGCAGTCTTCGGCGGCCGCTATGATCACCCCGGCCAGTTCCAGCTTCCTGCGGAGTACCAGTACCTGCAGGAGACCATTGACCGCTTTCAAGGTTCGTTCGACCGGTCCAGCGCCACGGTGCAGAATGGTTTCAGCGTAACAGCCGCGCTCTCTCCGTTGTGGGCCGATCCAGAAGTATGCGACGCAGGAGAGACACCGCTCGATTGCGAGCTGCGCCTGCACCGGCCGGTCTTTGTCATCATCGCTCTCGGTTCGAACTGGAATACCGGTGATGCGGGACGGCACAACGAGTTTCTGGAGCAGATCGTCGACCGGGTGATCGCTTCCGGGGCGGTTCCTATCCTGTCAACGAAAGGCGACAATGAAGAAGGTGACGGCTCAATCAACCTCGGTATCGCCAGACTTGCCGCCGAGCGTGATCTGCCGCTCTGGAATTTCTGGCGGGCGATACAGGGCCTCCCGGATCACGGCCTGGACGAGGGGCGTGACGGCAATTATCTGAGCACCGCTGCATGGGACATCCGTGGTTTCACAGCCCTGCAGGTGCTCGATACGTTCTGGAGGCAGCTGGACCCTGATGGATGATAACAATCAGGCCGCCTTGCTTCTGCACCAGGCCTGCTCCGAACACACTCCATTGGCACGCTCCGTGCTGTTTGCGCGCCTTATGAGAGACCTGGAATGACGAAACGCCAGATCATCACCCTGCTCCTCCTCGTTGGAGCGAACCTGCTCATCGGCTACGGAGCGGTGAGGTTGTTGATCGATCGCAGCCAGACGCCCTCACCCACCCTCACTGCCCGCGGCGTGGAGGGCATCCCTGCAAGCCCATCCGCCCTGCTGGCGACCCCCACGCCTGCCCCAGCTTTATCTCCTTCGATCACCCCTCGCCCCGAGACTCGCTATGTTATCAAGGAGGGTGACACGCTCTGGGATGTGGCGCAGGAATTCGGTATCGGTCTGGAGGTGCTGTTGGCTGCTAATCCGGGCTTGAACGCGGCTGCGCTGCTATATCCCGGCGAGGAGATCATCATCCCCAGTCCGGATGAAGTCTTCACGGCGGCGCCTACGCCATCCTGGCCAGCGACCGGCCAAGTGCGCCTGGCCTACGGCGGACTGCCGCTGCGTGAGCTCCCTGGTGATAGCGCGGCGGTGCTCTTCCACCTCTCGGCGCTCACACCTGTGACGCTCGTTGGGCGGACGTCAGACTTCAATTGGCTGCAAGTTGCAACTCAATATGGTGATCGGGGCTGGGTGCCCGCCGAGTCGATCGAATCCTTCATCGACCTGGACCAGGTGCCTGTGCTCACGACTGCCATCGTAACGCCCGCCCCGACGGCTCAAGGGCCGGAACCCACTGCGGCATCACCACAGCAGTATCCGTACCTGAGCGGATTGAATGAGGATCTGAAGACTGTGTTTGAACTCGGTCAATCGCTTGGAAATCGTGCCGACGTGTTCTCGAAAGTCGGCGACAGCATCACATACTCCGGCGTCTTCCTCTATCCCATCGGAACGGAGCGGTACAACCTCGGAGAGTATACCTACTTGCAGCCGGTGATCGACTATTACAGTCAGACCTACGCCCTCACGAACAACTCGTTCGCGAACTTCACCCTGGCCGCCAAAGAGGGCTGGGGAGCCCGGACAGTCCTGACCGACGGCACGGGTGACGAGCGCTACTGCCGCAAGGATGAATCCCCGCTCGAGTGCGAATACAGACTCGTCAAACCCTCGCTGGCATTGATCATGCTTGGCACGAACGATGTCCCGGGCGTTTCGCTTGAGAATTACGAGAATTCCATGCGCCGTATCCTCGAATACAGCCTGGACCACGGCGTGATCCCGATCATCAGCACCATCCCCCCGCTGCACCGCGACACGATCAGCTGGCGGGTGGCGGATTTCAACCAGCTGATCAAGAGCCTAGCCGAAGAATACCAGGTGCCGCTCTGGGATTACTGGACGGCTATTGTTAACCTGCCGAATCAGGGGATGTGGTATGACGGAGTCCATCCGTCGCCTGCTCCGGCCGGCCATAATGCTGATTTCCAACCGGACTATCTGATCTACGGCTATACGGTTCGCAATTTGACCGCGCTCCAGGCGCTTGACGCGGTCTGGCGCTATCTGGGGTTGGACGATAGCACTCAGGTTCCTTGATCCAGGCAGCGCTTTCCGGTCGGCGCTCCTGAGTTTGTTCAACCGCTGCCCTTCTGGATGAGTACTTCTGTTTCAATTAGTTATGTAAAGAAAATGCGCTCTCGCGAGCGCACGGCACCTGGAACGCGGTCTGCTGCACACCGGGATTAGTTCCGAGTATGCTTCCAGTAAGCCCGCCACCAGCTCAATTCACTCAACCAGTACAGCATAAGCTCAAACCAGGAGACCTCGGCCTCTGGGATCTCGAGCCACACCTCGGAAGCATCGGAGAAAGGTGGAACTTGTGGTCTGAAATCCGGGCGCAGCTTGCGCGTGTCCATCCTCAATTACCTTTCGTCAACAGGAACGGGTTTGCTCCGTTCCTTCTAATTCAGAGCTTATCCCATCCTGCACATGAATGACCTTGCAATGTCATTACAGCCTGCTGGTATTGATCTGGTTGCAGATCTTCGCGAGCCTATAAACAGGAGTATCACCGGAATGAACCAGCGATCGCCTCACTTTCAACACCTCTTTCTGGCGAACATGCAGCGGAGACTGTTCGGCGCGCGGATTGCGTGAGCGAGAGAGTGTCGGAGCTGGCATCGAGGGGCAGGATTTTTATCCTACAATGAAGGGCAGGAGATCCACATGATCGTAGAACGGTGGCTGGCCAGCGCATGCCTTGTAACACTGTCCGCTGCGTGCGGCTCATCACCTGACATCCAGGCTTTCACAACGGCATCCGCACCGCCCGCTATCCGAAAAGTCAGTCCAACGGCGGAGGATCCGTTCGCCAAAGCGCGCGAGCACCTGATCACGGATGGTGTTGCAGCGATGGGCGTTGAATCGCAAGTGGTGCTGGATGCGATGCGTCGAGTCCCCCGGCACCTCTTCGTCCCCGAAGAACATCTCAAACGGGCCTACAACAACATCCCGCTCCCCATAGGTTACGGCCAGACGATATCCCAGCCCTACATCGTTGGGCTCATGAGCGAAGCGCTCAACGTAGAAGCTGGCGATAGAGTCCTGGAGATCGGCACCGGATCGGGATATCAGGCAGCCGTCCTGGCGGAAATGGGGATTGACGTCTATACGATGGAGATCATCGAGCCGCTCGCCGACATGTCGGCGCAGCGCCTGGCGAACCTGGGCTATGATTCAGTTCAAGTGCGAATCGGCGATGGCTACTACGGTTGGCCGGATTTCGCGCCCTTCGATGCCATCATCGTCACCGCAGCACCGGATCACGTCCCTCAACCCTTGCTCGAACAATTGAAGATCGGTGGCGTGCTGGTGATCCCTGTCGGACCAGTTGGCGGCTTTCAGGAACTGTGGCAGATCGAGCGGGTCAGCGAGACTGAATTCGAGTCTGCCAGCCTCGGCGGCGTCCAATTTGTACCGCTTACCGGCGAGCATTGACGAAAACGAACCTCATCCGAGTTCTGCGGCTTGACTCCGCTTAGCTCGTCACCCTCAGAGCTTTGAATCCCCGCTTTTGAATGCCTGCAGTTTCGGGACCACAGCGTAAGCCAGGGTGTACGCGCAGGCCCCGGCCATCAGCGTCGCCTGGAAGCCGAGGTCCAGTGAGATCATCGCTGCAGCGACCCCGCTTACGCCTGAGAACGCCCCGTTTACGGCCCAGGCCCAGGGGATCCAGCCTTGAGCCCCGCGCTCAAGCCGGGCCAAGCCGGCGGCGAAGGGAACACCCATCAGGAATCCAGCTGGCAGCATGAATACGGCACCAAAGAACAACCGAACAGGCAGCTCGAATTTCATCGCCCAGTGGATGAATGGCGAGAGCAACGCCACATCGATGATCAGGATGCCTGCCAGAAGCGCCAGAGCCGTTTTCAGTGGGATGCGTGGCGAAAGTACGCTGCCCACGCCCGAAGCCAACAGGAGCGTGAATAGGACAACCGGGATCGAGATCGCTGGTCGGTCGAGCAGTAATCCGAAGGACTGGAGCAGCGGAACCTCAACCGCCAGATACCCCACGCCAAGCGCGGCGAAATAGGCGATGGCAGCGAATGAGGGGCGTCCAATCATTCCCCTCCTGCCCATCAAAATCGCTGGGACCAGCGTGAGAATCGATGCGAGTACGACCATCAAGATCAACAGGATCAGCAGTACAAGATATCCGCTGCCGCCGAACGGCTGCCAGAAACGGCCTAGCGATGCAAGGATTTGTGGGGTCTGACCCCAGCGGAAGAAATGGGCGAAGTACGGCCGCATGTCGTTCACAGGGCGCAGTTGAAAATCGTAATCCCGCAGCGTTCGATCGTAATCCTGCAGCAAGTCCACGAAGAGTTCGTGGTAGACAGGCTCGGGAAGCCGATTGAATCGGTTCAGTTCTTCTGTACGAAGGTCTGGCAGATAGAGCGGATCAAAGCGATTCTGGTGCAGGAACTCGCGCACGAGGTCCAGTTCCGCCGTGGAGAACGGCTGTTTGGCGGCAAGGATCGTCGCCGTTCGCATTCCGCGGAACGCTGCCAGACGGGTCTCCAACGAGGTGACGCCGCGCTCATGAAGCGCTTTCAATACCGTCGACCAAACGCGGGCCGATTCGCTCGGCGGGGTGTGAATCCAGCGCGTGATGACCAGCAGGCCGCCGTCCTCCAGCCGGTCCCAGGCATCCTGGATCGCTTCTACAGTGAGCACATAGTCCTCGGTCAAGCTGAATGCTCCAGAGGTCACCGGACGGAACCCGTCGCTCAGCGCGAACTCAACAATATCGAATGATCCGTCCGCCAGGCTGAGCGTGCCGCGGCTGGTACGCGGGCTGATCCGTACCGCCAGGTCGGACAACAAGCCAGAGCTGATGTCTTGATAATCATCAAGCAGCGCCTCAAGTACCAACGGCTCATCGGTCGGGTACACGATATGCGCTGCGCCACTTGAAATAGCCATTAGCGCAGGCAGACCGGCTCCGGGCTCGAGGATCAGCACATCCGCGTGCGGGCGAAGCCGGTAGGCGATATCGCCCGGCATGTGCCCTGCCAGCTTGATGGTTTCCGCGTCGCCCGGGTCAGCCTGTGTGACCGGCAGCGGTCCCTCGCCATCCAGAAAGAGCCCCAGCTGATGGGGCAGCTCCACATCTGTTGTGAGAGCCAATCCTGGAAAAACATGGATGGCCGCCCCCTCGACCACGTCGAGCCTTGTGCTGGCAGACCTACGCACCTGGGTGACCTGAGCCCCCTGCATGAGCTTCGCGATCTGCAGCGGCTTGTACGGCGAGAGTTGAAGTTGCAGCCAGGGCGGAGGCTGAAGAAAAGCAAAGGCACAAATCAGGGCCGCCACGCAAAGCATGGGGCTCACCCGCCTGTTCGCAGCGAAAGCCGAACCGGCGAGCAAGCCAAGCGCAGCGGCCGTCCCAACCGCAGCTTCGGCGCCTCCCAGTGAGATCATCACCGGGGCGAGCACACAGCCACCAGCAGACCCAATCAGGTTCGCGGCGTAAGGGCGGTAGGCCTGTTCTCCAGCACGCACCAGCGCGATACCTACGGCCCAACCGGCGAACATGAACGGCAAGCCCGCGGCAAAGAAGTACAGCAGTAAGATCCAGATCTGCTTCGAATCCCATGCAATGCTGTATGAATCAAAGGGCAGCAGATTGAGGATCAGATAAGCAATCACTGTAACCGCGGCGTACACCACGGCCAGCCAGTGCTGGGCGACCGTGAACCGGCGGCTGGAAAGCATGACACCACTGGCGGCAAAACCCAGCACCGCTAGGCTCACGACGAGAAATGCAAAATGATGGAACTGCTGAACTGCGAGCAAGCGGGTGAGGGCGATCTCATACATCAGACAGCCAGCCGAAATGAGGATGATGCCGCTGATCAATCGCCACTCCTGCTTCTCAACCATTATTTACATTGTATTGAATAATTTCGCTCTGCAGAACACCTGGCCCAATTCAGGTGCCAAAGAATAGGCACTCACCATTCGAAGCAAGAGATATATGACATGGAATGGTTCAGCCATCCCATCCAATCGGGTTTCATTCATTAATCGAAACGATCCGATGGAACGCAAACGAGATGAAAGATGAAGAGCGGGCTTTGTTAAGCCACCCAAGCGAACCGAAGGATTTCAACCCATCGAGTTGGAAGTAACCAACTGCTGTCCCACATGATGTTCTTCAAACGGCTACTGTCTATTCGCCGATAATCTGTATCCTCACGAGGCGCTCGCGCGCACGCACCTGGTCGAAATCTGCAAAATAGATCCGGCCAAATTCACCAAGGATCATCTTGCTGTTTTCAACCGGAATTCCTGGACCAGGACGCTGCAGGTAGTGTGCTGCGAAAACACAACCAGAATTCCTTCAGTCAGCCCGGAAGTTTCGAGAATTCGCTCCACCTGCTCGGTAACATCCAGAAACGTCGGACGCAGCGCCGATTGGATCTTGAAGGTTTCATGATAACTGGGCATAGCTCTTCTTCCTTAAGTTATGGGATGGGTGTCGTCCCAGGCCTGACGAACCGCGGCGATCATCTCCTCCAGCATGGAACACGGATTTTCTGCCAGCATGACACCGCTGGTCGAGCCAGTGGCCTGGGCTCCCGCGGCGATGACCCGGTAGACGTCTTCCCCGCAGCTGATCCCGGCTGCATGCAGTACCAGAATGCGTGGGTCGATCGCACGCACCAGTTCGTCAATGCGCTGGATGGAAGCCAGATCCGTGCTGCGGTGTCCTGTGCCGATATCCTGCGGGGATTCGGCGATGATGATGTTCGGTCTCATCCTGCTGATAGCCTCGATTTCCCGGATATCCCCGGCACAGACCATGGTCGCCAGGCCGACCTCATCAGCCCGCCGAACGGTCTCTTCCAGAACATCCATTGGGAGTGGCTTTTCTGCATGGTTAAGCAGCGTACCTGTGGCACCGGCAGCTTTCACGGCTTCAGGCAGGACGGAACCGATCCCGCGCCCAATCCGCAGCGGGTCCATGTGCTGAGCAAAGATGAACAGATGTTTCGTCTCCCTGGCGAGGAGTGGAATGTCGACGTACTGCGGTGTCATGATGATCGGGACGCTGTATTGTGCGCTGATCCGGTCCGCGCACAGGGCCAGCTCAAGAAGGTCCCGGCCATAAAGATAGGCTTTGGGGCCTAATTCGAAGAAAGGCGCTGTGAGATGGAATTCCGAATCCAATGATTTTCCCTTACAACCTTCGCTGTCGGCACCGCGTTTTGCTCATGGCTGGTCTCACCCATCCGATCCTGTCGAATCCGCAGGTGGAATGAGATCAAACGACCACGTTGGCGCGCCGAGGGCGAGCAAATCCGCCGACACCTGGTTGGTTTGCTCCGGCGGGCAGAGCGCGATCATGCATCCGCCCCCGCCAGCTCCCATTTGCTTCGCACCCCACGCTCCGGCACGCCGGGCCGTACGACAGAATAATTCCAACCGGTCGGTGGAGGTTCCCATCGCATGTTCCTGAACCTGCTGATGGTTCATAATCGATCCCAGCTGGGGCAGGTCCTGTGAGAGAATCGCATTGCGTCCGAGCTCTACCAACTTGACGACCTCGAGCAGTGGCAGCATTAATTCCGGGTCCTGCTGAGCGATTCGCTCCCGAATCCACTTCTGCAAGGCTTGCGTGTCGTGTTTTTCTTGCGTGTCGGCCACGACGACGGGAAGCGACTCGAGTGGAAGCTGCTCAACCCCGGCGCGATCTCCGGTTTCGATGTAGGTCACCCCTCCAAACGCAATGGCGTACTGGTCCATTCGGCCGCACTCGATATCCAGATCATAGCGTTCGATTTGGAAGGAAAGCTCTGCAATTTCAGCCGGGGTGAGCGACTGACCACACAGTCGGGCGATGCCCCGAATGGAAGCGATGCATAAAGCCGTGGAAGAGGACAACCCGGCGCTGACCGGGATCTCCGAATGAATTGCTAGGTCGAAGCCATGGGGTATTTGTGTTTCAAACCTCCGGTAAACCCCCTTCACATATTTCAAAGGCGAATCCAGCGTGATCTCCTCACCGAGCCGAAACGATTCGGTGAAGCCGATATCCTGCCCGTACAGCGTAATCTGGTCGTCTGACCGAGGTTGGATCTCCACGGTCAGGTAGGCCGAGATGGCCGCCGCAATGGCGGGTTTCTCGAGCAGATCGGCATTGTCCCCGAGCAGGCAGATCCGTCCAGGGGATCGAGCCTGGATATCACGCATTGTCATCCTTTTTGTTGAAGGTCTGCGAGCCGCAGCTCGCGATGAGTTCCGGCTCGCAGACATATTTCACCAACCCAACAGATCGGATCTCCCCCTACTGGGCGATCTGGCTCCAGCCTTCCGCTATATTCGTGGCGGCGTCAGTCAGCTTCGTAAAGTCTTGTGGGAAGCTGACATACTGGTCGTATATCGACTTGTCCGGGAACGCGGCCAGCAGATCTGCCGGAAGCTCGATATCACGAATCGGGTGTGTGAAGCCCTGCGCATACGCCAGCTGACCCTCATCAGAGTATTCCAGTTCCAGCATCAGTTTAGCGGCGTTTGGATGCGGTGCCGCAACGGTCGCAAACTGAATATAGAGTCCAGCAACGGTGCCATCGCTCGGGATAACCAGCTTCAACGGCATGCCGAGGTCCTTGGCCTTGCTCAGGCAGTCAAAATCCCAGAACAGCGCGATCGGTACCACACCCGCCTGGATCTTCGAAGTGCTCGGAGAGACCGCCCGCATCTTCCCCAGCTGGTACATCTGGGCGAAGTAGTCGAGTCCGGGCTGGACATTCGTCTCATCGCCACCGTTGCCGAATGCAGCCGCAAGGACGACATAGTTGGCGGTGCCGGATTCACGTGGGTCCTTCATCGAGATCATGTCTTTATACATCGGATCGAGCAGGTCAGCCCAGCTCTGTGGTACTTCCGGCACCAGGTCGGTGTTTACGCAGAATCCGATCGCGCCCCAGTAGGCCGCGGACCATAGGCCATTCGGATCCTTGGCGAAATCGGGAATCTCATCCCAGTGGGAGTTCTGATAAGGCTGAGACAGCCCTTCAACCACCACCTGGTTGGCGAAGTTGATGCCGAGATCCGTGATATCGGCCACGCCATTGGTCTTCTCAGCTTCGAGGGCGGCGATGATCTCGCCGCTGCCCATGTCGGTGTCAAGGTGCGGGATGCCGTACTTGCTCTCATAGAGAGTCCACATTCCGCCGTAGTTGACCCAATCATCGGGCAAGCCATAGCTTACGATCTCACCTTCTGCTTTAGCTGCTTCTTCCAATGCCACCATGGGATCAGCGGTGGGCTCTATGGCAGCCGGTGGCTGGGTCGCGGCTGGTGCTTCAGGGGCCGTGGTCGCCGGGGCTTCCGTTGGTGTTGCAGCGGATTTGCAGGCGGGCAACAGCACCATCATAAGCACGAGCAATAGGCCAACAAATCGGATGCTCTTCTTCATAGTTCCCTCCTTGAGGGGGTTTATAGTGGTACATCAACTTTCTTCGGGTCGATCCTTCTTGAATGTGATCTGCGGAGATGCTCACCTCCTTCTGCACTATCCCGACCGCGGGTACGTACCTCAGGATTCATCTTCCTTCAGTACACGGCATGCTTCAGCAGGGAATGAAATCAGCACTTCCTCGCCGCGGTTGAAGCGGCTGCGCTCGTTCGTGTTCACATCAGCCAGCAAGCCGAACTCCCCGTGCTTAAGCGACAGGCGTATGACCGGACCGAGAAGGGTCACAGCCTCAAGCCTGGCCGTCAGCTGGTTTTCTCCCTCGACGTTTTCACCGGGTCGGGCAACTTCGATGGCCTCCGGACGCACAAAGACCACCACCCGGTCGCCATTCTGAAATTCAGACGGGAGATCAGGGCTAACGGTTATTCGCTGATCCTCGAAACGCACACAGCCGTTCGTACGATCCTCCAGCAGTCCCTTGAATTGGGTCGTGGTGCCGATGAATGTCGCCACAAAATGGGTTCGGGGTGAGGTATAGATTTCGATCGGGGTGCCGATCTGCTCGATTTCCGCCTGGCGCATTACGACCACACGGTCCGAGATAGACAGAGCCTCCTCCTGATCGTGGGTCACATAGACCGTTGTGATCCCGAGCTGGGTTTGAATGCGGCGGATTTCCTGCCGCAGGCTGACGCGCACAACGGCATCCAAAGCACTGAGCGGTTCATCGAGCAGCAGGACCTTGGGCTCGATCGCTAGCGCACGCGCCAGCGCGACACGCTGCTGCTGACCTCCGCTCAGCTCGGCAGGGTACTTTCCTCCCGCGTCCTGAAGACCGACCAGTTCCAGCAGTTCTTCGGTCCTGCCCTCGATAACCTCCTGGCTGCTCTTCGAAACCCGCAGGCCGAAGGCAACATTTCCCCACGCTGTCATGTTCGGAAAGAGAGCGTAGGCTTGGAAAACCATCCCCATCCCACGCTGATGCGGTGGAACGGCCGTGATGTCCTCACCCGCCAATCGAACAAGTCCATGATCGGGCTGCTCAAAGCCGGCAATCATACGCAGTGTGGTCGTCTTGCCGCAGCCGGAAGGTCCCAGCAGTGAAACGAACTCACCCTTCTCAACGCTCAGGTTGAAATTCCTGACAGCCTCGATCGCTCCGTAGGATTTGGCAACACTCTCTAACTCCAGATAACTCATGCCTTACCTCCAGCCGGAGCTCCACCACCGGCCCTTCCCACGGGAGACCGCCGACCCGAGCTCCGCCGGGTCCCCCAGGTGGTAATCCAGAGAATGATGAGCGAAGTCGCCCAGGCGACCGTAAAACTGATCACCGAGTAGGCGGATGCGATTCGGCCATCGCGGCGAGTGTAGTAAACCAGCTGCATCGGGAAGGTCTTGTAGCGCGCTCCCACCAGCAGGGTGGCCAATGTAAATTCACCAAATATGGTGGCGAACACCAGCAATCCGCCGCTTAGGATCCCGGGCAGGATATTGGGGAAGATCACCTCAACGAGCGTTCGCACCCAGGAAGCTCCCAGGCTCTGCGAGGCTTCCGTCAGCCGGCGGATGTCGATCGCCTCCAGCGAACTCGCCACGGGCCGGTACATGAACGGCAGCGTGAAAATCACGTAAGCCAGGACCAGCATGGGCGGCGTTCGGGCCAGCTGCAGCGGCCCCTGGCCGTAGAGCTTGATCAAACCCAGCGCGAGCACAACAGCCGGAATAGCAAAAGGCAGCGTCGTGATCAGATTCAACAGCGGGCGTGCACGCGGCAGCCGGAGGTGGACCCAGTACGCCGTCGGTACAACCAGCAATGTGCTCACCAGGACCGAGGCGGCCGAAATGGTGATGGAATGCCGGAAGACGATCAGGAACCAGCGGTCCTGGAAGGCCGTCCTGTACCAATCCAGGGTCAGGCCTTCTGGCAGGATCGATCGGTCCCAGCGAACGGCGATCGAGAACACATACGTCGCCAGGATCGGCAGGAACATATAGACCAGAAAGAGGACAATGCTCGCCGGTCCGAGCAGATTGCGCTGTTTCATTCCCGCCACCTGCGCGCCCGTCGTGACGCCAGCTGATAGAGCAGGATGGTCATGCCCATCAAGAGCAGGGTCAGGATGCCCATCGCATCGCCGGCTCCCGGATCACGAAGCACCTCGCCGGTCAGCAGTGAACCGAGCTGGAGCGTGACCAGGTTGAAGCGTGACCCGGTCAGGGTATAGGCCGTGGCATACGCTCCGAAGGCATTGGCGAACAACAGCAGCAGATTGGCCAGGATGGCTGGCGCCAGGATCGGCAGACCGATGTAGCGCCAGTAGCTGCGGGCATCCGCGCCCAGGCTGAGCGCGGCTTCACGCCACTCCTGCTTCAAACCCGCCACCGCCGGAAGGACCAGCAGCACCATCAAGGGCAGCTGGAAGTAGGTGTAAGCCAGCACAAGCCCCCAGAATGAGTAGATGCTGAAGGTCGGGTAAATCTTCCACCCCAGGTAGTTTGATAGAGCGAGCGTCACCACGCCGTTGCTGCCCAGGATGACGATAAACGCAAACGCCAGCGGCGCGCCGGAAAAATTCGAGGTGACATCGCACAAAGTGACAACCAGTTCGCGCGCGCGGCTGCTTCGCAGCCGGTAGACAAAATACCCCACGGTCGTGCCGAGTATCGTCCCCAGGATGGCCGTGATTCCTGATAGAAGGATGCTGTTCCGGAACGACTGCGTATACACCGGGGCCGTCATCGAAAGGTAGTTCTCCAGGGTGAAGAATCCTTCCTTGGACTGGAAACTGCCCTCGAGCATGAAGGCCAGCGGCAGGACCATGATCCCAAGCGTGATCACAAGGAAAGGGATTATCGGCAGCCAGTTCCACCAAGCAGTGGAAGGCTTTCGTGTCCTGTCCGTTTTACGACGAAGGCTCATATCCCCTTCTCATCCATTGACTTCGACCGCTTGATTGGAATGGTGTACACGCAGCACCCGCTGCGATTCATCCCACTGCCAGCCCTCGGTTTCATCATCCTCCACCGACGGTAAGGCCGCTCCACCGGAAATTACCTGTTCGGGTGTGAATGTCAGCTTCAACACATCCCGCGCCGCCGCGTCGTACGTCCGGTACGCCACCCGCATCGGCGCGTAGTGAATCGATGTGATCCAAGAAGATGTTCGCAGCAGGTGGTCGCTGGTTCCAGGGATCATGTCCGGCAGTGAAGCCATGCCTTCCAGGAAGTGCGGAACGTAGTCGAAGTACCCGTCGCTGAACCAGCATTGGTTGTAGTAGTCCGGACGATCCGTCCCTACATGGACGTACCCCTCGTCCGTGGTCATGTAGCTCGCCCAATTGAAGCAGCGGCGGGCAAGGTCAGCGTAGTCCGCCTGACCGGTTCGTTCGGCATATCGGGCGCAAATCGAGGCGAAGCGCGCCGTATGGCTTCCCATAACGTGGTAGCAGAAAGCCTGCTCGTGGATGGGAGTCGCCTTGAAGAAGGGCTCGCTGCCCAAGTTTTCCAACACCCACTTGATGAGCAGCTGGACATGATTCTGCCACTCTGGATCCCGCTCAGGGTGATTCAGCAGGTAGCGCGCCGTCTCCATCGGGCTGTACTGCTCGCGGTTTTCGTTGTGTGGATCCAGGCGGATATCCTCGAAGTATCCCTTCCAGCAACCGTTTTCCATCGGAACCTGGAACATCCATTCCCAGGCGAGCCGGTATGCCTCCTGCAGCATCCCGCCCTCATCGATGCCGAGCGCGACCAGCTGCTCGAAGAGCTGGATGGCCGGGATAACGTGGCTCGAGTAGCTTTCCACAACCTCGCCGGTGCGTACATCCACGCGGAACGGCCAGGGAGAATTTTCTGGATCACCCGCCTGACAGTGTCTGGCAAGGGTGCGCGCACAATCGCGCGCATGCTCGAAATACTTTTCTTCACCCGTCAGCCTGAAGAAGGTGAGATAGGCAAGCGCAGCCTGGGCGACTTTATCCGGCTCAGTGATGAAATGGCCGTCCGCACGTGCCCCGAAGTACACGCCGAAAACCGGTTCGGCCGAAGCGTACGGAACACCCGGCCAATCGAAATGCCCGGGCGTGTGATAGGCGATCAGCCGGTCCAGCATCGTGCGCACAATATCCTGGAACCAGGTTTCCCCGCTGTACGCGTGGTAGCGCGAGAGGGTCTCGACTGCCATGGCGAACTTGCCGGCCGGGTTGTCGGGCCAGTTCGCTGGTCGCAGCGGATCGGTCCAGAAGCAGGAATAAGCCAGGTACCAGGGAAGACCGCTGCGCGGCTCGACCGGGCAACGACGGATGAAATCCATTGCCAGCCAAACCACGTGATCTGCATTGGTCCACGCCAGCAGACCCTCATGATCATCGAGCACGATTTCACGCCCGTTGATTTCGATCACTCCATTTTCTACTTTCTTCCGGCAGCGTTTCCGTGCTGTCGACGTCCATCACAAACTGGCTCGATCCCGCCAGTTTCCATGCCCATCAGATCGCAATGACCTCGATACCCAGCAGATCACCGACCTTCTCCACCTGGTCGCTCAGGTGACCATAGGCGAGAGCCATGTGGTGCGGCGAGCCAGCCAGCAGCCACAGATCACAGAATTCCGTGATCGAGCCGTTGCTGTAGCGGAAGAGCATCTGCGGCGCAGCGACCGGTCGCGGGGTCATCGGAAGCGATTCGCCTTCGGCGACGATCAAACGCCATTCCCCATCGCCGAGCGGGATGAGCGAGAGGATCGTGACCGGCCCGGTTGCATAGGCGAACTCCAACCCCGCTCCGCGGCCATTGACGCCTTCGTAGTAGATGCTGGGCTTGATGCGGACCTGCTTTGGATCGGCTGCCAGTGCGGGGTTGCCATGCCCATCATGGGAGAGAATGATGGCATCCTCGTCGAAATCGATCACGTAGTTCTCGAGGAAGGTCACCTCCCCCGTCAGCTCCTGCAGGATCATCATCGCGGTCAGGGTGGTCACATCCGCTTCCGTGGCCACGGGAATGTGCTCGGCGCACAGGATCCCTGTTCCATAGCTGGGGATGATGCCCACCCGCGGATCGGTCAGCCAGATCTGGTCGAACGTTGCAAGACCATCGAAAACGCCGTCACGCGCGACGTCGAGCATGGCCAGCGTCAGCCGGGCGGAGCGGTCGAAAAGTTCCGGCGGCATCTGGCTGGCGTCGTATTTTTTCGATTGCTCGTCCATGAATTTCTTCACGCGTTTGGCATCCATCGCCTCAACGGCCACGGCGACCTTCTCGGGCTCGATCGGCCAGCAGACCGGTCCGACCATGTCACGCAGGCTTAGGTAATCGACCATCAAATCGGTCATGCCCTCAAAGGGATGGCCGATGATCCCGATGCGCATATGCTCAAGCCTTCGAATGACACCCGCTGCCGCTGCATAGGCTCCGATTTGTTCGAGGCCGTCAGGATCGTCAATATGTGACGTCACGAGTTGGAAAGGCCGGCCGGACCGAACCAATGCGCTGGTTAATTCGGGAAGGCCAGCCATGCCCGAGTTTTCCATGATCAGATCAAAGTCGGCGCCTTCCGGCAGGCGCCGGATCTGCTGCGTATTCCAGACCAGGATGGGCGCCTGCACGCGCAGCAGCGTTCGCATCGGAATGATGCCCTTCTGATACGCGAGCTCTATGGCGATGATCAGGTTCACACCTTCGGCATTGAAGGTTTGTGTCGCCCGGTCGGCATCGGGCTCGTACTCGATAAAGCCGGGATTCACCACCTCGCCAAAGGGTGCAAGGATGGCAGCAATCCGGTCCGTGGCCTGCGCCATTTTCGGGCGCATGTGCCCGGTTTTGTTGTAGTCATCCTCCAGCAGCGCCGTCACGAAAAGCCCGATTTTCGGTTGCGTGGCCATGGGGTTCCTCCTCCATCTCAATTGCCGTTTGAACAATCACTCCCCGCCTCAGCCGAAATCGGCATGGAAGCGCGGCACCAGCGTTTCGAACAGCCGTGTATATTCTTCATACGTCCGATCGTACACTGCGCGGTATTCCGACCGCGGTTCAAGACGGTCAGCCGTTCTCACCATTGCTTGCGCGGCGTCTGTGAGTGAATCATATTGACCAGTCGCGACCGCCCCCAGCATCGCATCGCCCAGTAGCGCCGTATCATCATGCTGGAGCGAGACCACCGGCAGGTTGCATACATCGGCCTTGATCTGCCGCCATAAACGGCTGCGAGCTCCCCCGCCCGTCGCACGGATTTCCTTGATCTCCAAACCCGTTCGAAGCACAAGTTCGAGGTTTCGGCGCAGCATGAAAGCAACCGCTTCAAGAACGGCTCGAGTGAAATGCGGTTTTCGGTGGGCGAGCGTGAACCCATAGAACACACCGCGGGCGTGGGGGTCGTATTCCGGGCTGAAGGCTCCGGTCAGGTGCGGAAGCATGACAAGCCCACCACATCCAGGCTCCGCCTGCCCGGCCAATTCCGTCAGCAGTTCGTAAGCATCGACGCCTTCCTGGCGGGAACGTGCCAGCTCCACCTCACCAAAGACATCCCGGAACCATTTAAATGTCATGCCGCCGGTGTCACAGACCGGATCGAACAGGTACTTCCCGGGAACGGCATGCAGATACACCGGGATCTGTCCTTCCTTGTCGATATCGGGCCGATCAACCGTAACCTGGATCGTCAGCGCACCCCCGGTGCTCTCGGATACGATTTCCGGGGTCAGATTGCCCGCTCCCACCGCGCCCGCGATCTGATCCATGCCTCCGAGCACGACGGGGACACCCACCTTCAACCCCATCTGGCTGGCAGCCTGCGAGGTGAGTTCCCCGGCCAGCTCGCCTACTCGCTTCAGCACCGGAAGTCTCTCGACCGCGAGGCCGGTCGCGTCCAATGCCTCCTGCCACCAGCTGTGGGAGCAAATATCGAGCAGCAGCGTCGTACAGGCCACCCCGCCATCGGTGACATACTCTCCCGTTAAGCGATGAATGATGAAGTTCTGCGCGAGCAGGAATTTATGAGCCCGACGGAAAATCTGCGGCTCATGATCCCGAATCCAGGCGATCTTGCACGCCGTCCAGGTTGGGTTGACAGCGGGTATGCCGGTCCGGGTGTAAACCTCTGGACCCAGCTTGCTGGCAAGCATTCCAGCTTCAGCCCGGGCCCGGTTATCGAGCCAGACTAACGCCGGATAGATCGGCAATCCATCCGTATCGACCACGATCAGCGTCTCACCCTGGCTGGAGACACCCAGGGCGGCGATGGCCTCGGGTGCCAGGCCGGAATCCGCGAGCACGTGCCGGACGACAGCGACCGCCGCCGACCAGTAGTGTTCCGGATCCAGTTCGACCCGATCGACCCCTGGCGTGTCGAGAGCGTAGTCCTGGGACTTCAAACCGCGGCAGGCACCGGACGAATCGTAGACGGCGGCTTTGACCGAGGTCGTTCCGATATCCAGCCCGATGAAATGGCTCATCATACGCTCAGGTAAGTTCGAACTCGCGCGCGGCCCGGCCGGGGGCCACTCCGTCCTGCACAACCCGCTTCAACGCGCCCAGCAGCTGGCCGGGGCGCCGGGCCTGGACGACATTGCGGCCGAAGACCACGCCGCGCGCACCGGCTGCAACAGCGTCAGCTGCAAGCTTCAAAGCGTCCAGTTCCGTCGGTTTTTTCATCGCACCCAGGGCGAAGATCGGGATGCTCGTGGAGGATGTGATCTTATGAAAACCCTTTCCGGTGTAGAACGTCTTCACCAGATCCGCGCCCAGTTCGGCCGCCATCCGGCAGCCAATGGAAACCTGCTCCTGGAGCTCTTCCGGCTGGGCAAAATCACCGCCGATCGGATAAACCTCGCAGATGAGCGGCACCCCCGCCCTTTCCTTCTCCTGAACGCTGCGTGCCACCAGTTCGACATTGTGTGCATCCTCGGCCTGATCCGGCCCCTGGAGGGTGAGGCTGGCAACCACGAGATCGGCACCCAGATGGAGCGCCTCATCAACGCTGAGCAGCGGGACGGCATAGGAATGGTCATAATCCCACTGCGCCATATAGTTCGTCGCCCAGTTGAGGCGGGTGATCAGCGCCGGCGCCCCGCGACGGGAGAAGAAGGCTGCGCAGTGGCGGATCATGCCCGCACTCAGCAAAATGCCATCGGCGTCGGACAGCTTCTGGATCACCCTGGGCAGATCAATCAACCCCGGCAGGGGACCAAAATAAAGGCCGTGATCGATCGCAACGATCACGGCACGTTCTGAACCGGAAAAAAGCCGAGCCAACCGGATGTCTTCACCGACCTTTGTCATGGCGAATCACCTCGAAGATCACTCAGCCGGCTCAAATAGATACTCCGTAAGAGCTGGCAACAGAATTCATCACCATGATATCGATTAAACTTCGGTTCGTCAATGGTTATAATTCTTATCTGATTTGAATTAACTTTGCTTTTCCTTCGGTTTGATGTACTATGGAGTTGTTGATAGACTTTCCTGCGAGGGAAACGAAATGAACACACAGCAGCGTAGGGACCTGATCGTGCAGAGGATTCTCGAACAGGGACGTGTTCAGGTGGCTGACCTGGTGCAGGAATTTCACCTCACGGACACGTCGATACGAAATGACCTGACGATCCTCGAGGAGATGGGGCTGCTGCAACGAATACACGGCGGGGCTGTTTCAACCAGCCGCTCGATCCAACTCGCAGCGTACAAAACCCGCATGGAACAAAACCGCGAGCAGAAAGTGCGGATTGCGGCCGCAGCTGCCCACCGGCTGGAGGCGGTCGATATCATCCTCCTGGATTCCGGCACCAGCGTTCAATACCTCGCCCGCCAGATTCCGGCTCAGATGCAGCGCTCAGGCCGGCTCCGGATCGTAACGAACTCGATCCCCATATTGGAAGAGATCGGGAACTGGGCTCCTCACAATCTGCTCCTGCTGGGCGGGATTTTCCTGCCCGAGCACCAAGCGACGGTAGGCCCCGAAACCCTAAGCGCACTGCAGCAGATCAACGCAACGATTGCCTTCCTCGGTTGCGATGGACTGACACTTGATGGCGGGATCACTTCCGCACACCCTCTGGTAGCCGAAGTGGGAAGGATGATGGCTGAACGAGCAGAGCGCGTGATCGTTCTGGCGGACAGTAGTAAATTGGATCGTGCAGGATTCGTCCCTATTGTCCCACTGTCCGAAATCAATTTACTCATAACAGACAAGGACACTCCCAGGGAAACTATTGACCAGCTGAAAGCCAGGGGGGTAGAGATTCAATTGGTGTAGAGGATTACCCAGAAACGATGGGTGGACCTCAACTTACGCAAAAGGGATCATAAAGCCTAGAGTTTCAAGGCTACCTTTTATCTCAAATGGAATTGATTGAAATCTGTACTACAGCTAGGGTGGGTTGTTTGCTCTTAAGACCCATATGCGATCTCAACGATCGCCGTTTTCCACTTGCGGCAGCTTGACCGGTTCGGTCGGCGGCAGCATCGTCTGGCGGACGAAGGAGTGCAGCGGACTGCTGCGGCGTTTGACGACGATCACCGTCACATCCGCCGCCTTGGCGATCTGTTCGGTCATGGGACCGATCAGGATGTTACGGAAGATCGGCTCCTCGCTGGCGCCCATGACGATCAGGTCATAGGGTTTCGCGGCTTCGAGGATCGTCGGCACCAGGTCCGCACCCTCGACGATGCTCTCCGAGATGTGGGGGTAATCGATGCCCTCTCGGGCATAGGCTGTAATCTGCCGGGCGCGCACGCGTGTCGAGTTCTTCGAACCCTGGGGTAGGACGTGGATCAGGTCCACCTGCGCTGGTGTCTCCTCGGCCGCGGCCATCACCGTCGCCATTTTCACCGCGCGCCGGCTGTTCGGGCCGCCGGCGACCGGTACCAGCACCTTGTGCACGGGCTTTTTCGCCCGATAGCGCACCAGCGCCACATCAGCTGGCGGATCTTCGACGATGTCATCGATGACGGAACCGAACAGCCGCCCGGCGGTATTGGTGTATCCCGGCCATCCAAGCACGATCAGGTCCGAAGCGTTCTCGCTTGCGGTCTTGCGCACAGCCTGGGCGACCTTGCGCGCGAGGCGGATGATCGTATGAACGGGAACCCCGCGGCGCTTGGCCTGCTTGATTACGCCCTCTAAATGGCCGCGGCCCTCTTTGAGAAAATAGCGTCCCTCCCCCAGCGAGAGCTGAGGCGGCACCTGGAGCACATGGAGCGCCAGCACTTCTCCCTGGTTGGCTTGGGCCAGGATGGCGCCGATCTCGCCCAGGATGCGCGCCTGCTCATCCGTCGCAACCGGCACCAGGACGGAGAAGTCGCGAGATACGAGCACCTCTTCGTGCAGGATCTCCTTCGGCTTCTCGATCGCCTCAACCTTCGAGAAGTAGACATAGTAGGCAAGCATGCCAACAACCAGCCAGCCGATGCCAGCGTACCAAGCCAGCTGGCTGTACGTGAAGAGGTAGAGCGCCAATGCCATATTGAACAGGATGGCGAGGAGCGGCATGATTGGGAACCACGGGATCTTGAAACCGCGCTCCATCTCTGGGCTGCGGTGCCGCAGCACCATCACCGCCAGATTCACCTGTAGAAAGAGCAGCAAGTACATGATGTCAGCCGCGGCGGCGACCGTCTCGAGCGGCAATGACCATCCAATAACCACCATCAACCCACCTGAGAACAGCACCGCCCAGAATGGCGTACGGTTGCGAGGGTGAATCTTGCCAAAGAGGTTGGGCAGATTGTGATCCCGCCCCATGGCGAACGATACCCTGGAGGAGGAATAGACGGTCGCATTCAGAGCCGACATGGTCGAGGCCAGGCCGCTGAGCAGCAGGACAACCGCCCCTATGCCCAGGGGGAACGTCTGCCGCGCGACCTCCACGATCGCCACCTCACGCTGCTCGCCCAGAAACTGCCAGCCGGCGAGCCCCTCCGGAGGGATAACCGCGCCGATCGAGGTGACCCCCACCAGAACGTAGATCGCAACCGAAATTGCAATCGAGATGAAGATCGCCCGCGGGATGTTGCGTTTGGGGTCGATGACCTCTTCGCCGGATTGGGCAATGATCTCATAGCCTTCAAAGGCGATGAACGTGAGCCCCATGGCGACGACTACGCTTAAGACGCCATTCGGCAGGAAACCGGTGGTGAAGCGAGTATGCCAGGCCTCCGTGCGCGCCATCGCCAACAGACCAAAGATGACAAAGAGCCCCAGTATGAAAATCTTCGTCAGGGTGACGATGTTGCCAACCGTGCCGGTCTCGGATGCCCCCTTGAAGTTGATGTACGTGAAGAAAATGATGACAAGCGTCATGAAAATCGACGACAGCATCTCGACCGAAAGCCCGAAGGTCGGCAAGCCGGCCATGATCACCAGCTCGGAGGCGAAGCGCCCGAAGGCCAGCGCGTAGAGCGCACCGGCCACGGCAGGAGCAAACCAGTTCATCCAGCCCGAGATGAAACCCTGGACGCCCCCCATCGCTTCCTTCACCCACAGGTAGCCACCACCCGCTTCAGGAAACGCCGATCCTAGCTCCGCGTAGGACATCGCCGTGAAGGTCGTCACGATGCCGTTGAGTAAAAACGCCAGAACCAGGGCCGGACCCGCGACGCCAGCCGCAATCCCGGTTAGCACGAAGATGCCGGCGCCGATCATCCCGCCTACGCCGATCATCGTGACTGTGAACAGGTTGAGATCCCGGCTCAGGGCGACACCGAAAGAGCGGCCGTTCGAGTTTGGTCTGCCTTCGCTCATGCGGTTCTCAGCTCCATGACAGCCAGCGGTCCGGCACAGCATCCGCTCACCCGGGAACCCTTCTCCCGAGATTCAAGCGTGAGTCTGTTCAACCGGAGGAAACTCAGATAGAGCAAGCTCTTCTAAGAGTAGGACGCCGTATTATACATGAGATCGTTTCCACGCTTTCTTCGTCCGAAAAATTCCGAGGATAGTGGATCCAGCTCTCTGGAAGTATATGACTTCCCAGCCGGATGATCGTGCGCAACCTGGGACGCTTGGATCACGCAGCCTGCAGAGAGTCGATCATCCGAAATGAAATCGTCGACGAAAGGTAAGAAGTTTGGAACCGGAAACATCCAAAGCTCTGAGTGCGAACGTCTGATGAAACAGATTGCAGGGATTTGAGGCATGAGTCCCTGAAAGGAGAATGTCGTGGCGAAGGCAATCTGGAACGGGAAGGTTATCGCAGAGAGCGATCATACGGTCCGGATCGAAGGGCATTTGTATTTTCCAATCAAAACCGTGAACCCTGAGTACTTGGAACCGAGTGACCGCCACACGACGTGTTTCTGGAAAGGCGTTGCCAGCTATTACGACATAAGGGTCGAGGACAAAATCAACCGGCATGCCGCCTGGCACTATCCAGATCCCAGCCAACACGCCGAGATCATCAGAAACCACATTGCCTTCTGGCATGGGGTGGAAATTATTGAAAAAGGGGAGGCATGAGATGCCTATTCCGGCGATCAAAGTGGAGCAGATGGTTGAGGTTGACCGTCTGATGATTGAAGAATACGGGATCCATCTTATTCAGATGATGGAGAACGCCGGCCGCAGCCTGGCAGAACTCGCGCGGCGGCTGCTTGACCGTGAGCTGGCAGGCCGGAGGCTTACCGTTCTCTGCGGGTCCGGCAACAACGGCGGCGGCGGGATGGTTGCCGCCCGTCATTTGAGCAATTGGGGCGCGGAGATCAGCTTGATCCAATTGGCTGGATCAAAGGCTCTGGGGGGCGTCATCCAGCAGCAGATGGACATTCTCACCCGTATGGGGATCCATGTGGTTGATCAGCTCGACCTGGCTGATTGCGATCTGATTGTTGATGCCCTGCTCGGCTACGGTTTACAGGGCAACCCACGCGAGCCTGCGGCGGCTTGGATCCGGCAAATGAACCAAGCGCCATGCCGGGTGCTTTCACTTGATATCCCCTCCGGGCTAGACGCCACCCAGGGCAGCGCTCGAGTACCCACCGTCCAGGCCGACGCTACCATGACGCTAGCCCTGCCGAAGACGGGATTGCTCGCAACCCAGGCTCGTGAGTACGTTGGTGACCTCTACCTGGCAGACATCGGTGTGCCTCCCCAGCTGTACCGTAAACTAAACCTTGAAGTCCCCATCATTTTCAATAAGGACACAATCGTCAGACTTGAAGGCCCCGGGCATTAAACGGCCACAGGCACAGACTCCTGTCCGTCCATTCTCCTGATAGCAGAGGCAAATTGAAAAGGTTGGACAGGCATTCCTGTCCAACCCTGGTATACACCACCGCGACCGAGGTCTTACGCTTTCTCGGCCTCCGGCTCTATCTGAGCCAGGTATTCGTTGACCTGCTTCATGGCTTCTTCGCGCTCGATAGCGTAGCGTTCCTGGATCGTGCCAACCAGACGATCGAACGAACCCTCAATCCGGTCGATTTCGTCGTCGGTCAGCTTACCCCACTGTTGCTTGATGCTGCCCTCGATCTGCTTCCACTGTCCGGCAAGCATATCTTTTTTCATCTACTTGGACCTCCTTGAAATACCGCTCATATCCATCAATTCTCTCCAGCTCCAATCTTCTCCACTGGAGGTCCGTGACGGTGGATTATTCATTATCCATATTGACCTTTCAGAATTCTTTCTCTCTCGCATAAATTCTTGCGGAATGTTTAATTTCGAAGTTCGGTCACCTGAACACCCCCTGAGCTAGCTCCTCGGCACAGCATTCGCTTGTTCCCATGGATTGACGGGAATGGATACTACAGAAGTCAGAGTTCGTGTGACTGCTCCACCAGGAGTTCTGTGCTGGAAGAATAGATCCAGGTCGGTCCTACCTGCTCTGTGCTCGTTCCTTAAGAACCTCAGCAAACGTCTCTTCTACCTCCGGTGCAAGAGCTGGTACTTCATGCTCGCTCAGAATCTTTCGTGCCGCTGTATTCGCACGCGCAAAGGCGTCCTTCGATCCTGCTTGAACCCATTCATCGTAGCGTGAACGGTCCATCAACTTTGGAAACCACTGCGCCTCACGCCAGTGCTCCAGCGTGTGATCCTCCGCCAGAAAACCACCGCCAGGCGTGACCTGCGCGATCGCATCGAGTGCGAGAGTTGCAGCGTTGATCTCGAGTCCTTTCAGCATGAAATGCACCATGTCGATCACCTCATCAGCCAGGATCATCAACTCTGCCGAGGAAGTCGATCCGTACTCCATATAGCCGACATCGTGATTCAGTGTGCAGCGCGTCAGGTAGGCAATCATGATCGAAAGCGCGATCTCTGCGCCGGCCTGCGCATCGATGAGTTTGCTGTCGGTTGCACCGGCGTAGCCCCAGACGGGTAGGTTATATGCGCGTGCGAGTTCAGTCCAGGCTCCCATCCCCAGGCTCCACTCCGGGGCGCCGTAGCTGATGATGGTCGTCTTCATATCCAGCGCCGCAGTGTTCATTCCGTATAGATACGGCGCTCCGGGCCGAATCAACTGGGTGATGATCAAACCCAGCAGCGTCTCTGCGTTCCCCAGCGCTACGGCGCCGGCCAGCGTGATCGGACCTCCTCCCCCGGTATTGGCAGACGGGATGTAGCAGCTGGGGATACCTTTCTCCGCGCAGAAGATGATCTTCTGCAGCGATTCCTCCGGGATGAGCAGCGGGGATATCGGTTCCGCATATTGGAGCAGGAAAGGCTTCTCTCGCAGGGCTTTCTCATCACCAGCCACTGCGGTGGCAATGCGGTAGATCGCTTCCATATCCTTCCGGTCCTGGGCGGTGTACACAATTGGCTTGGTCGAACCGCGCAGCATGCCCATGAAGGCGTGCAGATATAGATCATCGATCTCAACATCCGATGGATTCGACATCGACATCACGAAATCCAGGTTCCCGAGCGCATCTGCAATGTGGGCCATGTTCTCAGCATCCTGCGCCGTTGCTCGCCGGCGTTCGCCGCTTTCGAGGTCGAGGGTAAAGGTTGTATCGGATCCCGGTCCAAAGTAGACCTTGCCAAGCTCAAGCGGCATCGCCAGCCGCCCCAGCCGGTCGTGCATAGGGATGCGGGATGGCGCGCTGGAAAGAGCGTTTTCGACGATCCGTTCGGGGACATGTATACGGCCCCCGGATTCCCATGCACCGGCCTCGAGCAGCAGCTCCCGCCCATGGGAATCCTGCATCTCGATACCGGTCTTCTCGAGGATCTCCAGACTGGCGTTGTGAATATTGCGCACGCCCTCGTCGCTTAGCATGCGCAGTGATGGTCGTACTGTCTCTACAGGTATCTGTTCTCTCACAGGATGCCCTCCCGATGGTTAGGGTTCAGCTTCTATCTACATGCTTTCGAAAGCGATCTCAGAGTGAGATCTCTGCTGCCGCAATCAAGCTTCCAATAAATGCTCATCGAGTTCAAAACGCTCGTGAATCCAGGCGTCGACAGCCGGTTCCAACTCCTGAACCACGTGTTCTTCAAGTATGCGCCGAACCACGAATCTTGCCCTCGAGCGTGCGTCGGTCCATTTGTCTTGTTCTGAGTGTTCACGATGCTGCCGGTCAAAAACCGGCGAGGGGTAATACAACTCCGTTCGCAGATGCAGCAGGGTATGATCATCTGAGAGGAAATCACCCCCCGGCCCGACACGATCGATGGCATCGAGTGCCAGGGTGTCTTGATCGACCTCGATGCCGCGCACGGCCCGCATCGCCATTCCCAGCAGCTCGTTATCAAACACGAACTGCTCGAAGGCGATGGTTGACATATCTTCGAGCATGCCGGCAGCGTGGTGAATGAAATTCGCACCTGCCAGTGCAACCTGGATGACAGACTGAGCTTTCTCCATCCCGGCTTGTATATCGGGCCATTTTGCGTCGGTCATCCCTGCGCTGTTGTAGAGCGGCAGACCGTAATTTTGTGCTATCTGAGCCACAGCTGCATTGCACATTCCTAGTTCGACTGCCCCTCCGAGATATTTTCCGGTCCGCATATCGAGCGTCGCTGGAATCGGGCCGATCAGCACGGGGCAACCCTCCGACACCAATTGCGTGAGTGTTAATCCTGCCAACTGCTCGGCGGTCACCTGCGCCAGCATGCCCGCCAACGTTGCAGGCGCTGTCGCGCCAGCCATGGGTGCAGATGAGAGCACGACCGGGATACGCAGACGGCATACCTCCATCAGCAGCTCGGTTACGCTGGGTGAGAACTTCAGCGGGCTGAGCATCCAGCTCGTGATGAAGGAGACGATCGGCCGCTCACGCAGCGCCTGCGCCCCTCCCATAATTCGCTCGCACATGCTGACAACATCACGAATCCCCTTCACCGTGTAGACACCGCCCTGGACGTGCTTGGTTGTGTTTGCGATAGCGGCATAGTATTTGTGAATCTCGACCCGCTCATCCGGTACGTTCATCGGGTAAACAGGGATCAGGAAAAAGTGGATGTTGCCCAGGGCATCAACCAGGCGGGCAGTTTCGACGACATCGCGCAAACTCGCGGGCCGGATTTCGTCTGAATCATGGTCCAGAACCTGCAGGGCTGCACCGCCGGTGCCGATATACACGCGTTTATCCTCAAGGATGAGATCATTGTCTGGATCGCGCCCGGCGAGCAGCACGCGCTTCGGAGCGCGCTCGATCGCCCGCTCAACCTGACCTTTCCGCAGGCGCACCCTGCTCCCGTCGATTGCCGCGCCATCGTGCTGCAAAATCTCCCGTACTTCGGGGGACGGAACTTCGACTCCGGTCCGGGCGAGGATCTCCAGCGAAGCTTCGTGGATCTGATGGATCTGGTCTTCCGAGAGCGGTCGGTACTGGCCGCCTGCAAGACCTTTGTCTGGTTTCGCTCCCGGGGATTTGTCTTCCGATGCGCTCAAGCTCCAGCCTTTCTGGCTTCATCCTTCGTGGAATGACTCAGTCTCGCACTTCGAACGCCCTGCCCACTAACTGTCTTATGTCAGGCTTGCCAGCCGTACGAGGGTTCGTCTTGGCATTGACATTGACAACCGCTCGTTCCACGAGCAATTCCAGATCGGCCTTCGATACTTTAGCACGGCCTATCTGCATTTGCTCGATCCTGCTTTGAATTTCGACCCGCAGCTCTTCCAGCAAATCCTCGATCGCCGGCAGCCTGGACCCGATGGAGGGACGGTTGAACTCGAGTACGACATCCATGCATTGCGCAAGGATCAGCCCGTGGGGAAGGTTATGCTCCAGGCCTCCGACAACATTCCCGATGGCATGCATCAACCCGAGTCCAGCATGCATCATCGCTGCACCGGTCAGCAGGCTGGCTTGCAGCATGTTTCCACGCGCCTGCAGATCCTGCGGATCCTCCATCACACGCGGCAGGTTCGCCTTCGCCAGCCGCATTCCTGCCAGTGAAAGTGCGTCGGTGATGGGATTCGAATCATTTGAGCAATAGGCTTCGAGGCCATGGATGAACGCGTCGATCCCCGAGAATAGAGTTGTTCTCGGTGGCATCGTCAGCGTCAGGAGCGGGTCAAGCAGCGCCAGATCCGGCCACCTGGCAATCACACTTTCCTTTTCACGGTGCTCCAGATTGGTGACAACCGCCCAGGGCGAGATTTCGCTGCCTGTCCCGGCCGTGGTCGGGACCATGCACAGTTCGTGAATTCCGCCTGCCTGAGCGATGATCTTGGCGGCGTCCATCGTGCTGCCGCCGCCGACTGCGAGGACAGCGTCCGCCTTCGCTGCGAGCAGTCGATCCCGCCCGCGGGAAACAGTCTGCCAGGAAGGATTGGGCTCGATCTCGTTGAAGCGCTCCAACCGTCGCCAGTCCGCGCTCTTCAGCGAGGACTCAAGCCGATCAAGCACCTCACCGACCCATGCTTCGCCCGGAGCGACGAGAAGCAGGCAGGAACTTTCTCCATGCGGGCGAAGGTACTCCCCGATTTGTTCCGATAACCCCGCACCATAGACTGTGCGGGTCGGCCATTGAAACTGGTACATTTCTCGTCCAATCGGCGCGGACTGGTACAGAAGCTGATTCCTGGCAGTCCGGCCATGAGTGACCGGACTGGCTCCATCTCATCGAGAGAATGCAGGGCCGACTGCGGCTTCTGCAGACGGCCCTGCACTCATTAAAAAATTGTGGTGAGGGACTTTACTCTCCGCAGCTCTCGACCAGATTCTGATCGAGCAGGAAGTTGCAGGCTACCTGCTGCGGATCCATCTCATCACCAGTATCAAGCTCCTGGTCGGGGCCAACATCGACCAGGCTGTTGAGCTCGGTCATGGTGTCTGTATCCAGAGCGTTCGCGACCGGGTTTAAGATCCCAGCTATCTCCGGATACTTATCCATCACATCCTGCCTAACAACCGGAGCGGGATTGTAGACCGGGAAGAATTCCTTGTCGTCCTCCAGGTTGAACAAACCCCAAGCCGCGATGCGGCCATCGGTTGCAAAGCCCATTGCGAGATCGCATTCGCCATCTCTGAGGGCTTTGTACGTGACGCCGATTTCCATCACGCGCACGTTCTCTTCCTTGAAGGCCCAACCGTACTTCTCCTGCAGCGCCGGGTAACCATCAGGCCGAACGGTCCATTCCTCATCGGAGCACAGTATGGCGTCCGGATTCTGTGCCAGGTAATCACCTACCTGCGAGAGCTTCGTAATGCCATACTGCTCACCGGCCTGCTTCGTCATCATCAGCGTGTAGGTATTGTTGAAGGGTGCGTAGTCAAGCCAGTCCAATCCGTTTTCGGCGTCGGCTGCCTTGACTTTATCGTATGCTTCCTGAGGGTTGGTGATGGCGTTCTCGTTCCCGAGATGCGTCAGCCATGCCGTCCCTGTGTACTCCCAGTACACATCGATCTCCCCGTTTTCGAGGGCTTCCCGGGCGACGACCGTGCCGCCTGTATCGATGCGGTTATTTACAGTAAAGCCTTTGTCTTCCAGGGCTATAAGAGTCATCCACCCCAGGAGATATTGCTCGGTGAAGTTCTTCGAGCCAACGGTCACGGTTTTCTCTTCCGCCGCTCCGCCGCAGGCCGCGAGAACGATCCCGGCAACGATCAACAGGCTCAGGATTGCGAATCGCTTCTTCATAACGAAATCTCTTTCCTCCCCAAGGCTGCTCCAAGCCGAGCAGCCTTATATTCGGTCAAAAATATAAGTATGGTTCGTCGTATCACCTCCTCCGGTCGGATTAGCGACCCATGTAAACTGTCTGATCCTACACACCTTTCGGCGCCAGGATCTCCTGCACCTTCCCCATCAGGAAATCCAGCCCGATCGCGAAGACTGCCGTAAGTACGGCCGCGATGGCGACCATGTCGTCCCGACGGACGCGTATTCCGGCTGCCATCGGGTGCCCGAGAGATTGCCATCCGATGAACGTAGAAAGCGCGGCCGTACCGACGTTGATGACGACGGCCGTGCGGATGCCGGCCATGATTACATTCATGGCCAGAGGGATCTCGATGCGGAACAGGATCTGCCGCTTCGTCATGCCCATCCCGAGCGCTGACTCGATCACCGCCGCGTCCACCTCGGTGATCCCGGTTGCCGTGTTGCGCACTATCGGCAGCAGCGAGTAAAGCCACAGCGCCAGGATCGTGGGTTGCAGCCCCAGCCCCAGGAAAGCCAGCGATAACCCTAAAATGGCCATGCTCGGCACCGTCTGTCCAATATTCGCGACGCCTAGGATCAGCGTCGAGAAGTCTCGAAAGCCCTCGCGTGTGATCAGGATGCCGGCCGGCACTGCGACCAGGATCGCGAGCGATGACGAGATAAAAACGGCGATCATGTGGTTATTGATGTATCGCGTGAGCTTCGTTGTTTTCCCGGCGCTGTCGTAGAACATGCGGTAGGTCATGGTATCCGGCTGGATTCGGTTGATCACCAGCGAGTAGAGAAGGATAACGACGAGCGCGAGCAGGGCAGGAACGACCAGCCAGCTCACAATCTTGCGCAGGATTTGGCCAGCCTTCGGGCTGAGCAATGCGGATGCCGAGGCTTCCATCAAGCCCCCTTCCCGCTGCGGTCTTTCAAGGTCTGCTGGATCGTGTCCAGGTCGATCAAACCCCGCACTCGCCCTTCCTCATCGACGACGCAGGAGGTCTGATAATCGGAGGCCAGCATCTCGGAAAGCGCATCGCGCAGAGTCATGCCACTTTCAATCTTCACCGCTACCGGCTGCAGGTATTGCCCAACCCAGCCTTCCTTCCCCTTAATGTGCTTCTCGGTGACGTATCCCTTCAGCACGCGATCGGCCCCGATCACATATATCGATTCGTATTCCGATTCCTTCATCAACTGGAGCGCCTGCGATACGTCCTGGGTGTCTTCCGCCAGCTTCGGGCGGTCGATCATCACTTCATCGACCCTGACCAGGTTGAGCCATTTCAGTGCCCGGTCCGAACCTACGAAGTCTTCGACAAACTGGTTGGCGGGGTTGGAGAGTATCTCGCTGGGCGGTCCATACTGCTCAAGCACACCGCCCACATTCAGCAGAGCTATTTTGTCCCCCATCTTGATCGCCTCATCAATGTCATGCGTGACAAAGATGATCGTCTTCCGAATGCGCCGCTGGATTTTCAGAAATTCATTCTGCAGCCGTTCGCGCGTGATCGGATCGATGGCGCCGAAGGGCTCATCCATAAGCATCACATGCGGATCGGCGGCCATGGCGCGCGCTACGCCGATGCGCTGGCGCTGGCCGCCGGACAGCTCGCGCGGATAGCGATCACGGTACTCGTGCGGTTCCATGTCCATGATCTCGAACAATTCATCGACCCTGTTATTGATGCGGACTTCATCCCACTCGAGCAGCCGGGGTACGGTGGCGATGTTTTCGGCGATCGTCATGTGCGGGAACAGTCCGATCTCCTGGATGACGTAGCCGATGCTGCGCCGGAGCTGGATCGGACTCATTTCCAACACGTCCATCTCCTCCACCATGATCTTGCCGCTGGTCGGCTCGATCAGGCGGTTGACCATCTTCATCGTGGTCGTCTTTCCGCAACCCGAAGGCCCCACGAGCACACATATCTCGCCGTCCGGAATGACCAGGTCGAGGTTGTCTACGGCGGGCTCCAGCTGCCCGGGGTATATTTTCGTGACTTCTTGCAGAGAGATCATCGATGAGGGCTCCCTTCAGTTCTCATGCCGACTCCTCGCGCAAGCCTGCCGGCGTCAGTCGATGCTGCCCCCAACCCAGAAGCGCATCCACCAGCAAGGCAAAGATCGAAACACCGACTGCCCCGGCGATGACCATCGGATCGCTGGCCCGGCCGATTCCATCGAAGATGTACTTTCCCAGGCACAGGACGCCGATCAGCTTGGCGATTGCGGCGATCCCGACAATCATCACCATTGACACACGGACACCGGCCATGAGCACCGGAACCGTCATCGGCATCTTGACCTTGTAAAGGATCTGGAACTCGGTCATGCCCATGCCACGCCCGGCTTCGATGATCGCGCCAGGGACCTCCTTGATGCCGGTGTACGTGTTGCGCAGGATCGGCAGCTGTGCATAGAGGATGAGGGCTACGACCGCGTTCATGAAGCCGATGCCGAAGAGCGGGATGAAAAGGCCGAAGAGACCGATGCTTGGAAAGGTGAGCATGATCCCGGCCGCGTAGAGCACCGGCTGCGCAGCTCGCTCGCCGAACAAGTACAGCGCATATAGCAGAACCGCCAGCACGATGCCGATCACAGCGAACCCGCGCGCACGCCGGCTGACGGAGGCGATCGCATTGGCGGTTGCACCGCCCAGGGCTCCGTCCGCAGCCAGGTAAATCGCGGCGAAGAGCGCCAGCGGGATCAGGATCAGAAGATGACCCCAGCGAGGCAGGCGCGGTGGTAGCGTGATCAGAATGCCGATGATCACGCCCAGGATGATCGCCACGACCATCGAGACCAGGACCAGCCATGCGTGCGCAGCTGCTTGCTCGAGCAGGTTGTCGAGATTCTTAGCCATGAAGCGCGCCGTCTTCGTCAGAACATTGTCCGCGCCAACGACGAACATGGCGACTACGTCAAGCACGATCCAGATGAGCAGCGCGATCAACGCTACATTGACAGCGCGAGTTGCCTTGAAGTCGTGCGCAGCCTGGAGTGCGAGCAGCGACAGGAAGAACCCATACAGTCCCAGGCCAATCGCGATAATGCGTTCAAGGCCAAGCGGCGCGAGCGGTGCAAAAACTGCTCCGGTGAAACCCAACCGTCCCAGGAGGGCGATGATGAACACCAGGGGCACAAGCGGCAGCGATAGCAAGTAGCTTTGCGTGAGGAAATCGCCTTCTCCCCCAATCATTTTCGCAATGACGAACAGGATCAGGCTGAGAAATACCGCCTCGACAACAACCGTCAACACCAGAGTCCCGATCTCCAGCAGAAGCGCAACGGGCTCTCCGGTGAGGGGAATGGAGATCAACCCGAAGACCAGCCCGGCCAGCAGCAATGCGATGAGCAGCTTGGTGGCGTTTGCAGCCTGCTTTTCCTTTAGGAAGGTTTCAAGGCCAGGCTGCGTCAACGTTCGAAGCCAGCTGGCGAAGAGTGAGCCTACCATATACTTGCCTTTCTCCTAGTCCACGCTCCCCGCTGTCTGGCAGCCCATTGCATGCGAAATCCGCTTTCCGCAAGCTATGACGAGCTCGGCAGCGTTGCTCTCAATTTTGTCCCGGGTGAGCCGGTAGGAAGGCCCGGCAACACCCACGGCTGCGATCACCTGACCGGTGTGGTCGCACACCGGTGCTGCGGCTGCATTCATCCCCAGCTCCAGCTCCTCGTATTCCGTCGCATATCCCAGCGTTCTTATTGCCTCGAATGCTGCCCGCAGCCCACCGGGTTCTGTCAGCGTTTGCTCTGTACAGGGCTCGAGGGGCTTGGCAAGGAGCAAGTCCATCTCCCCCGCGTCCGCGTGTGCAGCGAAAACCTTTCCCGTTGAGGTCGCATGCCAGGGCGCCCGCCGCCCTACCCACCCCGAAGATGCTATCCGCCTGCCAGTCGGCAGGACCAGATCGATGCAGACCATGTCCTGCCCCTCCGGAACCGCGAGTGTGACTGTCTCCTGAGTCTGTTTCGACAATTCATTCAGGTGCGGCTGCGCGATTCTGCGCATATCGAGGGACAATGCCGCCAGTCCCGCCAGTTCAATGAGGCCCACCCCAAGGCGGTATCTGCCGTTCTCGTCGTTCCTGTGAATGAGACGCTCTCGTTCCAGCGTGCCGAGCAGGCGGGAGACCGTGCTCTTGTGGACTCCAAGCCGGCGGCTGAGTTCGGTCACGCCGAGCTCGAGTTCTTCAGACGAGAAACAACGCAGCAAGGCGATGGCTCGCCGGACAGTTTCGAGACCCTGCTTGGACTGCTCTTCTGGGTTCATGCCCACCAGTGTCGCACGATTTGTTGCGTATAGCGCAACTCAGATGCTTAAAGAGCAACACCATCTTAGCAGGATCAATTCTTGGAGTCAAAATGACAGATAGGCAGCGAGGAGTTCTCCCTTGGCGGGGATCGTGAACGGGCTTGAACCGACTCGCCCTGTTGAGCGTCTTGCTCTTGTCAGTCTGGACCTTTCCTGCGATCAAGATAGCGGCGGATGGTTCCCTCTTCCATCATCCAAACCGCCGTTGCAAAACGGTCGATGAACGCCCGGTCGTGGACCGCGACGAGCACGGCTCCCGGGAACTGTGCCAGGGCCCGCTCAAAGTGCTCGCGGGAGGGGATGTCGAGGTGATTGATCGGCTCGTCGAGCACCAGGCAGTTCGCTCCGCCTGCGATCACCTGGGCCAGCAGCAACCTTGCGCGTTCCCCGGGGCTCAACTTCGCGACCGGTGTGAACACGTCATCGCCGGAGAAGAGGAAGTAATGCAGGAAGCTGCGCGCCTCCGTTTCGGACATCTTCGCTGCCGTACGGATGGATGCCAGGGGCGTCGCCTCCGGATCCAGAGTCTCCTGCTTCTGGGGTAGATAGCCGATGCGCACGCTCTTACCGAGCTTGATCTCGCCTTCGGCCGGGCGAATCTCGCCAACAATCGAGCGCAGGAGCGTGCTCTTTCCCGAGCCGTTCGGCCCCAGAAGCGCGACCCGTTCGGCGTGGCTCAAAGTCAGTGAGGCATGCCGGTACAACCACCGATCGAAGCGATGGCCAGTATCAATCAGCTCCAGAACCAGCTGCCCGCTGCGCGGCAGCTCGCCGAAATCGAGTTTAATCTGCCAGCCGGCGACGGGTTTCTCGACGCGCTCATCGGATTCAAGGAAGCGCTCCAGCTTCTTCTCGCGCGAGGCGGCCTTGCGGGCGACCTTCTTGGCATAGCGTCGGACATTCGGCTCGCGAGAGGTTGTGGAGAGTTCTACGCTCTTGGCCTGAGACTTCGTACGAGCGATGTCCTGCTTTATCCGCCGGATCTCAGCCTGCTGATCGAGCCAGGCCTCGAGCTGACGTTTCTGCCCGGCGGCCTTCTGATCCGCGAACGAGCTGTAATTGCCCGCGTATTCGCGCACTCCGGCATTCTCCAGATCCAGCACCTTGTGGACAGTCCGGTCAAGGAAAACCCGGTCATGACTCACGAGCAGAACCCCGCCCCTGAACCTCAGCAGCCAATCCTCCAACCATTCCAGCGCCTCGATATCGAGATGGTTCGTTGGTTCATCGAGCAGGAGCAAATCAGGCTCTGCAATCAGCACGCCCGGCCACCGGAGCTTCGAGATCCAGGTAGGCCAACCCGAGATGCGCGAGCGTGGCCCGCACCCGGTGCTCCGCCTGATACCCTCCCAGAGCCTGAAAGCCGGCCAGCGATTGATCATAAGCGGACATGAGCCGGGCCAGCGCTGCGCCCTTTGCGGTTGCCATTTCCTGCGTCAGGCGCTCAACATCAGAACGGTACCTGTCCCACTCCCCCAGCCCATCCAGCACCACCTGCCAGATATTTCGCTCCTGGCCATCCCCGAAATCCTGCGGCAGCCAGCCAATCCGTGTTTCGGGAGCGAGCGAAACCACTCCGCTGTCCGCCCGCTCAGCTCCTGCCACGATGCGCAGCAGCGTCGACTTACCGCACCCGTTGGCACCGCTGAGCGCTACTCGCTCGCCGGAGTTGACGACGAACGACACATCTTCAAGCACATTTTTCGAACCATACGCTTTATTCAAACCGGAGACTTGCAGCATGACGACCACCTTGTTTTCACCCAGGACGCGGCTGACGAACGAAAACTGCCGTGGCGAGATCCGCCACCGCAGTTGTTCACCGCTCAATACAAAGCGCCTAGATCCTGATGGAGCAGGTCTTTCCGCTTACGTCTTGAGCGTGTTTATTTTCTGTCAGTCATTGGTCCGTTTGCGAAAACGCGCCTTTCATGCCGCCAGGGAAGGTTTCCAGTCTATATTCTATAGTGTCCCGAGATCCTGTCAACCAGGAATGAACCCACCGGATCTCGTCGATTTCTATCCGTGTTGAGCAACCGCGTCAGGTTTTGGCCACCGGAGCTTCGAGATCCAGGTAGGCCAACCCGAGATGCGCGAGCGTGGCCCGCACCCGGTGCTCCGCCTGATACCCTCCCAGAGCCTGAAAGCCGGCCAGCGATTGATCATAAGC
>JARRJK010000014.1:0-58552 GCA_037379555.1 Anaerolineales bacterium | reverse complement strand
ATGAGCCGCTTCCTGAACCTGCAGGACAAGAAGACGGCGAACCTGTTCGCGGATGGGGCAGGGGCAGCCGTGCTGGGAGCGGGGGATGAACCTGGATTTCTGGCCAGCAATCTGCTGGCGCGCGGCGAGTACCACGATGCGCTCGGAATCTACACCGGCGGCGCTTGGCGGCCCTGTTCTATCGAAACCCTGAACCAGTATGGCCCGCCTCACGTGGAATTCGTCAGGAAATTCCCCAAGACTTTCAACACCGAGCACTGGCCCAAACTCATTCACGGCGCCCTCGAGAAGGCCGGCTTGACGCTCGACCAAGTCGATCTGTTCCTGTTCACCCAGCTGAATCTGCGAACGATTGAGGCCATGATGGAGCTGCTAGAGCAGCCGATCGAGAAGACCCACTGGGTGATGGACAAGTGGGGCTACACGGGTTCCCCCTGTGTGGTGATGGCGCTGGATGATGCCATCGCCAGCGGCCGCGGCCCGAAGCCGGGCGAGACCGTGCTCTTCTGCGCCAGCGGGGGTGGCATCAGCATGGCCGCATCCGTCTGGCGCTGGACGGCCCCGGGCGGGAATTGAGGCGCGCGAATGACGGATCAAGCACCTGGCCCGGATCGCACAGGCTGGATTGAAGTCGAAGCAGGGACGCGCCGAATCTACTGGGAGTACTTCGGCCGGGGCCAGAAGGAAGTCGTCGTCCTGCTGAACGGCCTGGCCATGCTGACCAAATCATGGCACCGCACCGTGCCGATCCTGCAGCCTGAGTTCGACGTGCTGCTGTACGACTACTTCGGTCAGGGTGGATCCTCGCAGGAGGATGAACCGTACTTCATCGATAAGTTCAGCCAGTACCTGATCGCTGTCATGGACCACCTGGGGATCGAGAAGATCCATCCCATCGGGGTGTCTTACGGCGGTTTCATCGCCGCCGACCTGGGCCGGCTGTTCCAGGACCGCCTGCACACGCTCACGCTTTCCGGCATCCTGCTGACGAACGAGATTCAGTTCCAGATGTACCAGGACATCTCGCTCATGTTCTACCAGCACGATGACCGTACCTTCGAGATCTACACCTATTACCTGTATGAGAAGATCTTCAGCGAGACCTTCGCCCGGCGCATCTACGGCGAGAAGATGGAGAAGGGCCGGCGGAACTTCTTCGACCGCTACCGGGATAAGCGTTACTGTCTGATACGCCTGACCGAAGCCCAGAACCCCTTCTTCGATAACATCCGCCGGGATCCGGATGCGTACCGGAACATCCAGACACCGACGCTGATCCTCACCGGAGAGCAAGACCGGGCGATCCCACCCTGGCAGCAGGCCAAACTCACCAAGATCTTGCCCAACTGCCGGCAGATCATGCTGCCGGAATGCGGTCATATGACCTATATGGAGCGGCCGGAGATCTTCTGGCCCAGCTTGAAGAAGTTCTTCTCCAAGAAACAGCTCGATTTTGACTTCTGAGATTAGCGGCCTTCTGGAGGTGCGGAATGTACATCGGTGATTATCTGGGCAGGCGGGAGATCTATTCGCCGGATAAGCCGGCCATCATCGATGCGGGCAAAGACCCTGAGTTACGGCTGACATACAGGGAGTGGAATCGGCGTGTCAACCGCCTGGCGAACTGGCTGAAACATGAGCAGGGAGTGGGAAAAGGCGACCGGGTGGCGATCCTCGCCCGGGACGGGGTCGAGCATCTGGATTGTTTTTTCGCCTGCGCCAAGCTGGGGGCGATCCACACCGCCCTGAACTGGCGCCTTCACTGGCGGGAGATGGTGGCGCTGCTCGAGCAAACTACCCCGAAGGTGCTGATCTATTCGGACGATTTCATCGATAACGTGCGTGAAATCGAAACCGCGCTGCGCAGTGGCGAGCACGCACCGGGCGCGTTTCTGCATATCGAGGGCCCGGGGATTCCGGGCAGCCTGCTCTTCGATGACGTCATTGAATCCTCGGCGGAGACTCCGGTCATGTGCGAGTCACTCGAAGCAGAAGAAACGGCCTGCTTGCTCTTCACCGGGGGGACGACCGGTCTGCCGAAGGCGGCCAAGATCAGCCACCGCCAGATATGCTGGAATGTGCTGAACACCGTCATCCACGACCTCGCCCACGACGATATCTACCTGTGCGTGTTCCCGCTCTTCCACGCCGGGGGGCTTTTCGCCTATGTCTCCTCCCAGGTCGTCTTCGGCAACACGACAATCCTCACCCGGCAGTTCGATCCGGAGCAGGTGCTGGCCCTGATCGAGCGCGAGCATGTAACGGTCTTCGCCGGCGTGCCCACGATGTACCAGATCATGACCCAGGCCAAGAACTGGGCCAGTGCGGATCTGAGCAGCCTGCGCTTCTGCACCAGCGGCGGTGCACCACTGCCGGTGCCACTTGTCGAGCAGTACACACGCGAGAAAAAGATCCGCTTCAAGCAGGGATTCGGCATGACCGAGTATGGGCCCGGCCTGTTCGCACTGCCGCCGGAAGATGCGATCCGAAAGGCGGGCAGCATTGGGCGGCCGAACTTCTTTGTCGACGTGCGCGTGGTGGATGAGGAGGACAACCCGCTCGGTCCCGGCCAGCGGGGAGAGCTGCTGCTGAAAGGCCCCAGCGCATTCTCGGGCTACTGGCAGAACCCGCAGGCGACAGCTGAGGTTGTGGACGAGCAGGGCTGGTTTCATACCGGCGACATCGTGGAGTATGACGACGAGTGGTATTTCTATGTGCGGGATCGCAAGAAGGACATGTTCATCTCGGGCGGGGAGAACGTCTATCCGGTCGAGATCGAGAACGTTCTGTATCAACACCCGGCGGTGTTAATGTGCGCCGTGATCGGCTTGCCCGACCCCAAATGGGGCGAGGTGGGCAAGGCCTGCGTGGTGCTCAAGCCGGACGCCAGCGTGTCCTCTGAAGAGCTGCTTGAGTTCCTGAAGAGCCACCTGGCGAGCTTCAAGGTACCCAAGAGCGTCGAGATCATGGACCAGCTGCCGCTGTCGGGCATGGGCAAGATCTTGAAGCGCGAGCTGCGGGATCAATTTCAACAGGGCTGAGCGGACCATGCCGCCTGCTGGGAGTTATTCTCAGCGATCGGAAGGGAAGGTAACCAACATGACACGATCGAAACTCGGCCGGGGTGCAGCCATCGTCGGGGCGGGAATGAGCAAGTTCGGCGCCTTCCCCGGCCTCTCCTCACGCGACTTGTTCGTGCAAGCCTTTCAGGAGCTGCTCGGTTCCGTGGATAAGGGATTTGACCCGCAGGCAATTGAGGCTCTGTACATTGGCAACTACAGCAGCGATCTATTTGAAGGTCAGGGCCACAACGCGCCGTTCATGGCGGACTGGACCGGGCTCGCACCGCGCGCGGCGACCCGGGTCGAGGATGCCTGTGCCAGCGGTGGCGTCGCGCTGAGGCAGGGCATCCTGGCGATCGCCGCTGGCGCCTACGACATCGTGCTCGTCGGTGGCATCGAAAAGATGACTGACCTGCCGACCTCGGAAGTGACGGATGCGCTGGCGACAGCGAGCGATGTGCTGTACGAGATCCCGGCCGGATTTACCTTCCCGGGATTCTATGCTGCGATGGCCTCAGCGTACATGCACCGCTATGGAGCCCCACAGGAGGCGTTCATGCGGGTGGGCATCAAGAATCACGAGAACGGCGCCCTGAACGAAAAGGCGCAGTTCGGCAAGACCATCCGTCAGGTGATGGAGGGTAAGATCGCCAAAGCGAAGGATAAAGGAAAGCCTGAGCCTGCCTGGAGAGACGAACTGGAGTTTCTGCAAGATCGTCAGGCCAATCCGATGATCGCCTGGCCGATGCGGCTCTTCGACTGTTCACCCATTTCGGATGGGGCGGCTGCGCTACTGCTGGTGAGCGAGGAGCTCGCACGGGAATTCAGCGCTGACCCGGTCTATATCATCGGTTCCGGCCAGGCGAGCGACGTCGCGCTGCATGACCGTGAGGAGCTGACGAGCCTGCGGGCGGCAAAACTGGCTGGCCTGGAGGCCTACGAGATGGCCCAGATTACCCCGGAGGACATTAAGGTCGTGGAAGTCCACGACTGCTTTACCGTCGCCGAATTGATCGCGACCGAGGACCTGGGATTCTTCAAGCCGGGAGAAGCCTTCGCCGCCGTTGAGGAAGGCCTGACCACGCGCATCGGACCCCGGCCGGTCAACACCTCCGGCGGCCTTAAATCCAAGGGCCACCCTGTGGGTGCATCAGGCATCGGGCAGGCGGTGGAGATCTGGAAGCAACTGCGGGGAGAGGCCGGCGAGCGGCAGGTGCCGGGCGATCCCGGATTGGGCATGACCCACAACGTCGGTGGGACCGGACAAACGTGCGTCGTGCATATTTACGAGAGGCGCTAGTCAGCCCCGGGAAGCCCAGAACGGCACCCGCTGAGCTGTGAAGGAGCTTGGATATGCAGGAAGACAGCTTTTCCCAGGCTGAGTTCTATAACAGGCTCGCTGAACACAAGATCATGGGTTCAAAGTGCAGCGATTGCGGCCAGCTCTACCTTCCGCCGCGCCCGATGTGCACGAAATGCTTCGGACGAGCGATGGAATGGACCGAGCTGAAGCCCACGGGAGAACTCCTCGCATTTACGGTCATCTACATCGCGCCGACGGCGATGCTCGAGGCGGGCTATGGCCGGGAGAACCCTTATTGCTCCGGCATCGTCCGACTGGAGCAGGGAGTTTCGATCAGCGCCCAGATACTCGGCGTGGATGTCGGTGACCCAGAGAGTATTCAGATCGGATTGCCGCTGCAGGCTGAGTTCATCGAGCGGGGGGAGGGTGAAGCGCGCAAGACCCTGCTCGCCTTCCATCCATCGGCTGCGGTGTGATATGCCCTACGACGAAGTAAACGGCGTTACGCTTTTCTACGAGTGGCACGGTCCGGAGCACGCCCCTGTCCTGGTGCTGAACAACGGCGTCATCATGAATGCATCCACGAGCTGGGCCTTCCAGACAGCTGCCCTATCTGAGGACTACCGGCTGCTGCAGTACGACTGCCGCGGCCAGGGGCAATCTGAGCACCCGGCTGGGCCTTACACCATGCGCATGCACGCTGAGGACCTGGCGGCCTTGCTCGATTCGCAGAAAGTCGAGGAGGCACACATCGCTGGCATCTCCTATGGAGGCGAAGTAGCCCAGGCATTCGCCCTGGCCTTTCCGGATAAGGTGCGGACCCTGATCCTGATCGACACGGTCAGTGAGGTCGGCCCTGAGCTGGAGTTGATCGTCTTGAGCTGGATCGATGCCTTGAAGGCCGGCGATCCGCTGGGTTTCTTCCATGCGACGGTCCCCTGGAATTTCTCGCCCGAGTTCATCGCTGCGAACGCAGCGCTGCTGGAGGATGCGAAGCAGCGCTACGCCCAGCTCGATTTTCCTGCGGTACAGACCCTGTGTGAGTGCTTTCTGCAGGTCAACTTCACATCACAGCTGGGCGAGATCGATATTCCGACCTGCATCATCGTCGGGGAGTCGGATCTTCTGAAGGGTCCGAGATATGCGAGAATCCTCAAGGACGCGATACCGGGGTCGGAGCTGCACGTCCTCCCTGGAGCCGGGCACGCCAGCTGTTGGGAGAAACCGCAGGAATTCAACCAGATCATCCTGGGCTTTCTGGCCAGGCATGCCAAGGATTCCTTGTAACCCGTGTGCAACTGGCAGGTGCTAGGATAAGGTGCGCACGTGTGTCAATCGTGGGGAGGAGACATGATTCACGCGGGGGATTTGCTCAGCAAGCGGGCGGAACTCACGCCGGATCGAATCGCGCTGGTCGATATGGAATCCGGCGTGCGCTACACCTATGCTGAACTCAACGAACGTGCCAACCGGCTGGCGAATTTCATGCGGGATGAGCTGGGTCTTGAGAGAGGCGACCGCGTCTCCATCCTGGCGAGAAATTCCATCGTTTACGTGGACCTCTTCTATGGCCTGCCGAAGATTGGGGTCATCTTCGCCCCGTTTAACTGGCGCCTCACCTCGCGCGAACTTTCCTACATGCTTAAGGACCTCGAACCCCGGGTCCTGCTCTGCGAACCCGAGTTCACCGATACCGTTGAAGAGCTGAGGCAGCACTACCCGATCGAGCATGTCGTTACGCTGCGCGGGGCTGAAATTGAATCAGGGATCCGTTATGAAGCGGTCATATCCCGCGCCCCGGCTGATGAACCGGAGCGTCCACCGATGGATGGCGAGACTCCCTACTGCATCCTCTATACATCGGGAACGACCGGCAATCCCAAGGGAGCGGTCATCCCTCACCGGCAGATCCTGTTCAACTGCATCAATACCGTCGTCAGCTGGGGGCTGCTGGAGAGCGATGTGTCGCCCGTCTACACGCCGCTCTTCCATGCCGGCGGCCTGTTTGCGTTCTTCGCCCCCTTGCTCTATCTGGGCGGGCGGATTGTCCTGGCCCGCGATTTCGACCCGGAAACATCGCTGCGCTGGATCCTGGAGCAGGGATGCACCGTCATCCTGGGAGTCCCCACACTCTTTCGCATGTGGCTCGATTCACCATACTTCGAAGAGGCCGATTTCAGCCCGGTGCGATTCTTCATCAGCGGCGGCGCGACCTGCCCACCGGAGCTGATGAACACCTGGCGCAATCGCAAAGGAATCGTTTTTCGCCAGGGATACGGTTTGACCGAAGTGGGAGCCAACTGTTTCAGCATGACGGACGAGGAATCGGTTCCCAAGACGGGCTCGGTAGGCAAGCCGATCTTCCACAGCCAAATGCGCATCCTCGACCCTGAGAACGGGGAGGAGGTACCAACCGGCCAGGCCGGGGAACTGCTGATCAAAGGCCCTCACGTTTGTTCGGGTTATTGGCGTAACCCCGGGGCGACGGATGAGGCCATCGTGGACGGTTGGTTTCATACGGGAGACATGGCGCACCAGGACGGAGACGGCTTCTTCTACATCGACGGCCGTTATAAGGACATGATCAAGAGCGGTGGCGAGAATATATACGCTGCTGAGGTCGAAACCGCCTTCCGTGAGCATCCGGCGATTAAGGACTGTGCGCTGATCGGGGTGCCGGACGAAAAATGGGGCGAGGTGGGAATGCTGATCCTCGTGCCCAATGAGGCTCAAGAGCCCGACCCCGATGAATTGAAACGGTTTGGAGGCGAACGTCTGGCGAGATACAAGATCCCGAAGTCATTTGTTATCGCGGATGTCCTCCCTTATTCCGCGTATGGCAAAGTCGAAAAAGTCAAGCTAAAGGAGCAGTACCTCGATTGAATCGCAAACCGGACAGCCTGCTGAAGGCAGGCTCGGGAAGTGAGGGAAGCGCATGAGTGTTGACACGATGCCCGGTATCCGGGCGGAGACGGTTGAAACGGATCGGATCAAGACCCGTGTCCTCTTTTCAGGACCTGAAATCGGAACCCCCATTCTTTTCCTGCACGGAAACATCTCGACGGCGACGTGGTGGGAAGAGACCATGATTGCCCTACCGGAGGGAATGCAGGGTATCGCGCCAGATCAACGCGGATTTGGCGAGTCCGATCCGGCGCAGAAGATCGACGCCCGCCGGGGGATGGGTGACCTGGCCGATGACGCGGTCGCGCTCATGGACCACCTGGGATTCGATCGTTTCCACGTGGCAGGTAACTCGCTCGGTGGCATGGTGATCTGGCATATGCTCGGCACCTGCCCGGAAAGGCTGCTGACGGTCACCATGGCGGATCCGGGTTCGCCCTATGGATTTGGGGCAACGCGCGATGAGCAGGGAACGGCCACCACGCCTGACTTTGCCGGATCGGGTGGCGGGCTGTCCAATCCGGAGCTGATCAAACGGCTCGAAGAGGGAGACCTGAGCACCGAGAGCCCCTTCTCGCCCCGCAGCGCGCTGCGGACGCTACTCGTCAAGCCGCCCTTCATCCCCGCACGCGAGGACGAACTCGTCCAGGCGATGGTCACCACGCATATCGGCGAGAAGGACGTGCCTGGCGATTCGGTGCAGTCACCGAACTGGCCGCACATGGCTCCGGGAGTGTGGGGGGCGTCGAACGCCACCTCGCCCAAGTACCAGATGGACGTCGAGCAGATCCTGGGGACCGATCCCAAGCCATCCATTCTCTGGATTCGAGGCAGCGACGATATGGCCGTTTCGGATACGGCAGCTTCTGATCCTGGTTACCTCGGCCGGCTGGGCATGCTGCCCGGTTGGCCGGGTGAAGAAGCCTATCCGCCGCAACCGATGATCAAACAGATCCGGGCATTTCTGGAGCGCTACGCCGCTGCCGGCGGCACGTATCAGGAGATCGTGATCGAGGAGAGTGGTCACGTTCCTTTCCTGGAAAAGCCCGAGGCGTTCAACCAGGCGTTTCACACGCACATCGCAGGAGGATAGCTTTCGAGATCCTTTGAAGGAGGTGACGTTCGCTGTCGAGAACGAAGCTCAACACGTAAGCCGTACCACCCAACCAATCGCGTTCGTAGGAGGAGGGAATCGATGAAAGCCACGCTCCGAATCATTACATTCTTGCTGATCGCCACGATGGTCCTCGGCGCTTGTGGGCCGGCGGCAACGCCGGAGCCAACCGAAGAACCCATGGTCGAGGAGCCCACCGAAGCTCCAATGGTGGAACCCACGGCGACGGAAGAGCCGATGGAAGAAGCTCCGATGGGGCTGACCTGCGATGAACCGATCAAGGTCGGCTTGATCACCGATGCCACCGGTGCGCTCGCCATCTACGGCGCGCACATCATCCGCAGTTTCATGCTCGGCATGGAATACGCGACTGGCGCGCCCGGCAGTGTCGGCGATGTCTTCACCGCCGAGGACGGCAGCAACACCTTTATGCTCGACAACTGCGAAATTGAGGTCTTGCTCGGTGATGATCAGACCAACCCCGACCTGACGACATCCATCGCGCGTGAGTTCGTCGAGGTGGACGGCGTTGATGTGCTGGTCGGCACGGTGAGCTCGGGCAACACGGCCACGCTGCAGGAGATCGCCGCTGAGAACCAGATCATCTTGATCGTCGCACCCGCGGCGGCGAATGACATCACGGGCGTCAACTTCAATGAGTACACGTTCCGCACAAGCCGCGAAAACTATCAGGATGCGATGGCGCTCTGCGAGTACATCACGAAAGAGTACGACACTTTTGTGCAGATCGCTCCTGACTACAGCTTCGGCTGGGGCGGGGCAGCTGCCTATCGTGATTCCTGCATCGTGAACGGCGGGACGTTCCCCGTCGATGACATCTTCGCACCGTTCGACACGACCGACTTCACCCCGTACATGGAGCAGGTTCTCGATTCGGGTGCGCAGGCCTGGATCCCGACCTGGGCTGGCGGCGGCTTTATCGCCATCATGCAGGCGGCTGTCGACCTGGGCGTCACGGATGAGATGGACATGGCCTCGTCGTTCGTCGACAACGTGGCCCTGCCGGCTTTCTTCGGCAACTCCATCGGTGCGACCGGATCCACGCTGTATCACTACACCGCGCCCAACAATCCGATCAACGATTGGCTGATCGCGGAGGACAAGGCTCGCTACGGTGTCTATCCTGATCTCTTCGATGCGGATGGGTTTAACGCCGCCGTCCTGCTGGTCGAAGCGATCAAGGCAACCGGCGGCGATACCAGCGCTGATGCGATGATCGACGTCATGGAAGGCATGAGCTTCGAAGGACCCAAGGGCACGGTTTACGTTCGCCCTGAAGACCACGTTGCCATCCAGGACATGTACGTGATGAAACTGCTCAACGTTGATGATCCGGATGCCAAGTTCTTCGAGTACATCACCACCACTCGTCCAGAACCTCCGTGCCTGTTGCCGGAGGAGCTCAAAGACCGCTGTGGAATGCTGCCCTATGGCAGCCTGATGGGCGAGTAGCAAGAGATGTTTACCCGGGAGGTCGGGATCTCTCGATCTCGACCTCCCGGATTTGTTGGGACAAACCGACCGGTCAGCGAGGCGGGCGTCTGCACTTGCTGTCCTGCTTGATTCTCGGAATAATCCACTCAGATCGAAGATTGCGGAATAACGACACGTTCGTTCTGGTCAATCAATTCACGAGATGGATGGAGCCCAGAATGTCGCCGGTTGAGCCAGCGTGAGGTGAGCATGGAGCGCAAGCCCGGCCCGGTTGCCCGGGTTGAAATGCCCGCAGGTGAGTGGGCCATCGAGACGGTGGACCTGCGGAAGGAGTTCGGCGGCCTGGTGGCTGTGGCGGATGTGAGCCTGCACGTGCAGGCGAACACAATCCATTCCATCATCGGGCCAAACGGAGCTGGCAAGACGACTTTTTTCAACCTGCTCAGCGGCAACCTTGAGCCAACCGGTGGGCGAGTGTACTACTACGGGCGCGAAATCACGCACCTGCCGCTCCATAGGAGCGCACATCTCGGCATGGGACGGTCCTTCCAGATCACAAACATCTTCCCCAATTTATCCGTGCTGGAAAATGTCCGCCTGGCATGCCAGGCGCTCGGATCGCATAATTTCCACTTCTTAAGCCACGTCGGCCATTTTCCGGATGACGAACAGCGTGCGCAGCAGGTGATCGCGCGCGTCGGCCTGCAGAAGGAAGCCCTGCTTGCGGCCCGGATGCTCCCCCATGGCGGCCAGCGGAAGCTGGAGCTTGCGATCATCCTGGCGGCAGATCCTGAGGTGCTGCTGCTCGATGAGCCAACGGCGGGCATGGCTGCCGAGCAGGTGCCCGAGTTGATCGAATTAATCCGCAGCGTCCATCTGGAGGGCAACAAGACGATCCTGCTGGTCGAGCACAACATGAGCGTCGTGATGAGCATTTCCGATTTCATCACGGTCTTTCACCAGGGACGAGTCCTGGCGGAGGGCACGCCGGCCGAAATCGCCGCAAACGAAAACGTGCGCAACGCCTATCTGGGCGGCCTGTACCAGGAATTGAAAGGCAGCCCATGAACCTGCTTCGTTGCCGCGTGACCATTCCGGATCCTCTCGAACCAGCGCTGGCCGGGGAGTGACTTGATGGATCGACTGCTGGCGGTTCACGATATCCACACTTTCATCGGCCAGTTTCACATCCTGCAGGGTGTGTCGCTCGATGTGCCACCGGGCAGCCGGGTGGCGCTGCTTGGAAGAAACGGCGCTGGTAAAACGACGACACTCAAGTCGATCCTCGGCTTGACACCACCGCGCAAAGGCCGGGTGGTGTTCAACGGAGAGGAAATTCAGGGACGGCGCAGCTTCGACATCGCCGCGATGGGCATCGGCTATGTGCCCGAGCATCGGGCAATTTTCAGAGATCTCAGCGTGGAAGAAAACCTGAAGCTCGCCGAACGCGCCAAGGGAGATCTCGACCGGAAGGATGATTTCATCTTCGAGTTGTTCCCCGATCTGAAACGCTTCCTGCGGCTGCGGGGCAATCAGCTCTCAGGGGGTCAGCAGCAAATGCTCGCCATCGCACGGGCGCTGGTCCCTGATAACCGGTTGTTGTTGATCGATGAACCCACGGAGGGGCTGGCGCCCATCCTGATCGAGCAGTTGATCGAGGCGATCATGCAGCTTTCTGCGCAGACGACGATCTTGCTGGTGGAGCAGAACTTCGTCGTGGCATCCCATCTTGCCGAAGAGTATGTGATCATCGAAGAAGGGCGATCGGTGAAAGCCGGCCGGATGGAAGATCTGGTTCATGATCAGGAGACGATCCGGCGATATCTGGAGGCGGCGTGAGATCCAGGACGAACCGTGCCGTTGTACGCTATCGGCTCACGTATAACCCCGGTTCGGGGAGGGGATGATGAGCCAATTCCAACGCAGGTGGCGCCGCAACCGGACGCTCTGGATCACGATCCTCGCCATGCTGCTGCTCTTTCTGGCAGCGATTCGCGGCATGGAAACGAAGGATTGGGTCATTACGCTGCTGCGCGGCCTTTCCGTCGGAGCGATCACGTTCCTCGTCGCGTCGGGATTCTCTCTGATCTTTGGATTGATGGACGTCCTCAATATGGCACATGGGACGTTCTTCATGATCGGTGCGTACGTCGGCTGGACGGTCGTGGTGCGGCCAGATACGTTCATTGACCTCGTTCCTCCGGTCCTGTTAGTTGGCTGCGGGATTGTTTTGATTCCCCTCTGGAGGCATCTCACCCGGTCGGTTAAAGCCGGCGCGGCGGCACTTCGATTTGGACCCTGGTTGTGGCTTCTTGCTGGTGGGGTCATGCTGGGGCTGGCGCTCGCGCATTATCCGGTCACAAAATGGGATCCCGGCGTGTACGCGAACAGCCCGGTGACGAATTCGTTTGAAGCGGGCCAGGGGATCCTGGCGCTTCCCAGTCCGGTGGGCTTCGGACCGAGGGTCTCGCCGCTGATAGTCATCGGAGGCATCATTCTCGGGGGCTTGGCCATTGGTCTGGGGATCGCGCTCTTCAACGCCCGAAACGATCCCGGGACCGGGGGTGAGGGAGGGCGGGGGAAGAGGCCGCCCGCCGGCGCATTGGCGCTCGGTCTCGGACTTTTAGCGGGGGGGTTGCTGGTTTTCATCTACAACAATCCGATCACGGAGGTCATCTTCGGACTCAATCGAACCTGGCTCTTCGTCATTGCAGGCTTTGTGACGTTGTTTGTGGGCATCGCGCTGGGTTCGGTGATGGAGATCACGCTCATCCGGCCGCTGTATGAGCGGACAATCTATCAGATCATGCTGACGTTGGGATTGAGCGCGATTGGCGTCGAGCTGGTGCGTGCGATCTGGGGGCTGCAGGAGTTCACCATGCCGCGCCCCTCGATCTTCGACGGTACCGGTGAGGGCTGCCCGGCGACGAGCCTGGCGGATCTCATCCGCTATCAGTGTTCAACCGTGAGCATCCTGGGCGGGCGTGTCCGGACATACAACGAGATCTTCATCCCGCTGCTTGGCATCATCGTCTTGATCACGGTGTGGTTGCTGCTGCAGCGAACCAAGCTCGGAATGATCGTCCGCGCCGGCGTCCAGGACAGCGAGATGGTCGAGGCGCTGGGGATCAACGTGCGGCGCGTCTTCACGCTGGTTTTTGCGCTGGGTGTAGGGTTGGCCTCCTTCGGCGGGTTGATCGGCGCCCCCTCGACAGGACTGACGACGAAACTCGGGATCAGCTTGCTGCTGAACGTCTTGATCGCCCTGGCGATCGGCGGCCTGACGAGCTACCCCGGTGCAGCTCTCGGTTCGCTGATCGTCGGTCTGCTGCAGCAGTTCATCATTAAATACGGACAGTTGGGGATCAATATCCCATTCCTCGAAGAACCGTTCAAACCCACACCGCCGCTCGTACCTGCAACGACCGTGCTGCTGATGGTCGTCATCCTGCTGATCATGCCCAACGGGCTGCTCGGAAGGAGAGAGTAGCCGATGTCTCAGGCAGCCGGGAAGGAAGGAGGGCAGACCTTGTTGGGCACGTGGTGGAAGAACCACCGCGGCCTCATGCTGCTTACCGCTTCTCTCGCCGCATTGCCTTTCGTGCTCGCCCTTATGACGGGGCAGCCGATGGCCAGCCTGCTGGCGAACGAAACCGGACAGGCGAAGTTCTATCAGGGGGTTGCGATCGAGATCTTCATCCTGGCAGTTTACGCCTTAAGCTATGACCTGCTCTTCGGCATCACGGGTTTGCTCTCCCTCGGGCACGCGATGTTCTTCGGTGTCGGTGCCTATCTGACGGGCATCATGATCCGGAGTTTTGGATGGAGTCTTCCACCAACGCTGGGCCTGGTCGTGCTGGCGGGCATCCTGATGGCCTTGCTGTTCAGCGTCGTCCTGCCGCGAGTGAAGGGCATGACCTTCGCCCTGGTCACGCTCGGACTGGCCCAGGTCTTCCATATTGTCATCCAGTCGCGTGAATTGGTAGATTACGCTGGGGGTGAGATCGGCCTGCAAGGGCTCACACCGCCCGCTTGGATCAACCCGATCGAAGAACGCTTGCGTTTCTATTTCGTCGCGCTGGCGTTCATGATCCTGATCTTCCTGCTCTACAGGCGATTCGTCGATTCCCCCACCGGGCATGTCTGCATTGCGATTCGTGAGAATGAGGACCGGGCGACAATGCTGGGGTTCAATACCTTCTACTTTAAACTGGCGGCGATGACCATATCCGCCATCACGGCAGCCCTGGCCGGCTCCTTCCATGCGCTTTTTTCGCCGATCATCCGGCCCGGCATCACCGGATCGGAATTCACCATCGCCGCGCTGCTGATGGTGCTTATCGGCGGCATTGGGACGCTGAGCGGTGCGATCATCGGCGCCGCCTCGTACACGCTGCTATCATTCTTCTTTCAACGTGAGTTCGGCGAACTCTCGCAGGTCTTGATTGGCGTCATCTATATTTTGATCGTGCTGTTCTTCCCCTATGGAATCGTCGGAACATGGCGCATGCGCTCATTCGACCTCCGGCGTGGGCGCCGCCAGCTGTTGGATGCGTTCCGCCGCTCGCTGGGATTGAAGAAGGGATCCGGCGAGTAGCATCCCCCTTCACCCTGTAAGCGTGATGCAGCGAAACCGGCCCGGGGCGCCGGGGATTTTTCTGTTGACCCACACGGAGGAGAATCCAGAAGGGTGGCTGGCGGCTCGCTCAGCTGCGGCGCTCCTGCCAGTGCAATGTGTCTTCGTGAATCCCGCCGGCTGAGGTCTAGGGCGTACCCGTGCTGTAGGGGGTTGGATTCGGATCGCGCGGGAAGGCCCAATCGATGGGCGTGGGGATCGGCCCTTCCTCGGGAGGACCCACGACAAGCAGGCGCGCCTGTTCGAAAGTCATGCCCTTGAACTGGTCGAGCGGCGTCCGGGCGCGCTCAGCCTGGATGGCGGCACCCAGTTCCGGGCTGCCTACAGCCACCAGCAGATCGAGAAACGCCTGTACGCGATCGATCATCCCGGCGGTCAGGTACACCTCGTCGCCGTGTCCCTCAACCAGCGCGTGCAGGCCGGATTCGAACTCCAGGATGATCGTGCGCCCGTTATCCATGACCTGCGGGTGGTCGACGATGAGCATGCAGAGCTCGTAGTTGTGCTGCCAGAAGAGATCGATGAACTAGCGGACGCCAACGGTTGCCTGCAAGTGCTCGTCTAGCACGCTCAAGTAGCAATCGACCACCTGCCAGTAATCCAGCGCGCGGCCGGCGGTGAACGCCAGGCCGGCCAGCAGGATCGTGAGGACCAAACCGATGATGATCGTGCGGCGCTTGATTGGCCGTTTCGCTTTAGCTTCCATTGTCGTACACGCAATCCGTCAGGGAAGATCCCTTCTGTTTACATCATATCGAGAAGCAGGTCCGTCTCAAAGGGTTCTGCGGTACCTGGCTTGCGGTGAGACGGATTGAGCCAGGGAAGTAGCTTATAATTTCTCCTGTCAGCCATTTGCATTCCTCAAGCGCCGGAGGTAGAGCATGCAGTACAAGTTTCTGGGCCAGACCGGGGTGAAAGTTTCGGAGATCTGCCTCGGCACGATGACCTTCGGAGGCGATTCGGATGAGAAGACCTCGGCTGAGGTCTACCACTACGGCCGGGAGGCCGGAGTCAACTTCTTCGACTGCGCCGATGTGTACGTCGGCGGGCGTTCGGAGGAGATACTCGGCGAACTCATTCGCGACCATCGCGATGAGGTGATCATTGCCTCGAAGGCCTATTTCTCGACCGGTGAGGATGTCAACGCGGGCGGATCATCGCGCCGGCATTTGATGCTGTCGGTCGAGGGCAGCCTGCGACGGCTGGGCACGGACCGCCTCGACCTTTTTTACCTGCACCGCTTCGACGACACGACGCCCTTGGAGGAATCGCTGCGGGCGCTGGACGACCTGATCCAGCAGGGCAAGATCCTGTACCTTGGCGCGAGCAATTTTGCCGCCTGGCAGGTGGAGAAGGCGCTCGGCATTTCAGCCCTGCACCACTGGTCCCGCTTCGAATGCATCCAGCCGATGTACAACCTGATCAAGCGCCAGGCGGAGGTTGAGCTGCTGCCGATGGCTGCGGCCGAGGGGCTGGGGGTTTTCCCGTACAGCCCGATGGGGGGTGGCTTGCTGTCCGGTAAATACGGCGCGGATGAACGGCCGGACGCCGGACGCCTGGTCGAGAACGAGATGTATCAGGAGCGTTACAGCGGCAATTGGGTATATCGGACAGCGGGCGAATTCACCGCCCTGGCTGGGCGGTATGGATTCCACCCCGCAGCGCTGGCCGTGGCCTGGGTCGGAAGCCATCCTGCTGTAACTGCGCCGATCCTCGGTGCCCGCACGCTTGCGCAGCTGAAGCAGAGCCTTCAGGCGGTCGAGATCGAGATGACCGACGAGCTGCGGGCGGAGATCTCGGCCCTGTCGCCTGAACCGCCGCCGGCGACTGACCGCAGTGAGGAAGGCAGTTCGAAGACCTTCGGTGTGCGGAAGTAACCTGCCGGACATACCACAGATCCAGAACATCATCTTCGCAGGGCGACAGCTGTATGTACCGTCCCGATTGCATTTAGAGGCACCGTACCGCATCCCCGATGAGTGCCGAACGCCTTGCTCGCAGGTCCGCAAGCAAGCATTACGTGAGTCTCTCGGTAGTAGATGCCTCCGGAAGGCACGATCTCGTTTGTCGTCCCGAGCCCAACCTAGGGACTCCCAGGGTACTTCACTTACAGGTTGAGCTCGTGGCTTGACAGGTACCAGTGCCACCTCTCGTCGAAATCCGGGCTGGGCGTCCAGATATTCGGACTAAAAGTGGTATATTTAGATGCGGCGGATCTCTACCAGCCGATTTGACACGTAAATCCTCTACGGGTTTGTCCAACCAAGCTTGGAACCAGGCCCTGCACAGAAATCACCTGCAGGGATCATTTCCGTCCCAATGCGAATTAGGAAAGGAGCATCATCATCCAAAGCAGCGTCTCCATTCCCCGTAAATCCAATCGCTGGCGAGCACTGACTCTGCTGGCCATCACCCTCGTTCTCTCCATGTCCACCTGGTTCTCGGCCTCCGCTGTCATTCCGCAACTGCGAGAACTCTGGAACCTTTCACCGGGTGCCTCCGCCTGGCTGACGATTGCGGTCCAGATCGGTTTCGTAACCGGGGCCGTGGTATCGAGCTTATTCAACCTGGCAGATCTGATCGCGCCGCGCCACGTCATTTTCGCCGGAGCACTTGGAAGCGCCCTGGCGAACCTGCTGCTCTTCTTCTCCGGTGGACCGGCAGCGGGAATCGCGCTCCGCTTTGCAACCGGGTTTTTTCTAGCCGGAGTTTATCCGCCGGCGTTCAAGCTCATGTCGACCTGGTTCCGCGAGGCGCGCGGGCTGGCGCTCGGAATCTTGGCGGCAGCGATTGTGCTCGGAAACGGCTTGCCACACCTCGTCAACGGGCTTGGCGGCCTCGACTGGCAGCTGGTGATCTTCGCCACATCCGCCATGACCTTGCTGGGCGGTGTCGTAACGGAGATCTCGATCCGTGAGGGTCCGTATCCCTTCCCATCAGCGGTCTTTGACCCACGCCAGATCCGCCGCGTGTTCTCAAATCGCGGCGTACGGTTGGCTGCGCTCGGATATGTCGGCCATATGTGGGAGCTGTTCGCGATGTATGCCTGGTTTCTTGTATTCTTCACCGCAGTGTTGAGCTACAACGGCTTGCAGGAGAGTTCCCTAGCTGCTTATGCGACCTTCGGGATCTTCTGCGCTGGATCCCTTGGATGCTGGGCAGGAGGGGTCCTGGCTGATCGTTGGGGCAGGGCGCGCACGACGATCCTGATGATGGCTATCTCCGGGACCTGTGCGCTGGTCATCGGCCTTTTCTACCAGGCTTCGCCCTGGCTCGTGCTTGCGGTGGGTTTGGTATGGGGGTTCGCGGTCGTGGCCGACTCGGCGCAATTCTCCACGTTGGTCACGGAACTGGCCGATCAATCCTATGTCGGCACCGCGCTCACCGTACAGCTGGCAGCCGGGTTCACGGTGACGGTGGCGACGATCTGGCTGATCCCGCAACTCGAAGCGCTGTTCGGCTGGCGCTGGGCCTTCGCCTTCCTCGTCCCGGGGCCCCTGCTGGGCATCCTGGCCATGCTGCGGCTAAATGCCCACGAGGCTGGTTCCGTTTGCCTTGACGCCGATTCATAGGCATCGGCAGAACGTCACCAGCGTGTAGAATTTTCCACTAGCCCGCCCCTGCTTGCAGCCCCCGGACAATCCAGGTATGTGCTCCATTGATTGGTTGATCAGCGGGGTGGATGCGATTTGGTTCAGGAGAGCTCGTCGAGAAGCCTTCTGGCTTCGAGATGATCGGGCGTGCCGGAACCTTCTGTAAACCAGCTCAAGATCTCTTCCATAAGCTTGCGAGCTTGATCCCGTTTGCCAGCCTGCTGCCAGAGACGAGCCAAACTGATTGAGGCCCTCAATTCCCACGACTTCGCGTTCTGCTTGCGGGCGATATCGAGCGCCTGCCTCAGACTGTTCTCAGCTTCAGCAATGTCGCCCAGGATTGCGAGGCATTCTCCCTGCAGCCGGTAGAGGTCGGCTTCCCAGTTGCGATCATCAATTTCCTCCACGAGCGAAATCGCTTCAACCAGAGATTCAAGCCCTTCCCGTGCCTGGCCGTTTTCCATCTGCGCCGCCGCCAGAAAACGGAGGGCGACGGGGCGATAGAGATGGATGCCGCTTTTTTCGCTGATCGCGATGCCTGTTCGAATCTCTTTGATCGCTTTTTGCGGCCTGCCCAGCATGGCCAGCGCACTGCCCTGGAAACAAGTGCCCATTCCCAGCCACCCGGATAAGGAGAGCAGCTTCTCATTTGAAAGCTGTACCAACTGCTCCGCGTGCTGATTCAGGGCCTGGGCATCCCGATACATCGCGTTGAACATACAACCCGCATAGCAGAGAACATCCGCCAGTGTGAAGGGGTGGTTGAATTTGCGGGCGAGTGAGATTGCCTGCTGGCTGCGCTCCAGCGCCTGGTCCGGGTAACCGAGGCACCAGAGGCAGCAGGCATGGTAAGCCATGGCACTGAGTCCACTGTCGACACCGCGCAGCTGGATGATCGCGTGATGGTGTTCTTCGGGTATGTAGAATTCGGAAATTTCCCCCAGGTGATCACTGGCTTTCAGGTAGTCACCCAGGCAGAAATGCAGAAGACCCAGCAGCCAATGACCCTCAGCAACAAGAAGCGGATCCTCCGCTTGCCGAGCCAGGCGAAGCGCCTCCCGGGCATATTCGACGGCCCACTTGTATTCAGCCTTCACGTAGTGGTATGTCGCCAGTTCCCCCATGGCACGCGACATCGGAGCCGGCTTATCCAGCTGGCGGCACAACTCGCTTGTACGTTCGATGGCCTTAATCCCCTCCGGCGAGCCCCAGTTGTACTTCCAGGTGAGGCTGATCTCCAACTGGAGCCTGAGTTCCAATTCATCGCGCTCGCTGTTTTTGGGGAGCCTGCTTAGCAGTTCCAAGCCTTTGCAAAGGTGGGCGCTGCCGTCCTCATATGCGGAGAGCTGAATCGCCCTTCTGCCTGCCTCGTACAGATAGCGGATCGTCTTCTTGATGTCCCCCGCCTGCTCGAATTGCCGGGCCAGCTGCAATGCATCAGGCAGGAGTTCCTCGCCGGATTCGTAGAGCGATTCGAGATTGGTGCCGACTCTCTCGTGCAGGTGGGTCTTCTCAATTTCGTCAAGACTGCTGTACATATATTTCTGAAAAAGGATGTGCCGGAACCGGTATCGGGAGAGGAAATGACCATTGACGCGCTGTATGCTTTCAGCAGAAATGAGCCGGTGCTTGCGATCCAGCTCGTTGCTCAGGAGGGAAAGCATTTTCCCCTCTTCAACCCCTAAGATCCTGGAGATGACCTCCGCCGTAAAAACCTCTCCCTCCACACTCGCGGTCTGCAGGATAGCTTGGAGTTGAGGATCAAGACGGGCGATCCGCTCTGCAACGACTGCCTCCACGCGCGCCGGCATGGTTTCCCAATCCAAATTCGAAGCGGCGAACCAGCATCCCTGATCATCTCTTGTGAGGTCTCCGCGCTCCTGCATCCCCCGCAGCAGCTCGACCGTAAAGAGCGGATGTCCGTGGGTTTGCCGGTAAAGCATCTCACGGAAGGGTGGATCAAGCCGGTTCGGTTCCGAGTCCAGAATGGCATCGACGAAAGCCCGCTGGTCCGCATCACTCAGGTTGACAGAAATCGCTCCATACTCGCGCTGGATTTCATGGATCACGGCTTCCAATGGATGGCGTTCGCCACGGCGGCCAGCCGCGACCTCCTCCCGTCGATATGCTCCTACGATCAGGATCGGGCAGCCGGCAAGCTGCCGGCTGATATGGAAAAGCAGGCCGATTGTTCCGGTGTCAGCCCACTGCAGGTCGTCCAGGACAAGCATGAGAGGCACATGCCGTGAGAGTGTTTGAAGCACGCGAGTGTACTGTTCGAAGAGCGCATTCTGAACGGGCACGGGATCGGGGAGCCTCGATTTGTCGAAGCCTACGAGATTCTGTAGTTCAGCCTGCCAACCGGCTTCATCCGGCATGGATGCCCCTGTGCGTTGAAGGAGACTGGTCCCGGTTACGAATGTATCGATCAAACCCTGGCCACATTCGACCATGATGCGGGCTGTCTCGGGCATGATGTTCCACAATCGAAGTGCATGGTCCCGAGTTATGACCCCGGCTTTGGAACGGGCTTCGATATCCCCAGTGAGCATGCCCAAGATTTCCCGCAGGGGCAGGTAGGGGTCACCCATCCCGGTTTGTGCATTGCAGTTGCCACTCGCCACAATCAGCGCCGGATATCCTTCAAGTGCACGATGGGTGAATTCCTTGAGTAGAGCCGTCTTGCCGCTGCCGGCATCACCGATGACGAAGACAACTCTGCCATCTCTCTGCAGGGCTGATTGAAGATGATGGTCGAGCTGTGCCAGCTCTGCTTCGCGGGCTACGAAGGCGGGAGATTCGGCGGGATCAGGGATTGCTTCATCAAGCAGCATCGGCGACCAGCCCGGGACTGTGACATCGGGCTTGCGATCGACATCCCGGGTTGATCTCTCCAGGCGTTCAAGCAAGCTGCGCGTCGCCGCAGATGGTTCCAGCCCGAGCTCACGTTCGAGAGCCTCACAGCATCGTTCATATACCGTCCTGATCATGCTCGTCTGCCCGAGTTCGGCGTACGCTTCCATCACAGCCCGGAAAGCAGGCTCGGGGGAGTTCCCGAACCGGATCCACTGTTCGCCCCATTCCAGCACTTGATCCCATGCGCGCGATTTCCGCAGCTCCTGAAGGAGTAAATTCATTTTCTGATGGTAGGCTGAGTTGAGGCGATCGCGCTCGATCCCGATCCATTCGTCGTAAAAACCCGGCAGCAGTTCGCCCTGGTACGCAGCCGCAGCTTCGATCAACTCATCGTGAGACGGCGTTTCTGCCTGTCGAAGAAGAAGGCTTGCGTCAAGCCAGTGATCAGAACTCGAGTCGAAGCTGACGTTGATCCTGTCGATCTTCAGATACTGCTCCCACTCGATCTCAGATCCTTCGAGACTCTTCCGTATCCGCCATAAAGCCTGACGCAGGTAATTCCGTGCATTGGTTTCGTCGGAATCCGGCCAAATCAGGCCGGCAAGTTTTTCCCTTCGATGGGAGATGTCTGGGTTGAGGACCAGATAGGCAAATAACGATTGAGCCGGTCTGGAGGGCAATTCGAGAGGGGCCTCCAGGTGTTCAAGTTTGAATTGACCGAGGAGATGTATTTTAAGGGTCATACCCCGCTGCCATTTCCCGGGGAGAACAAACAAGGGCCCAGAGGCGCTGACCAAGATTGGCTTGCGCCTAGATTATAGCAAGAAGGGGCGCAGATCAGCCAACCTGAACCAGAAGGGCCTTCGGGGATCACAGGGCTGCAGCAGGATCAGGAGACAGGCGGGGGTTGGCTTTGAAAGCAATCCACTCGAGAGTGAAGATCAAGCCCTGGACCAGTTTAGCTTGGTCCAGGGCTTCTCGGGGAGCTATCCTTACGCATCGGCTGTTAGGCGCTTCGACTCCTCCTGTCTCCCAATCAATGGCGGATGCTTCTGTCTTTTCCCACCGGAGTTCAGCGGGCGGTGGTGCCGAAGAGGTTGACATATTCCCCCGCCAGTCCTTGCAAGCGCTGGGCTTCGACTTTCTGCGCAGGGGTCAATCCACCACGCACCCATGCGGTGCTTCCGTACAGGTTGAGGTAATGTCCTGCGGCCTTGTTCAAGCGATCCGCCTGGACCCGCATCGCGGCCGTCAGCTCTGCATGCACCCAGGCTGTGCTGCCGTGAAGATTGAACAACCGGCCCGCGACCGCGTTCAGGCGCTGCGCATCGACCGTCATCGAGGTCGAGTTCTCAGCGTTGATTCGGGCCGTGCTCCCGTAGAGGTTGAGGGTTTCTCCCGCCAGCCCATTGAGACGGTTGATCTCAGCTTGCATTACGCGGGGGTTGCCCAGCAGCGTGCCGTCCACGGCTGCTGGCCCGGAGATGAAATTGGAGAATTGGATGTAGCCTGCACGATGGATCAGACTGACGGATACGATGAGCGCCAGGGCGCTGACGGCTATGATGAGGTAGACGACTTGATTTCGGGAGATGGACTGCTTCTGCAACATGATCGGCTCCTTTTCCTGGTCCGCATCCACTGGGAGCGGCTCGTGATTTGACCACACTGTACAGAATCATCGTTACCCAGCGTAGGAGCCAGCGTTATTCAGCGTATGTTCTGGAGGATCAGGGTTGGCGCTCAGCCGACACACACAGCTCATTCCTGATCTGTATTACTCCTGAAGCTGATTAAGCATCAAGTTGGAGCACGTCTATAGAGGAGACAGCTCAGTGCCGAGCCGGCCGGGTTGCTCGAAATCGGGTTGCCGGATCGATCGGCAGGGTGACGTTTGGATGACAACCCCAAGGGATTATCCATGCAATGAAATCAGCTGAGGGACGAAAGCAGGGGCGATCACTCGCTGTGTTGAGGACAATTCGCGTTGACCTCTCCCAAAGCATCTCAATGGGGGGTTGCAGGGGCAGAGCGCGCTTGCAACCCCGTATCCAAATGGGCGGCGAGAGTCTGGATGGGTTCGAAGGATCTGGGTGAATGTCTGATCGGTCCGCGCAGGGGCGGAATGACGCCGCCCCTGCTTCAACTGGGCTTTATCAATGTGTGATTTCGAAAGTCACGCTCACCGAAACGCTGACCGACATCTGGCCCTGGCTGATCGGGGGCTCGCCCGCACCGCCGCCGATCCCGTAGCCGGCGCCGACGAAGTTCGGGTAGACAACGCCTCCGGACTGATCGCTGGCTGAACTCACGTCGCCCAGCGTCACGCCGAGTTCCTGGGCCATGGCTTGAGCGCGCTGGCGCGCGTCGGCGATCGCAGCCGTCCTGGCTTCGGCCGTGAGCGGTCCGGTCTCCTGGATACCGAAGTTCAGACCATAGACATTGTTGGCCCCATGGCTGAGCGCGGTCTCGAGCACCTTGCCGACGTTCCCGATCGTGCGGATGTTGACCTGCATTGTGCTGTCGACGTGGTATGTCGGCGATCAGCTCATTTGACCTCTCCACCGCGGTGCTGATCTCGGTGTCGGAAATGTTGACTCCGACCGAGATGGTGGCCATATCCGGGTCGCTGCGCGCCTCGCCGTAGCCCGTTACGGTGAGCGTATCGGCCATGGAATAGGAAGGCGCAGCCGCGTTTCCGTTGACAGATCCGCAACCAGCCAGGACCGCCATCAGTACCAGTGCACCTGAGAGTTTGAGAGTATTCCACTTCATTGATGCATCCTCCTCGTGATGCCTGCCAATTGGACGCACGCAACGCGTAGTTTGCCCTGGGTGTGTGCAGCTCAATTGGCGAAATTTATGTCACGAATGATCCATAATTCAGGTTGAATTTCCATCGTGAAGTTGTATCAAGAGCGCGGGAAATGCCTTAATTTCGCTGAAGGCCCAATGCCTCACCTGGTGCTCTTATGGGTGTAAATGTAAGTCTCTGGGCAGCGTACAGAAATCCATGAATCATCGTCTGCAGGCAAGGCTGCCCTGCAGTCATCCGGCGACAAGCGGGTAACTCAGGTTTGCAGGTTCGTCATGATTATCATTACGTCCCGGGAACATATGCATCGGGGCGACCGGCCGGTCGCCCCGATGATGATGCTCAGTCCATACAGTCGGACTTCAGCTCACATTCGCGTGATCAGCTGATCTGCTCGACCGAAAGCAGTTCGATCCCAAGGTCGCGCAGCCGGGCGAGGATCCCGTACAGCGCGCTCTGATCGGCGACCTCGCCCTGAAGGATAGTCGTCTCGTCTGCGTCGGGATCAATTTCCAGGCCCTCAAACCAGGTCATCCACTCCGGATCGATCCGACCGCGGATGTGGATCCGGACGCGTTTCCTCCCGCTGTTCTCTAGCTCATCAGTCATAGCGGAACCTGCGGGCGGCGATGATCAGGAAAACCGCCGCGAATGCGAACAGGATGCCGGCTTCCGGCAGGACCGCCATCAGGCCTTCGCCATCTGCCATCACTCTCAGGTAGCCCTCCAGAGCGTGCGCCTGCGGCGTCAGCCGGGCGATGATCGAGATAAAGCCATCAGCACGTGAAAACGGTTGACTTCCGATTGGCACCGCTCCGCCGATGATTGCCAGGATGAAGCCTGCCGCGACTCCCAGGTTGGACGCCTGGCTGGAGGTCTTCGCCACGCTGGCGATCGCCAAGCCGAAAGCTGCCGCCGTGATGGCCGCTACGACTGTCACCACGGCTAATGCAAGCGGCGAATTTCCGAGCGGGATGTCGAAGGCGATCGAGGCCAGGCCAAAGATCAGCACCGCCTGGACGCAGGGGATGACCATGTATGCAAGGAGCTTGCCGCCTATCACCGCTCCAGGTGCGATCGGGGCTGCAATCAGGCGCCGCAGCGTACCGGAATCGCGTTCCTGTACGATCGATTCGGCGGACAGCGGGACGATGAAGAAGATGAACATCGCCACATAGCCGGCGAAGATGTATGCCATAAAGGAGGCGAACCAGTCTTCGGTCTGAACGCCTTCGAGGTCCTCGCTGATCAGGCTGATCAGCGGGTTGCTGCGCATCTCTCCCAGACGGGTCATGATCACGCCCAGGTTCATCGCCTCCAATCCGCGTTGTTCTTCCTCGCTGGTGTTCGCCAGCAGGCCGGAGGCTTCGAACATTGTATGGATGCCGTATCCCACTTCGCCCCAGATCGTGACCTCGTCGACGACCTGGTTCATGATCCCGGTGACGATTCCGGCACTCTCCGGCTGCGCCGGGTCGACGATCACGTCGACTGTGGTTTGCCGGTGGGCGTTGATATCATCCGTAAAGGTAGCCGGGAAGTGGATCACGGCAGCCAGTTCACCCCGGGCGACGAGTGCCTCCGCATTCTCCAGGGCGCCGAAGAGTTGAACGTCGAGTTCATCGATGTCCATGATTGCATTCATGGATTCGCGGCCGAAATCGCCGGCGTCCTCGTTTACCAGCCCGACGTGAAGCAGAATGGCCGCTTCGCCTTCTTCCTGCGTTGAGAGGTTGGCTGCGCTCTGCACACTGCTCAGCAGCAGGGGGAGCAGGAGCATCAGGATCAGATTGCCGCGGTCCCGGACGATAACCTTCAGTTCCTTCCAGGCGACGGCGAGCATCGTTGACAGTGTATTCATGCTTCCCCTCCCTCACTCGAAATCAAAGCGCCAGAGGCCGATGACGATGAAGAGCGCTGCGAACCCGAGCAAGAAACCGAGCTCAGGCAGGATGTCGGGGAGCGGCAGGTTGCGCAGCATGAGATCATCCAGCGCCCGATTCGCCCAGTAGTGCGGTGCGATGCGCGGCAGCGGCCCCAGGATGCGGTCCAGGATGAAGGTTGGGATGATCGAACCCCCGATGATGCCCAATCCCCAGAGCAGCAGGGTGCTCACGCCGCCGACCTGTGCTTCGGTGTGCGCTAGCGATGCGATCAGGATGCCCATCGTGCTGGCGCAGAAGGCGATCACGACCGCCGTCAGGATGAGGGCGATCGCATCGTGGCCGAGGCTGATCGGCGGGAACCCAAGCCATCCGAAAGCGACTCTGCCGACGAAGAAGATCACACCGAATTGGACTAAAGCCAGGATGAAACTGGGAAGGGTCTTCCCGACCAGAAGCGATGCCTTGCTGATCGGGGCGGCGAGCAGCCGCCGGAATGAACCGCTCTTCTTCTCGTCGTGGATCGAGCGAGCGGTGCTCTGCGCGGCTAGAAAGACGAACAGCACCGTAAAGCCGGGGACGCTTGTCTGGACGAAACTCGGTTCCTGCTCCCGCTCGCCACCGGCGAGAGGGACGCGCTGCTGGACGTCGACCAGCGGTTGCATATGCGCGGCTTCAAACTGCGTTCGGGCCTGCTGCTGGATGCGTTCGACCGTAAATGCCCGCTGAAACTCGGGCGGGCTGCTTGCCATCATTTCGCCCATCTGCTGCAGGCTGGCAAGGATCTGGAACTCCAGCGCTAAATCCTGCGCCGCGCCTTCCACAACCAGTTTTACCGCCTCGGTCTGCTGGGCATCGGCATCGTTTTGATTTGTGAGCCGCAGGATGACTGAGATGTTCTGGTCGACAGAGGAACTGAAGTCGGCGGGGATCGTGAGCAGGCGTTGGATTTCGCCCGCCTCGAGTTGTGCCTGTCCCTCCGAAGGGTTCGTCAGCTTGACGGAGACGCCGCCAGCCTGACCAATCCCTTCGATCAGCGCTTGAGCGTGTTGGCCGCCGTCAAGATCCACTACGGACAGTGGAACGCGTGTGTCTGCGGTATTTGTATCCATGCCGCTGAAGGCGCCGGCGACGACCAGGATGAACACCAGCGGCAGCATGAACAGTTGAAACAACGATCCGCGATCCTTGAGCAGGATCTGCAGGTCCTTATAGGCAATGCTCCATGCACTCATGATGCTACTCCCTCAGCTTCTTGCCGGTCAGGTGCAGGAAAACGCTCTCAAGATTCGGCTCGAGGATCTTGAGCGAGGTGAGGGTAAGATTCTCATCATTGAGGAAGTTGATTACGTTCACGATCGCCTGCTGAGAGTTTTTTGCGACCAACTTGATCACAGGTTCGGCAGTCACCGGCTCGCGCTCGGCCAGCTCCAGATCACCCTCGCCGGCCGGGGGCGGTGGGACGGCCGGGGCGGTAATCTCGGCGCTTTCGACGCCGGGCAGGGCTGACAGCTGTCGCACGAGTGTTTCATTGACATGCTCAAGCCCGATGTGGATGATCCCGCCGCCGAGCAGCGCGATCAGATTCTTGATCGTGTCCATGGCGATAATGCGCCCTTCGTCGATGATCGCCACCCGGTTGCACAGCAATTCGACTTCCTCCATATAGTGGCTGGTGTAAACGATGCTCATGCCGCGCTCCCGGTTCAGGCGCATCACGCTCTCGAAGATATGGTTGCGGCTCTGTGGATCCACACCCACAGTGGGCTCGTCGAGGAAAAGAAGCCGCGGCTGGTGCAAAAGCCCGGCGGCGATATTCGCCCGGCGTTTCATGCCGCCCGAGAAGGTCTCGACGGCTTGATCGGCGCGCTCGCTGAGCGCGACGATACGCAGGACATCCGCCACGCGCTCCTTCAGTTCACGGCCGCTCAGGCCGTAGATGCGCCCGAAGAACTCGAGATTCGAGCGGGCGCTGAGGGTTGGATAGAGCGCCAGGTCCTGCGGTACAAGCCCGTTCAGCTTCTTGACCGTGCTCATCTCATCATGGATGTCGTGTCCGCCGATGCGGGCAGTGCCGGCAGTCGGGGCGATCACGCCGGTGAGCATCGAGATCGTCTGAGTCTTGCCGGCGCCGTTCGGGCCGAGCAGGCCGAACACCTCTCCTTCCTGGACTTCGAAGCTGATGCCTTTCACGGCTTCGAAGTCACCGTACTTCTTCACCAGCTTTTCGACTTCAAGGACAGCGGGCATGGTATTTTCCTTTCGAGTCTCGAGCCTTGAGGGTTGTGCTGGAACCCCTCAAGAGACGGTCTGTAAAGCGCCCCGGTTTTGATCTAATGCGATCAGGCTTCCTCCGCCTTCCCGAACAACGGACGCTTCTCGAGGTAGGGCTTGATGAGCAGGTAGGAGCCGAGCACGATCAAGAGTACGGCTCCGTCGAGGTCGGCCGGACTCACCAGGTCGAGTGCGCCCCCGATAACGGAAAGCACACCCAAAAAGGTGGTAAAGCCGCTCATCTTCAGACGATTGAGGTAGCGGGCCGCGTTCAGCCCCAGCAAGATCGTGCCGACCCCGATCGACCACCAGCCGCCCCGCACGATCTCCTCGGGAACGAACATGAAACCCCCGACCAGGATCAGGAAGCACCCCCAGGCTATCGTTTCGAGGCGTTTGTTGAGCGCAGCCTTATCCGTATCGATCACGGGTTCCGAACGTGGGGCTTGCGGCTCCTGCGGCTTTCCGACAGCCGCGGATGCCAGGAAGACGACCCCTATCACGCCCAATACGATGGGCGGCGCCCACGGCATGTTCACATCCCCAACCATGAACATCAAATCCTCGGCGGGGAGCCGGAGGTTGATGACGGCTAGCAGGCCGGCTACTACCAGGCAAATGATACCGGCGGCGATTTTTCCCTTGTCCATTGGTCTCTCCTTTGCATGGATGAATTTCGGCGATCCCATATCGTGATAACGATAGCGGCAAATTGGGCGAGCGTCATCGACCGAACGGCTGATTTTGGGGGTTTAAAAGGAGGTTTACTCGATGAAGACTTAGGGGAGGCTAAACCAGGCCGAGATCATGTGCACGGGAAGCGGCCTGCGTACGGCTGTTGACGCCGAGCTTGCCGAAGATGTGGTGGATATGTGCTTTGGCGGTGCCGAGACTCACGACCAGCTGCTCGGCGATCTCACGGTTGGTAAGGCCGGCAGCGACCAGGCGCAGCACCTCGAGTTCACGGTCGGAGAGGGGTTCGATGAGCTTCTCTGAACCGGCGGATTTCCCATCAGCCACCGCATGAGCCGCGAGAATCCGACCGACATATTCGGGCGCGATACCACGCCGGGCCGCCTCCTTTAGCGTATCGAGGATGTCATCACCTTCACTGAGGAAAATCCGCAGAAAGCCAGCATCTTCGGCCTGCTGCAGCGAGGGCTTCAGGCAGTCTATGGCGTAGTCGATATCCTGCGACGATAGTGCCTGCAGCAGTCGGATCGCGTGCGACGCATAGCCCCAGCCAGCTTCACCAGCCTGTTTTGCGACTGCTGAAAGTGCCCGGAGCGCCTGTTCCAACTCTCCCCGCGCTCGGAGAAGCCTGGCTCGATTCAAATCGATGAACCGGAAGAACGTCTGTGCATCGTGGGGAAGAGGGATGGCCTCGAGGATGGTCTGCACCTGATCCAAATCCCCGGCGACGAGGGCGATTTGTGCCTGACAGGCAGCGATGCGTGCCTGGGTTGTGGGAGCGAAGTCCTGCTCATGAAGGATGGCCAGCGCAGGCTCGAGGGCTCGTGCGGCCGCCGCTGCATGCCCCAATCCAAGGTGGAACAGCGCTCGCTGCACAGCGCAAGCTGTCCGGAACTCGGTGCTGTGCGTGGCCTCGGCAGTCGCTTCAGCCCGGTCGAGATGATCCCACGCGCAGTCAACCCGGTTCCGCTCAAAGGCGAGCGCGGCGAGGTCGGTGTGGACGAGGACGGCGGTGGGAACATGCTCCCCGATGGTCAGTGCTTGTTCCAGGTAGTCATGCGCCTCGGCGAGCTGGCCGCGTGCGCCGAGAGTACGCGCCATGAATAGCAGCGCCGTCTGGTGGCCATAATGGTTCCTTGTAGCGCGTGTATCCTCGAGCGCTTCTTCCAGCGCACTTTGCGTCTCATCCAACCGGCCAAGGTGCCAGGTGGTCAAGCCGAGATTTAGCGCAATGTTGCCGCGGTTCACGCGATCGTCCTCCGGGATCAAGGACAGAGCCGTCTTGGACCGCTCAATCGTTTTCTGCACATCGCCGCGGCTGCGGCTGAGGTACGCCTCGGCTGCTGCGATCTCACCCTGGACCCTGGCGGTTTCGTCGTGAGTGTCAGTTTTGAACTGCTCGAGCAAACGGTCGGCAGAATCAAGCTGACCCGCCAGGATCAAGGCCCAGATGAAGGTCAGCGGCACCAGCCCAGCAAGGTGGAGATCTCGCCCCGCCGCAGGCATTTATCGCCTACCTCGGCGATCCATCGGCATGCCGGCTCCCAATGCTCTCCTTGAAGTGCGTGTTCGATCGCCTCTTCCAGGTAGCCGTGCTGCGCGTACCAGCGGCCAGCAAGCTCATGAAGCTTCTTCACATCAAGGGAGCTCTGTCCGAGGCGGTGGCGCAGCAGGTCAGCAAACAGGCGGTGGTAGCGGTACCACTGGCGCGACTGGTCGAGCGGGACGATGAAGAAATTGGCGTGCTCCAACTCCTCGAGCAGTGCCTGAGATCCCTCGCCTCCCGTCACGGCGTCGGCCAGGCCTGCGCATACCCGCTCGAGGACCGCCGTCTGGAGCAGGAAGGACCTGATCTCCTTTGGCTGGATGTTGAAGACCTCTTCGAACAGGTAGTCGAGGACGAAGCGATTGCTGCCGGTAAAGGAGGCGATGAATGCTTCCTGGTCGAGGGCGGTTCTCATCGACAGCGCGGCCAGCTGCAGGCCGGTCACCCATCCTTCCGTGCGGCGAGTCAGGCGAGCGGCCTGGTCAGGTGTGACCTCGAGCCCGGAGATCCGCTGGAAGAAGTCGACCGCCTCCTCGGCACTGAAGCTCAACTCGGCCTGACGGAGACCGAGCATCTGGCGCCGGGCGTTCAAGCGGTGCAGCGGGAGCGGGGGATCTTCTCTGGACAAGATGACCAGGTGGACATTCGGCGGCAGGTGATCGACGAGGAAGTTCAGGATCTCGTGCACCGGTTGACCGTGGATGACGTGGTAGTCGTCGAGGACGATCAACATGGCCTCTTCGAGGGCAGCCAGTTCGTTGATCAGCGGTGTGAGTAGGATCTCCGTTGGCGGGCGCTGCGGTGCCATGAGCATCCCCCGGATTGATGCACCGAGCTGCGGCGATAAGCGCTGAACGGCAGCGAGGAGGTAGGTGAGAAAGCGGGAGGCATCGTTCTCGCCGGCTTCGAGCGAAAGCCAGGCCGACGGAAGGCCTGCTTCCCCGAGCCACTGGCTGGTGAGGGTCGTCTTGCCGTAGCCGGCGGGAGCGGATATCAGGGTCAGTTTGCGTGTGAAGGAGTCCTGCTGCAGCAGGTTGGATTGCAGGGTTTCGATCAAACGCGGGCGCTGGATGACATCCTTCCGTGCCGCCGGAACGAAGATCTTCGTGCGCAGCAGCGGTTCATTTTGGGAGGGCTGTTCGGGATTCCGTCCCATCCACACACCATGGACTTTGGCTCAGTTCGTCAGGGTTGAACTTATGGCCATTCTACAATATGAGATGGAGCAGGGCATCTCAAAACCCAACAGATCCTGTATTTTCTGTAATGCCCTCAATGGGCATGAGTTCGATTTGGCCTTAAATCGATGTGTGATGGATTTGTGGCGTTCCTGCTTCAGGAATCAAGGAGGCAGTCGTGAAGAAAGCGTTTCTCATCTTCGGAGCACTCCTCATCGCACTTGCCGTCCTGGCGCCCGGTCCGCCCGAAAAAGCCGAGAAGGTAAGGATCGATGCTAAGGGTAGGGACGTCCAGCCGCTCTTCCATTCCAACTCGGATGGCACATTCACGTAGGGCATGAATCTCGATGGAATCGAGGTCAAACACAGTCTGGCGACGGCTGGCGAACACGTCTCAGCGGATCGCGCGTCAGGCTGATTGGACCCTACTTGAAATTGACGCTCATTCTCTCGCTGACCGGCATGTTCATCGTTACACGTCTGGTAACTTCAAGCCTGCGGGAGCGCTTCGTTCACCAGCTCCTGGAGGCCGCCGGGCGTTAGCCGATAGCTTGGTGCTTCAAGAGCAGGTTCAGCTTGACAGGCTCCGCCTGATGACATTCACCCAGGGCGTGCCAGATGCGGTGCGAGTGCGTGACCGCGAAGGTCCTCAAACCCTTCTGCACCCTGTCGCGGTCAACCAGGGTTCGAGCTTGTCACAGCAACAGATGATTCAGGAACCGAGCTGTTCAGCCTGATCCGAGAGCCGGGAGAGCAGCAGCACTCATCCGCTCAGGGCAGCGACCTCTCCCAGTTCGAACTCATCACGAGCACGCTGCAGCAGGCCAGCGATGGGATCGGCGACAAGTACGCGGGGATCACCGAGACCTCCTATGGCTACTGCCTGGTGACTTCGGCCCCGGTTATGCTCGACCAAGACATCACTGGCGTGCTGATGGTCGGCAGCCGGGTGGAAGAGATCCTGGCTGACATCAAGCGGCTGATCCTGGCCGATCTTGTCCGGTTGAATCAGGATGAGGAGGTGATACAAACTACACTGCCGGCGGGGTGGAAGTCCTGAGCGCATTGCGCCTGACTCGGGAGGAAGCTTGCTTGCCCGACCCGCTTGATATCCGTAAATTCGACTTCCACGCCCGTGATTATCAGATCCATTATGCGCCAATGATCGTTCGTTCATCCCGGGTCGGAGCCGTGGGCATTGTCCACGACGTCAAGACGCCGCTGGCGGTCATCCGCGGGTTGGCCGAGGAGGCGCAGGAAGAGACCGATCCGGCTTCCCCCATCACTCCCCGGCGGCGATCCCACCCGGGTCGGTCGCGAGGTCGATCACAGCCTGGATCTCACCGGTTTGGGGGTCGTAGCGCGTGATGGAGCCCTCGTTGGGGCTCGTCGCCCATAGGCTGCCGGCGTAGTAGCTGATCCCGCCCGGAGGGCTGGCAGCTGCGAAGGCATCGCCCAACCAGGAATCCGGCTCGATGCTGTACAGGGCCGTGGGCCCTGTGTACCACACGCGGTCGGGTCCTGCCGTCATAGCGTGAACAATGTAGCGGTATGTCTCCGTGTGCACGACGTCTCCACTGGAGGGGTCAATCACGAGCAATTCCTTGGGGTCGGAGAGCACCGTCCACAGGTATCCGTGGGCGAAGAGGATCCCGACAGGTTGGCCCTCGAGTTTAATCGTAGCCACTACTCGCCTGCTGACCGGATCGATCTGGAGCAGTTGCTGATCCTGGGTCTGGCTGACCCAGACCGAGCCCCCGCCGATGGTGATGTCATAGCAGCGGTTGGTCACAACCCCGTAGCGTGAACCCGTATTCAGATCCACCAGGCTCACACCCAGCCCTCCGGCTACCCAGAGTGCTTCCGCGCTCGCGTCGATATTGAGCGTGTTGCCGTTCATGCGGATTGTCTCCACCACGGACAAGGTCTCAGGATCGATCCGCCAAACCGTGCCCTCGGTCTCACTCACGACCCACACTCTGCCTGCGGAAACAGCGATGTCGCCTGGGAAGCGCCCGACATCGATCGTGGCGATGAGATCATTCGAATTCGGATCGATAGCGTAGACTTGGCCCGCGTTGGAGGCGCTGACCCATACCAATCCGCTGACAGCCTCGGTGGGTTTCGCGGTGGCTGTTGGTCCTTCGTTGGCCTCTTGCTCTTCTCCCCCCAATTCGATGCTGAACGATCCGTCGCCGTCCTCGTCGAGCAGGTAGAAATTCGCCGGCAGACGCTCGAAGACGAGGTCGCCCAATCCGCCGAGTCGTTCAGCCGCGCTGGTCATGTCACCGCCGATCTGCGTCAGCGAGACATACTCGTTGCCCCGCACGAGAATTAGAGTCCCCTGAGCGTAGGCTTCCGTCTGGTAAAGCAGCCACACGCCGTCCCCATACGGTTCTTCGATGCGGGTGACGTCAACGCCCGTGCCCTGGAACAGGTCGGCCAGGCGGTTCACAAGCTCGAGCAGCGAGAGTTCGGGCAGTTCGTCGTTGAGAGCTTCGAACTCGGCACTGATGTTGGGATCGCCGCTGAAGCCGGCCAGAAAGCCGATGCCCAGCAGCGTGAGCGTTTTCGCTTCCTCGCCCTGCGCGGCTGTCAGCGCCAGCTGAACCATCCCGGCCATGTCGCCCGAGCTCAAGACGTACGAACAGCCGCCGGTGCCGATGGCTGGTTGTGCTTCCACCGGACCGCCCAGGATGGGCTCAACTTCAGCCGCGCTGAGCAGCGTGCACGGATCGAGCTGGACACGTTCAACTGGTTCGGTTGGCAAGATCGTCGTAGCCGCAGGGGGCGGTGGTTCGCTGGCCAGTGGTTCGGTCGCCTGGGCTGGGCTCGTGGGAGCGCCGCAGGCGGCCAGCGATGAAAGCAAGACGACAGCGGTGAGAAGCATTACCGGGCGGCGGGACATATGATCCTCCGATGCGCTATCCATCATTACTCAGTCTGGAACGATGTCGAGTTCCACACTGGGGTCTATTCAAGATAACGGCCTTTCCTGCACTATGTGACATAGGAAACTCGTCAAGGACAATTGTGAAGGGAATGAAACCCCTGTGCAAGTCAGAGGAACATCTAGGGCCGAGGCTAGGAAGCTGTTCAGAGCCTGGAAGCCCCTGATCCCGCTGGTGAGGCCAGTATCGGAACGAACGCGCCGTCCATGCGCGTGGGTTGCCTCAGCGGCGGCAGCGAGGAGATCAAAGCATCCCGGAAGAGTTGATGAGATTGTACAGTGACCGACAGCGGTCTGATTGTTCCCGCTTTCGTCCTATGCCATAATCGGAGTCCGCGACGGAGGGCAGAGACCCAATGATGCGCCGTGTGTCAGGTTTACACACCATCCTTCACCCCCTCGTTCTTTTCACCCTTCTGGCAGTCTTTGGCGCGGGATGCGCCGGCGGAACTCCGTCCCCCGAGCCTTCTGTCAAGCCCACATTCCAGGAGCGGCCCCCCGATCTCACCAGCTGGCAGCTGCCCGCCTGGCTGCGGAATTTTCCGGAGCAGATCCGCAATCCAATCAGCTTCGACCACCTTTCGCTTGAAGACGGCCTCTCGCAGAGCGTCGTTGGCGACATCGTCCAGGATGGACGCGGTTTTCTCTGGCTGGGGACGCAGGATGGTTTGAACCGCTTCGACGGGTATAACTTCCGGATCTTCCGGCATGCGCCCGGTGATCCGCAGAGTCTGATCCATAACCTGATCACGGTGCTGGCAATTGACCACCAGGGTGCGCTTTGGGTTGGAACCACCGCGGGACTGGACCGCTACGACCGGTCTACTGAGACCTTTACTCATTTCCTGAGCGATCCGCAGGATCCCACTTCTCTTACCGCCAATCCAATCACGGCACTGGCTGCTGACTCCACAGGATTTCTCTGGGTTGGAACCGGAGCAGGCCTCAACCGGCTGGATGTGGAGAGCGGCGCGGTCCTGCGATTCCAGAACGACCCATCGGATCCCGAATCGCTCACTGGAAACATCATTAATGATCTCGTGCTGGATCATCAGGGATATTTGTGGATTGCAACGACGGCGGGCCTCGACCGGCTTGATCCGCGCAGCGGATCGTTCGAGCACTTCGCGCCCGATCCATCGGATCCGAACAGCTTGCTCGGAACGACCGTCAATTCGATCGCGCTTGGCGAGGGGAATGTGCTCTGGGCGGCGACGACCGCCGGTCTTAACCGCCTGGATCTCGGGTCAGGTGACATCTCCCATTTCATCAGTGATCCGACCGACCCCAACAGCCTCCCACCGAGCAACATCAACGCGGCCTTCGAAGACGATAGCGGAACGCTCTGGCTCGGAACGGCATCCGACGGACTCAGCCGATTGACGCCTGGCTCAAACCATTTCATCCATTTCCGTCACGACGCACTCGATCAGAAGAGCCTGGCCAACGACAACGTCGTCACGGTGTACCAGGATGCTTCTGGCATTCTCTGGTTCGGCACCTTCGGCGGGGGTGTCGATCGCTACGATCGATGGAAAGCGAAATTCCTGAACATCACGGGGGATCCTTCTGACCCGATGGGTTTGAATGATGGGTGTGTGTGGTCGATTCTTGTCGATTCAGAACAGAACTTGTGGCTTGCGACAAACACCGGTGGATTGAACGTTGCATATGCCGGCGCGCGGGGTTTCGAGCATTTCATGAATGACCCCGCCGATCCGCAGTCGCTCAGCAGCAACCAGGTGTGGAGGATCTTTGAGTCTTCGAACGGCGAACTCTGGATCGGTACCAGTGCCGGCCTCGATCGGCTGAATCGCTCATCGGGAACCTTCACCCGCTTCAATATCCCGCCGGTTTTTGTAATGCTGGAAACGGGTGATGGGCAATTTTGGCTGGGTACGATCGGTGGTGGTCTGAGCAAGATGGACCGCTCGACCGGGGCTCTCCAGACCTACGTCAATCAGCCGGAGGACTCTACCAGCCTGTCCGGAAATTTTGTTACAGCGCTGGTCGAGGATCCGGACGGCACGCTCTGGGTCGGTACTTTCACGGCGGGTTTGAACCGTTTCAATCCGGCGACGGGAGTCTCCACACACTTTCTAAGTCAGCCCGACGATCCGGATTCGCTTCCCGAGAACACGATCCTCTACCTGTATCGAGATCGTCAGGGCACGCTATGGGTTGCGAGTACGGCCGGATTGTCCAGGCTTGATGAATCCACCGGTGCATTTCGCACCTACGGGGCGAGGGACGGCCTGCCGAACGAAACGATCTACAGCATCATCGAAGACGATCAAGGCATGTTATGGGTGACGAGCAATCGGGGCCTTTCGCGCTTCGACCCCTCCGAGGAGCGCTTTAGAAATTATGATCCTACGGACGGGTTGCAGGATATCGAGTTCAATCAGAGTTCGGTGTTCCGTGGCCCGGGCGGCGAGCTCTACTTCGGCGGGATCAATGGTTTCAACGTCTTCCAGCCGCAGGATATTGCCGACAATCCCTTCGTGCCACCGGTCGTGATCACCGACATCCTGCTCTTCAACCAGCCGCTGCAGATCGGCGTTGACGGCAAGCTGGCTCAGGCGGTTCCGGAATCCGATCGACTTCAACTTTCCTACGGCGATGATTTCCTGACCTTCGAATATGCCGCCTTGCACTACTCGTCACCAGAAAAGCTCGAGTACGCATACCAGATGGAGGGCTTTGATCGTGGTTGGAACGAGGTCGGAAACCGCCGCTTCGCCAGCTACACGGGGATCCCACCCGGGACCTACACCTTCCGCGTGATCGGCTCCAATAGCGACGGTATATGGAACGAGGTTGGAGACACGATCGAAGTCATCATCCCGCGCCCCTTCTGGCAGACATGGTGGTTCATCGGCCTGGTGGGATTGGTGATCGCCGGCAGTGTTGTGGGTTCGCTCGCCCTGCGGATCCGGATGATCGAGCGCCAGCGGCAGGAGCTCGCCCGCCAGGTCGACGAGCGAACCCATGAGCTGCGCATGGCCAAGGAGGCCGCCGAAGCAGCGAATCGAGCGAAGAGCGTGTTCCTGGCAAATGTCAGCCATGAACTGCGGACTCCGCTGAACGCTATCATCGGCTTCAGCCAGTTGATGATCCGCGGGGCCCAGCAGAAGCGGGAAGCTGCGCTTTCCCAGGAGCAGCGGGAGAACCTGGTAGTCATCCAGCACAGCGGTGAGCACCTGCTGGGCCTGATCAACGAGGTGCTCGAGCTGTCGAAGATTGAAGCCGGTCGGGAGTCGCTGCGCGAGGGGCCTCTTGACCTGCGCCGCCTGCTGACCGGACTCGTAGAGATGTTCGGATTACGCGCTGAGCAGAAAGGGCTCACCCTGGACAGTGAGCTTGGTGAAGGGCTGCCCGAATATGTCATGGCCGATGAGGGCAAGCTGCGGCAGATCCTGATGAATCTGCTGGGCAATGCGGTGAAATTCACCGCGCAGGGAGGCATCGTTCTCCGGGTTGGGGTGGAAGAGGAAGTCCCGCTCGGGAGCGATCACCAGACGCTGTACTTCGAGATTGAGGACACCGGCCCCGGGATCGCGCTGGAAGAACAAACCTCGATCTTCATGCCCTTTGTCCAGGCGGATGCCGGCCGGCAACTGACCGAAGGTACGGGCCTGGGTCTCTCGATCAGCCAGCAGTATGCGCGGCTCATGGGGGGAGAGCTCACGCTGCAAAGCGAACCCGGCAATGGGAGCACCTTCACCCTGCGAATTCCGGTCCATCACGCGGAGGCTGTAGAACCCGCAGATGAAAGCCCACTGCGAATCGTCACCGGACTCGCCCCGGGCCAACGGGAATATCGCATGCTCGTCGTGGACGACAACGCCGCGAATCGAAAGCTGCTGGTCCGGCTGTTCGAACCACTCGGGTTCGAGCTGCGCGAGGCCAGCGATGGCCAGCAGGCCGTGAAAGCCTGGGAGGAGTGGTCACCACATGTCATCTGGATGGACATGCGCATGCCGGTCATGGATGGCTATGAAGCTACGCGGCGTATCAAAGCCACGACCAAAGGCCAGGCCACGGTGATCATCGCTCTGACCGCCAGCGCCTTGGAAGAAGAGCGGCAGGTCATTCTCTCCGAAGGCTGCGATGACTACGTGCGCAAGCCCTTCCGCAACGACGAGCTGTTTGGCGCGCTGGAAACGCATCTGGGGGTCGAGTTCATCTACGAAGAGGTGGAGAGGCCGGAAGCGGATGATGCTCCGGCCGATCTGGCCGGTTACGTCGCCCAGCTATCCGCTCTGCCTGAGGAGTGGCGAACTGACTTGCGCCAGGCGGCGCTGCTCGGATATCAGGACCGACTCCTGATGCTCCTGGATGAGATCAAGGAGGGGGAAGCGAAACTCGCAGAATACCTGCGGCAAAGGGCGGAAGATTACGATCACCAGACGATCCTGTCGCTCCTGAGCCAGGCCGAGGGTGGCCGATGAAGGCAAAATCTGACCGGAAGATTGCCGATATCCTGGTTGTCGATGACAAGCCGGCGAATTTACGCTTGCTGTCCCAGACGCTGGCTGAAAAGGGCTACGGCGTCAGGACAGTCACGAGCGGGATGCGGGCTCTCGAGTCTGCCCGCTCGTCTCCACCCGACCTGATCCTGCTCGACATCCGCATGCCCGGAATGGACGGATATGAAGTCTGCGCGCAGCTCAAGGGAGACGCACGGACGGCGCACATCCCGATCCTCTTCATCAGCGCGTTAGACCACGTGGAGGATAAGGTCCAGGCTTTTACTGCCGGCGGCCTGGATTACATCACCAAACCATTCCAGATCGAAGAAGTCCTGGCGCGGACAGAGACGCACCTTTCCTTACATCGATTGCAATCCAGCCTGGAGAAAATCAACGAACGCATGCAGCGCGAGCTTACGCTGGCTGGTAAGGTACAGTCCAGCTTCCTGCCCGGCAGCCTGCCAGGGCTGCCGGGATGGGAATTCGCCGCCTCATTGCGATCAGCACGCGAGACATCGGGCGATTTCTATGATGTCATCCGGCTGGCCAACGGTTGCCTGGGACTGCTGGTCGCCGACGTTGTCGATAAAGGCGTACCGGCGGCGCTGCTCATGGCGCTGAGTTGGAGCCTGTTGTGGAGCTACGCCGCCCAGCATCCCGATTCCCCCGAGCAAGTCCTGGTGGAGGTGAACCGGCGCCTGCTCATGCACCTGGGCGGCAACCAGTTCCTGACATGCTTTTACGGCGTGCTCAACCCGGAGAATGGCCAGCTCAAGTATGTGAATGCCGGCCATCCGGGGCCGTTGCTCATTCAGCGCGAGGTGGGGCGGATCGATATGCTGGCGAATACCGGCCCACCACTAGGCGTGCTCGCGGATGCGGCCTGGCAGCAGGGTGAAGCGCTTCTCGAATCCGGAAGCCTCCTGCTGCTTTACACCGATGGGGTGACAGATGCATGCGATGAGCATGGGACTTTCTACGGGATCGAGCGCCTGATGCAAGTGGTGAAGCACCAGCACGGCAGTGCGGCCCAGGCGGTCCATGATGCCCTGCTTGTGGACATCGATTCGTTTGTGGTCGATGTCCCGCAGTTCGACGACAGCGCCGTGATCGTCGTCCGCCGCGTGTAAAAGCCTCCTGCTTATTCCGTGCCCTGCCCTGCTTTCCCGTGTTTACGGGCAATCCGTGAATCACCGGGCAGCAAAGAATTCCTGCCCATCAGCTGGTGATTTCTCGCAAAACCAATTGATCAGCGCGGCGAGCGGGAGTGGGCCGCTGACAGAGCAGCGCACAGGCTGCCCCATGCCGGTTCCGCGATGAGGAATTAACGGTATAGTGTAGAAGAGGCTCTTCTCGAGGACGACCAACGGATGAGCCAGCAGGACAGCATACATACCAGGAGGTGAGGGCATGGGTACATTCTTCATGTTTGGGCGCTACACGCACGAATCGATCAAGGACATCAGCGCGAAGAGGACCGGTAAGACCAAGGAACTGATCGAGAAGCAAGGCGGCAGGCTGGTCTCAGCCTACGCGCTGCTGGGCGATGTGGACCTGGTCCTGATCGTGGAACTTCCGGGCAAAGACGAGGCGATCAAGACCTCCGTCGCGCTTTCGAAGATGCTTGGCATCGGTTTCACGACGGCGCCGGCGGTGTCGGTCGAGGCCTTCGACAAGCTGGTTGAGGATCTGTAATCCAGTTCAACCGTCAAACAAAGACTGCGACACCGACATTTGCAGGCGCTTTACATAACCCCATAAGCCTGGTTTGCCTGCAGCAGCCCCGCATCCAACCAGAAAGTGATCTGATTCCGGGTAAGAATGAGGGGGACTCACGCTGCCTTAAGCGGCGTTCATTTTGCGGACTTCGGTGAACTCACCGGGCAGCCGCCGGGGAGCGGTTCCAGGCCAAGCAGCTGCGAGACGGTCACCAGACAGTAGCCTTCAGCTCGCAGGTAGCTGATCATACCGGGCAGCGCCGCGGCCGTATGCCAGCCGCGGCCGTTCGCGTGCATGATGATGATCGAGCCATTCTGCACCTGATCTTGCACTCGGGCCAGGATCATCTCGGCCGTGTTGTCGGGCACCGGATCGGCGGTGACGACATCCCACTGGATCGCACGCAAGCCATGCCAGGCGGCGACACTCAGCGCGAGCGCGTTGTAGGTTCCGGCCGGGAAACGGAAGAGCGCCGGCTGGCTGCCTGTGAGCTGATAGAGCATCGTCTGGGTGCGCAGGATCTCCAGCGACATATCGAGCTCTTCCAGTTCACGGAAATCGGGATGGCTCCAGGAGTGGTTGCCAAGCTCGAATAGCGGCACGGCGGCCAGCTGCCGGGTCTCTTCCGGGTGGGTGCGCGCCCAATCGCCGCCCACAAAGAAGGTCGCCGGAGCGCCGGCTTCAACCAGCGCCGCGTAGATCCCTTGATCGAACCCCGACGGATTTGTAGGCGCCTGGCACAGGTCGAACGTGAGCGCGACCAGCGGCTTCTCCCGATCGCCGTGTTCGATGAAGTGGACGCCGATCGGCTCCATCGACGGGGCCGGTCCGGGCAGCAGCGTCGGCGTGGGGGTGATCGTTGGGGAGGGGGAGATCGTCGGAGAAGCGGAAGCAGGAATTTGCGTTGGAGTGGGGGCTGCTGGGGTTGAAGCTGTGGGCTTGGTTTGCGTGATGCCAGCGGCCGCTGCTTCGGGTGCATCCTTTGACGCGATCGGGGAAGCGGCTGGTGGGGAATGAGTCGAGCCGCCGCATGCGGACATCATCATGCATCCAGCAAGCAGCATGATGTGATAAAAAGACTTTGAACCGCATCCCTTCATCTGACACCAGGCATTCGACGCGGGATTCTCAGGCGGTGTGCATGCAAGCCCGGCCGCCGTTGTTCTTGCCGCAGGGAACTATTTCGTACCAATTCGACTTCCAAATGTTCGCCCTCCTTGGTCCAACTATACTTCCCGTCGATCATGTCGCAAAGGATGCGAAATGAACACCGCAAGCTTTGTAGAACTCGAGTCCGCTGTGGCCAGGTTGCTTCCTTGCGATCCCCTTCCACCTCCCCCCATGCGGCCAGGATGCTTCTTGACAAGCGGGGTATGATCGGTTATCGTTCCACCCATCAACCCCACTAGCCAGCAGTCGTTGCCGCTGTTTCCTTCGAGCTCCGCTCGATCCCCCTAACATCCGCTTGACTTCTGAAGATAAGGTAATTAGAACGTTATGAACTTCAAACAGTTCAATCTTGATTCCCGTTTAACTGCGGGCATAAACGCCGCAGGTTACCAGAACCCGACCCCGATCCAGGCAGCAGCTATACCGCTCGCTCTGGCAGGGCACGACCTGATCGGAACTGCTCAGACCGGCACCGGAAAGACAGCGGTCTTTGTATTGCCGATCCTGCACAAGCTGCTTGCGAGCCCTGGCAAGGGGACACGAGTCCTGGTCATCACGCCCACGCGTGAGTTGGCCGATCAAATTCACCAGACCATCGCTATCCTCTCACGCGGCACGAAGATCCGAAGTGCCGCGATGTACGGTGGCGTCGGCGCAGCACCTCAAATCGAGGCACTCCGTCGTGGCGTGGATATCGTCGTGGCTTGCCCGGGACGCCTCCTGGATCACATTCAGAACAAGCACGCCAGGCTTGATAACATCGGGATCCTGGTGCTGGATGAGGCCGATCGGATGCTGGACATGGGCTTTCTGCCGGATATCAAGCGCATCCTGCGCTACGTGCCTGCCCGGCGCCAGACCATGCTGTTTTCAGCGACCTTCCCAAGCAAAGTCGAAGAGCTCGCCGCACAGTTCCTTCGTAATCCTGAACGGGTTGCAATCGGACATGCCCGGCCTGCGCACACGGTCTCGCACACCCTCTATCCAGTACCACAGCATCTGAAGAAGGGGCTGCTGCTCAGGCTGCTCAGACAGACCGAGACGGATTCGGTCTTGATATTCACACGCACGAAACACCGCGCCCAGCGGTTGGCGAAGCAAATCGCGGCTGCTGGCTACCGGGTAACCGGACTGCATGGTGATCGGACTCAGGGCCAGCGCCGATCAGCGCTGAGCGGCTTTAAGAAAGGCAGGTTCCAGATCATGGTAGCGACGGATATTGCTGCACGCGGTCTGGACATCGAGAGCATTTCGCACGTGATCAACTACGATATGCCCGACACAGCTGATGCGTACATTCACCGCATCGGCCGAACCGGCAGGGCTGAACGAACGGGGGAGGCTTTTACTCTCGTCACACCAGACGATCAGGCCATGGTCCGTGAAATCGAGAAGATCATGAAGGCAAAACTTCCTCGGACGACACTGCCCGATTTTAACTACGGTACCCCGAAACCTGATTATCCACAGCCAGCCCGGCAGCCAAGAGCGCGAATACAACAGCGGTCGGCGCATTATTCAGACTGACTTGATAACCTTTTCGGTGTGTCCGGTGTATTGGCCGGGGATGAACTGAGGCGCGAGGGATGCAGCGGGGCTGGCCCGTGGTCAGCTCCTCTGCTCGTAGGTCTTCCTGCCCTCCAGCAGCAATGCATCGACTTCCATCCTGGCTTTATCGATTGACAATCCCTCCACCGCGGCCCACTCTGCACAAAGCGCGTGGCGAGCGCCCTGCAACATGACGCTCGTAATTTCGTTCAGACTTTTCTTCCAGCCGAAAGCCGTTAAATCACGCACCAGTTCGCATCGGGATTTAAAAGAACCTTGCTTCTGACGGGCTGTCAGGGTGATCTGGCGCTGCCGGTGATCGGTCTCTAGAGGCGTCGGACGGCTGCGAAGGAGATCTCGGTAGGCGGCGATGTCTTTCTTCGCGAAGAGTCTTCGCAGCCCGCCGGGCGAACTATCGACCGGAATCCAGACAGTCCCGGTTGGGATCTCGAGCCGGTAATACTGGCGTTCAGGACCTCCGTCGAAGTGTTTCGCCTCCACCTTAACGATGCGCCCGACGCCGTGCCGGGGATGGACTGCCCATTCATTGATCTCGAATTCCATGCCAGCCCTTCAATTCTCCGAACTGTTTGGGAGGTTCCACGCTGATAGAAAAGGCCGCCGATCTCATAGGAGGATCTGGCGGCAGTCGATGCGCACGGAACCGGCTACACGATTAGTTTAATTGTACCACTTCGCATTCCTGGCGCAGATATACTGCATGCGAAGTTGACAGGATTGCTTCCCCACCTGAGGTCGCAGCGGCAGGCTAGAGGGGGCATTTCGCCTCGGGGAGCTTCTGGCGAGCCCCCGCAGGAACCTGGCGATCTACCCGCATTCGAAGTGGTGCTGCTCGCGTCCGGACTGCTGTACGAACAACAAACCGGACCTGAATGAACCCAAAGAGCAGCTGCTGTTTGCCTTCGCGCGTGCTTTCCTCGAACCCTTACGATTTCTTAACAAAAGGTGAGAGCATCTGGAAACTCCACGCGCATGAGGTTACAATGCTTTAGTCGGTCAAATATTTATCCCCTCAATTAAAGGCGGAGCACGCATGCTCGATTCATCGTCAACCGAGATCACGCGCGAGTTGTTCCAGCTCTTGAAGCAGTTTTCGAGACTGCGGTGGGAAAAGAAGGATTTTCAAGGCTTGAAGCGCAGCGAGTTCGAATTCCTCGTCACGCTGGAATTGATGCTGAGCGACGGCGCGCAGGGTGTGACGCCTTCCGACCTGAGCAATCAGATGCAGATCACCCCGGCCGGAGTCACGCATCTGATCAATCCGCTCGAGGAAGCAGGTTACATCCACCGCCTGCCGGACTTGAACGACCGACGCATGGTGCTGGTCGGTCTGACGCCGAAGGGGAAGAAACTGGCGGAGGTGCTGCTGCGCGAAGCGCATGAAAGCCTGGTGGGGGTTGTTGATCATCTGGGAGAAGAGGACAGTCGAACCCTCATTCGATTGATGTCGGCGATGATTGTATATCTTGAGACCCTGGCCGAAAAGAATTCGGAGTGGGCCTCATAAATCCGTGTTGAGCCATATGAATCTCAAGAACGAACCGCACGACGTACTGATACAAATGAAGAATGTACAGAAAGCCTACGCCACCGGCGATGGACCTTTCGTCGCGCTGCGTGACATCAATCTCGAGATCAACCAGGGCGAATTCCTCGGAATCACCGGAAAATCAGGCGCCGGGAAGACCACGCTGCTGAATATGATCTCGGGTGTCAGCCGGCTTACGGCCGGCGAGGTAACCTACTTTGGGCACAACGGGAATGGCAACGCAGCCGTCTCCATTCACTCCCTGGACGAGGATGCGCGGGCGGGCTGGCGCGGGAAAAACGTGGGCATCGTCTACCAATCCTTCGAGCTGATGCCATCCTTGACACTGCTCGAAAATGTGATGCTGCCGCCCGATTTCCTCGGCACCTACCATCCGGTGATCAGCAAGGAGAAGGCCCTCTCACTGCTCGAGCAGGTCGAGATCGCCGAGCACGCCTATAAGATCCCGGCGCATATCTCCGGTGGGCAGAAACAGCGCGTAGCGATCGCCCGGGCTCTGGTCAATGATCCGCTGTTGATCATCGCCGATGAACCCACAGGCAACCTGGACACTGTCACGGCCGAGACCATCTTGCAGATCTTCGAACGCCTGGTCGGGGATGGCAAGACGGTCGTGATGGTCACCCACGATGAAAGCCTTGCGCCGCGCTTCTCGCGCCGCCTGCACATCATTGACGGCGCGTTCGGAAGCCCGAACGGAAATGGCACGGCAAGCGGACGTTATGCGGGCGCCCGTGTTCTGGATGACCCGGCTGGAAAAGCCATCGATCTTTCGGACGAGCAGCCTACAGCCAAGCCAATCCAGAGGGTGAACGCAAAAAGCCCAAGGTCCAACGGGCACGGGGATTACCCGGCGGTTCTGATGCGAGCTGTCGATAAAGTCTATGAAAGCCCGGCCGGGAAGTTCGTGGCCCTGAAATCGATCAGCATGCAGCTCAAGTATGGGCAGTTCATTTCGATCGTCGGCAAGTCGGGCAGCGGAAAGTCGACGCTGATCAACATGATCACTGGCATCGATCATCCAACCGGCGGCGAGGTCGTCGTCGGAAATGAACGGATCTATGACATGACCGAGAGCCAGCGTGCGCTGTGGCGCGGGCGCAACATGGGCGTGGTCTTTCAGTTCTTCCAGCTGCTGCCGACGCTGACGCTGCTTGAGAACACGATGCTGCCGATGGATTACTGCAACGTGTATCCGTTCGGGGAACGCATGGATCGCGCGCTGGAGCTGCTGAAGCGGGTCGGGCTCGAGGACCACGTGCACAAGCTTCCCGGCTCGGTCTCCAGCGGGCAGCAGCAGTGCGCCGCCGTAGCCCGTGCGCTGGCAAACGATCCCTCGATCATCCTGGCCGATGAGCCCACCGGCAATCTCGATTCGCGCTCGGCCGACGTTGTGCTCGACCTGTTCGAAGAGCTGGCGGACGAAGGCAAGACGATCCTGATCGTCACCCACGATCCGGCGATCACCAAGCGCACTGACCAGACCGTGATTCTCTCCGATGGCGAGATCATCGATTCGGCGATCGCCCGTGCGCTGCCGCAGCTGTCGCATCCGGAGATGCTGGCGGCCACTCACGCAGCAACCAAACGAGAATTCGCTCCCGGCAGCTTGATCCTGCGCCAGGGGGAACCGGTCGAACACTTCTGCATGGTCGTGGAGGGCGCGGTCGAGATCATTGTTCAGAATACAAGCTGCGGCGAGATCAGCCTGGCATCACTGGGCGTGGGTCAGTTCTTCGGCGAGGTTGAGCTCACGCGCGGCGGGAACTCGATCGCCGGTGTGCGCGCTTCTGCGAAAGGTGCGACGCTGGCGATGCTGCCGCGCGCCTCCTTCTTCGACCTGATCGACGGATCGCCGCTGACACGCAACCGCTTGAATGATGTGGCGAACGCCCGCTTCGAAGAAAACCGCCGCAAGGTGAACGGCGGATGCTGAACGGAGGCCAGCTGCCCGGCGGCTTGAAACCGCGCTGGCGCAAGGTGCTGTCCGACCTGTGGGACAGCAAGCTGCGCACTCTGCTGGTGATCGCCTCCATCGCCGTCGGCGTATTCGCCATTGGCATGGTCATCGCCACCTATGACATTCTCGGCTCGGATATCAACATCAGCTACGCGGCTGTCAACCCGGTCAACATTGACGTCGCAACAGAACCCTTCCACGAAGACCTGGTCCGGATCATCGCCCGTACGCAGGGGGTGGAAGATGTCGAAGGCCAGCTGGTGTGGGCGATCCGTGCTCGTAAGCCTGATGGGCAGTGGCAGCACGTCAACCTGGTGGCGAAGGGTGATTATCAGGGCAGCGTCATCAACACCCTGACGGCTATCGATGGCGTGACTGTGCCCGACGAGGACCAGCTTGTCGTCAGCCAGGACTTCCTGAATGACACCGGCTTCCAGGTTGGCGACCGGGTCGAGATCGAGCTGCCGGACGGCACCCGTCATGAACTCAGCGTGGTCGGCGTGGTCACAGACCTGGGGACCAACGGCGGCATCGACCCCGAATCGGGCGCCAACGCTTATGTCACCTTCGATACGCTGCGCCAATACGGCGTGCCTGAAGCGTACAACCACCTGCTGGCGACAGTCCAGGGCGATGGCGGGAATGAGGAATACATCCGCCAGGTAGCGGCGACGGTCGAGGAGCGGCTGGACCGCAACGGGATCGCCCATTACCGCACCGATACCAACCTGTCGACCGAAAACTCGATGGCCTCCACGGTGCTGGCGGTGCTGGGCGTGCTGGGCGTGCTGGGCGGGTTGATCACAGTGCTCAGCAGTTCGCTCATCATCAACACGCTCAACGCACTGCTCACCCAACACCTGCGCCAGATTGGCGTGATGAAGCTCGTCGGCGGCCGAAGCCGGCAGATCATGGCGATGTACCTTGCCCTGATCCTGGCCTACGGCCTGATCGCGTTGGTGATCACCGTCCCGCTGGGGGCGATCGCCGGCTACGGGCTGGCTGAATTCGTCGCGAATATGATGGGCGCTAAACTGCAGGGCTTCCGCATCGTTCCCCTGGCTATTTTCGTGCAGGCGCTGATCGCGTTCCTGCTGCCGCTCGGGGCGGGCTTTTTCCCGGTCAATAAGGGTTCACGCATCAATGTGCGCCGGGCGATCAGCGACGACCGCTCGGGGGACAAGCCGACCGAGCTCGATGTGCTCAACCGGATCGTCGCCCGCATGCGCTGGACCTCGAGGCCGCTCTTGCTTTCCATCCGCAATACATTCCGCAAGAAGGGCCGGCTGCTGCTCACCATCTTCACGCTTACGATTGCAGGAAGCGTATTCATCGGCGTGTTCAACGTGCGCGCCTCACTCGACAACTTCATGGACCAGTTGATGCAGTACTTCATGGGCGATATCACCATCGGGTTCAGCCAGCCATACTCCATCGGCCGGGTGAAGCAGGTCTTGGAGCCCTTCCCGGGCGTGGCCGGAATCGAAGCCTGGGGTGGGGCGGGAGGCGAGATCCTGGATGCGCACGACGAGCTGGTGGTCAACATCTCGATCATCGCGCCGCCCTCGGACACCTTCCTGCTCAATCCGGACCTGGTTGCCGGGCGCTGGATCCAGGCGGGTGAGCGCGATGCGCTCGTGGTGTCAGATTCGATCTACGAGTGGTATCCGGACCTGCAGCCTGGCGATGCGCTGAGGATCAAGATTCCGGGCAACCGGGAGCGTCCGTTCACGGTTGTGGGCGTATTCCGTTTTGTGAGCATGCTGGGTGACCCGATCGCATACGCCGATTTCGACCAGATCTCCCAGCTGGTCAAGCTCCCCAACCAGGCAGCCTCTTTCAAACTGGTCACCGACACCCACGATGTGCAGGCCCTGGGAGGCCTCAGCCTGGCGATCGATGACTACCTGAGGGATCGCGGCTTCGAGGTCAGCAGCGTGGCGACGGGCGAGACCCTGCGCAAGGACACGACCGAGGCGATCAACATCCTGGTCGTCTTCCTGCTGATCATGGCCCTTTTAACGGCCTTTGTCGGCAGCATCGGGCTGACGGGGACGATGGGCATGAACGTGCTCGAACGCACGCGCGAGATCGGCGTGATGCGGGCGATTGGCGCCGTGGACCGGGTGGTGATGCAGGCCGTTGTGGTAGAGGCTTTGATCATCGGCTTGATCACCTGGGTGCTGGCGATTGGGCTTTCCTTCCCGATCAGCGCCTTTCTGCTGCGCATCATCGGTGAGGCGATGATGGGGTCGAAGCTGGTGCTCGTCTTCACCCCGCTCGGCATCGCCATCTGGCTGGGCACCGTCGTCGCCCTGTCATTCTTCGCCAGCATCCTGCCGGCGCGCAATGCCGCCCGGCTGACGATTCAGGAAGTGCTTTCTTATGAGTAATCGATGGGTAGGTACTTCCAGTTCTGCAACGTATTTCAAACGATTTTCCGCTGTGGAGTCGATCTGCACCGCTGGAAGCGTTTCAGGAGATTGAAGATGAAGGTTGAACGAAGGAAATCGATCTGGGTGCTGTTGTCACTGATGCTGGCACTCTTTCTAGCAGGGTGCTCGACATCGGATGCCGCAACCCCGACCACTCCGGACACACTGGCGAATTTTGAACCCGCCGTAAGCGCAACCGGGGTTGTCGTACCGACCCGTTATGCCACGCTCAGCTTCCCCGGGGGCGGGCTGGTCAGGGAAGTGCTTGTCGAACGCGGTGACCGGGTGGAAGAAGGGCAGGTGCTGGTGCGCCTGGGGAACGTGGACGCGGTGCAGGCGACGCTCACGGCGGCACAGTTAGAACTTGAAACCGCCCAGCAGGCGTATGATGCGCTCTTTGAAAATGCGGACATCGCCAAAGCGCAGGCGCAGCTTGTGCTGGCCAACGCGCGCGACGCGCTGGATGATGCTCAGTATGACTGGCAGGTCCTGCAGCCGGGCTACCGCGCCAGTTCGGATACGATCGATGCGGCCGAGGCGAATCTGATCCTGGCCAACGAAGAAGTCGATCGGGCGCAGGAAGCCTACGACCGCGCCAGCGGGGAGGCCGGCAAAGCGTTGGCGCTTTCGAACCTGATCGCTGCCAAGAAGCAGCGCGATTCGATCCAGCGCAACCTGAACTGGTACCTCGGATCGCCGACCGATATCGATCAAGCGGTCGAGGATGCCAAGCTGGCGCAGGCCGAAGCACAGCTGGCTTCGGCAGAGCGTGAATATGCCAAGGTTGAAAACGGACCCGATCCGCAGGCGGTATCGCTGGCAGAGGCCAGGCTGGCGAACGCACAGGCGGCTGTGCGCGCAGCTGAAAGCGCGCTGGCTGACACCGAGTTGCGCGCTGACTTCGAGGGCACCGTCAGCGAGGTCTATGTGCGGGCAGGGGAGTTTGTCGGCCCCGGCCAGCCGATCGCCCTGCTGGCGGACCTGACCGAACTCGTCGTCGAGACGACCGACCTGAACGAGATCGATGTGGCCCGGATCGAGACCGGGGAGGCGGTAGTAATCACGTTCGATGCGCTGCCCGAGGTTGAATTGCCGGGCGCGATCACCTATATCGCCACCAAGGCAGATCCAGGGGCGGGGGTGAACTACCTGGTTGAGGTCCATCCGGATGAGATCTTCCCGGATGCGGTGCGCTGGGGAATGACAGCGTACATTGAGGTTTCCTCCAGCAACTGAATCCCTGCGATTGCCACGTACGCGGCAATCGCCCGTCTGGAATGAAGGACTCGCTGGCAACAGCGAGTTTTTGATTTCAAATATCCACCGCCTGCAGGAGCAGGGCGTTGGACAGCGGATGGTTTTAAGCGGCGTTTGCTGCTTGGGGGAGTAGAATAAGACCGGGCGGTTTGTAGAACTCAGGCAGGAAGCGGGCAGGCCAGGCGGTCATGGCAACAGTCTTCATGAAGTGGCTCGAGACGAATCCCTCCGATTACGATCGGGGGATTCGCTTGCTGACCTTAGGCCGGATCCGGCGGGTCCATCAGTGGATCGCGGAACGTGCCGCAGGGCCCGGCGTGCGTGTGCTCGAAATCGGCTGCGGGACGGGTACGCTGGCTGCGTTGCTGGCTGAACGCGGCGCCATCGTGACCGCCATCGACGCCTCGGCCTCGATGCTGGCTGTCGCGCAGCAAAGAATCAAGGCGCTGGATTTTGATGACCAGGTAACCCTGAAGCGGATGGACGCAACCCAGGTCGGGGATCATTTTCCGCAAGGGGGGTTCGACCTGATCGTCTCAACGCTGGTGTTCAGTGAGCTGTCCCCTGAAGTACGCCAGTATGTCCTGAGGAAGTGCGCCAGCCTTCTGGCTCCAGGTGGCCGGCTCATGCTTGCCGACGAAGTGATTCCGGATTCCGCCCTGAGGCGATTCGTTTACCGTCTGATACGCATACCGCTGGTGATCCTGACCTGGCTGATAACCCGCACATCCACGACTCCGCTACGCGACTTTGAAGCAGCCCTGATGCAAGCCGGTTTTGTTGAAGGCACCGGCGCATCGTTCCTCGGGGGCAGCCTGGTGGTTTACTCAGCCAGCCTGCCGGGGATGGAGCCATCGAGCGCAACTCCGCTTGAGGCAGCCGAGCTCCACGCCGGGTTTGTTCCGAAGCTGCAGCACCGCGTGACGCTGCGTACAATGCTCATGGATCTCTGGCTGCTTTTCTTCCGTATCATCCCGCCATACCCGAAAGTGGCAACAGGATTGTACGCTGTGGGGAATCCCAACCGAAAATCGCCCGTGCTGGTGACGGGGAATTTCGACCTGACCGTGCGGCGCCTGGTCAAGGCCCTCGACGGCGTGGTGGACGCCTGGATCCTGGTTGCCGATTCGGCGGGTATCAATGTCTGGTGCGCTGCGGGAGGGGGTTATTTCACAGCGGAGAAGGTCATCGCCGCGGTCAAGACCGCGCAGCTCGAGGGGAAGGTTGACCATCATGCCCTGATCCTGCCGCAGCTTTGTGCCAACGGCGTCGATGGGTGGCGCATCCGGCATGAGACCGGCTGGGGCGTATTCTGGGGTCCGGCTAAAGCCAGAGATCTTCCCGCATATCTGGAGCGCAAGCGGAAGAAGACCGATGCGATGCGCTGGGTCCAATTCCCGCTGAAGGACCGCCTGGAGATGGTCACCGTAACGCTCGGCTTCTACGCCCTGCTAATTCTTCTGCCGGTGCTCATCTTCTGGCGGGAGAATTTCTGGCCTATAACGGGGAGCCTGCTGGGGCTGTCGTATTTCTACGCCATCGTGCACCCCTGGCTGCCAGGACGAGATGGGCTGCTCAAGGCCATCCCGCTCACGCTGATCGCGCTGATCGGGTTGTCCTTCTATGCCCTGCTGTTCAACCCGCTGCCTCGCCTGTCGTTCTTCCACTGGATCGTTGGATTGACTGGATTATCCGTGTTCACAGCCGCTGAACTGCAGGGCATGTCGCCCTTGATGCGCGGCGAGCAGGCTAACTGGAGTTGGGAAGCCATTATCGGGGTGACCCTGATCGCGCTGAACTGGGTGATCCCACGCGCAGTTGGATGGTTGGGATGAGCGAAGCCAATCCAACACTCTGGAGCTCCCTGACGGAGCATCTTGAGCTGGCGCGGACGCTGCGCAAACTGCAGATTCACTTCGATGCGGAGAAATGCAAAGGCACCTGGCAATGTTACGAAGTCTGCCCTGTCGGCTGCTGGTTGCCGGACCGGCCGAATAGGGTGGTCATCTTTCACAATCCCGAGTGGTGCATTGCCTGCGGAGCTTGCGTCCTCCAGTGCCCCGAGGACGCGATCACCCTGGAGTGAGCCACCCTTCGATCCCCTAATCTTCCCCCCTGTCAATATTAACGTTTGAAATTCCAGGCGGACTTGCCCCCGGGCTGCGGCTTATCGCGGAGTGACGTGCCGGGTGAGTCGCAAGAAACAGCCCCTGGTGCTAGAGTTTACGGAGGACAAACCAGGATCCTTCAACCTGCTGATCGCGCTGCGTGGGAGGTCGCCGATGGCTCAATCGGAAGTTAAAATTTACCGCTACCGCTGGGTAGTGCTGGCGGCTTTCATGTTCGTCGTCGCCGTCAACCAGCTGATGTGGATCACGTTTGCCGCCATCACCGGAAGCGCGGCCTCCTATTACGGTGTCTCCGACCTGAGCATCGGGCTGCTCTCCATGAGTTTCATGATTGTCTACATTTTTGTTTCGATCCCGGCTTCCTGGACGATTGATACCTATGGAGTGCTCGCCGGGGTCGGTGCCGGAGCGTTGCTCACGGGTGGATTTGGCTTGTTGCGGGGTTTTTTCTCGGATAGCTATTCGCTGGTTTTATTGGCTCAGATTGGCATCGCCATCGGGCAACCCTTCATTCTGAATGCCATCACGACCATCGCTGCCCGCTGGTTTCCGGCCGGCGAACGGGCCACGGCCTCTGGCCTGGGCACGCTGGCGATGTATCTGGGCATCATCGCCGGCGTGGCTTTGACTCCCTACCTGGCCCTTCAATTCGGCATCCGCAACATGCTGATTGGATACGGCTTGCTGGCCGCCGTGGCCGCCGTTCAGTTTTTCATCTTCGTCAGGGAACGGCCGGCCACTCCGCCTGGACCTGCTGAGGAGGAAGTACGATCGCTGGTTTTCGATGGTCTGAGAGATTCGCTGCGTCAGCGCGATTTCCAGCTTACGCTCGCAATCTTCTTTGTCGGTTTAGGTGTGTTCAATGCCGTGACGACATGGATTGAGGACATTCTCAGGCCGAGAGGCCTGTCGATCGTTGAAGCTGGCAACGTCGGAGGTTTGATGATTCTGGGCGGGATCGTAGGCGCCCTCATCATGCCTATCCTTTCCGATCGCAATCGCAAACGCACGCCATACCTGATATTGGCCATCCTCGGAGCCACCGCTGGCCTGTCGGGAGTCACGTTCTTCAGGGGCTATGGCCTGCTGCTGGTTTCCGCATTCGTATTCGGCTTCTTCCTGTTAAGCGCAGGCCCGATCGGTTTCCAATACGGCGCCGAGGTGACACACCCAACCCCCGAGGGGACCTCTAATGGTATGCTGCTGCTCATGGGCCAGGTTTCAGGGATACTCTTCATCCTGGGCATGGACAGCCTAAAAGCGGCCCAGACCGGTTCCATGACCCTGCCTTTGAGCTTGCTCATCGGCTTGATGATTCTGGCGCTGGTCCTCTCGTTCCGGCTGAGGGAGCCACCTAACTTTCTCTCCGGTTGATCCATAGGGAGCGACCTTCCGCTGGATTTGAGCCTGCTAGACAGTCTGCTGTCACCATGAGGAGCAGTCCATCGGGGTGGGTGTTCAGGCAACGTGGACATCACGGGTTTGTATCAGGGAAAAACCAAGCGAGCATAATTTAAGTGACGCGCAAAGAGGGAGGGACGCGAAATGACCGGGCATCTCATCATCCTCGGCCTGGGTTTGATCACAGTCATCGTGGTCGGCTACTCGATACTGCGGGGGCAGAAAAGCCGCGGCTGGCCGAGCGCCAGCGGCAGCATCCTCTCATCCAGCATCTCCGTCCACGAGAGCACGGATGACGATGGGTCAACGACGACGAGCTACGGCGTCGCGCTGTTATACCGCTACTCCGTAGGTGGCCAGGAACTCCAGGGAACGCGGCGCACTTTCACCGACGTGAACACCAGCTCCCGCGCGCGTGCGGAGAAAATCCTGGCGACGTATCCGCAGGGCGGTTCAGTCACGGTCTACTACGATCCGCAGAAGCCCTCGACCAGCGTGCTTGTGCCGGGCGTGAGTTGGATCAGCTATCTTTTCCTGGCGTTGGGGCTTGCCTTCCTGCTCTTCGGGCTGGCGGGTGTGCTGGGCCTGATCGGGTGACCCGAAAGAACGCATAATACCGCTCCATCTTTGATTTGCGATCTCGCTCATCCCTGCGGAAAGCCATAGCCCATACCTGTCAGACCAGAATGATGTGGGATTTGAAGCGCCGTGTATTGAACGCCTGTGGTCTTCAGCCGGGAACTTTCAAACCGGTCGCCCCCAGGGAGAATTCGTGATGAATCCAATTCTCATCGACCTGTTCGAGTGCCCAATCTGCCATCAAGCCCTCGAATGGAAGATCGACAAGGGATCCAAATCACAAATTGAGCAAGCGATTTCAATCTGCACAGGTTGCCGGACGAAGTACCCTGTCCGCGAGGGCATCGGCATCTTCCTCACCCCGGAGCTGCCAAGGAATGATCTGTGGGAGCAAGTTGAGAGCCGGCTGAGCATCTATCTGCGTGATCACCCTGACCTCGAAATGCGTCTGATGGATTCACCGATCGAGGACTTGTCGGCGACAGACCAGCAGTTTCGGGCGCAGTTGTTGGAGGAGCGCGGCGAGTTCGACGAAGCCCGCAGGGTGGAGGACTTTGCCCGGCAGAATCTCTACACCGATGCCTATAACCGCTGCTGGCTGAGCCAGATCGAATACACGCTCGAGCAAGCCGCCCGGATGGACGGGCCAATCGTCGATCTGGCGTCCGGGCGCGGCTACCTGGTCGAGCGGATCGCCCGAGAGCTGAAGAGACCGGTGATCGCCACCGATTTCAGTCTCAGCATCCTGCGCCGTGACAAGGCCTTCTTCGAATTCCTGGGCTTGAGCGAATACGTAAGCTTGCTGGCGTTCGATGCCCGGCTGACCCCCTTCCGCGATGGTTCGATCGGGACGATGACGACCAATCTGGGCCTCCCGAACATCGAGCAGCCGGGGCGCCTCTTGGAAGAGTTACACAGGATCCTCGAGGGCGACCTGCTGGCGATCTCGCACTTCTTCCCGACTGAAGACATGGCCAACCGCAGACTCATTGAGGAAATCAGCCTTGACGCGCTGCTCTACCGGGAATCCGCCGTCGAACATTTTCGTGCGGCGGGCTGGGATCTTCAGATTGAAAACACATGCGTCAGCGCGGCGGAGCCAACACCGGAGAGCGTGATCTTCGAGGGCGCAAGGGCCGACGGGCTTCCAGTTGCACCTACCGAGCTCGAATGGTGCGTTCTGCATGCCGTGAGCGCCTCGTGTTGCTGACTACATATTACTCATCTGAGTGGACTGCGATCGTAAATATGACCTGGAGTGAAGCGCGTGTTTGCTTCAGATGATCTCCTTCTCGCTGAGTTCGACGATACGGGTGGGTTAAATGCTTGAAACTGCCGGCGGCGAGGAGGTGCTCAATCATCCCTGAGAGGGATCCGATCCATCCGTACGATAAGCGAAGAGCGTCAAAAGGATATCTGTTGTCTACGCCTCGTGATCCTTTGCGCTCTACAACTCACCGGCTACCAAGATGGTAGATTCAAATGCTGTCGTCCCATCAGGAGCGGGTTAGGTCTTCGGGCGTTGTTCAATCCTCATCCAGCAATTCAACGATCCCCTGGCTTCCATCAACCCTGATGCGGACCCCGGTTTGGATCCGTTCCGTCGCCCGGTCGACGCCGACGACGGCTGGGATGCCGTACTCACGGGCGATGATCGCGCCGTGCGTCATCAAGCCCCCCAGCTCCATCACCAACCCTCCCGAGGCGAGAAACAGCGGTGTCCAGGATGGATCCGTCCCCGGGCAGACCAGGATCTCGCCCGGCTGCAGGTTCGCCGCGTGTGGGTCGAGCACAACCCGGGCAAGCCCCTCCACCACTCCGGGCGAGACGCCGCTTCCTTTTAATACCTTCTGGTCGCCTTCGCCGGGCAGCATGCCTTCGTAGAAGGCCCGGCCGTCGCTCACCAGCAGGCGCGGGATCTGCCTGCGGAGGAATTCGCGCACGTACCGTTCCCGGCGTTCTTTGATCAGTTCCCTCCATTCGCGTACCTCGCCCCGAGCCAGGGATTCCAGCTCCTCGATGTAAAGGTAAAAGACATCATCCGGCTGCCAGAGGAGGCCTTCTCTGACCAGGTTCTCCCCGGCCTCCATCAGCAGCCGGCGGACGATGCTCAGGATCTGGACGATGTAGTACTTGGGGCTCTCGCGCAGGCCGGCGTAGATCCGCACTCTGCGAGCGAGGGCGTGCACGATGCGGGATTTCAACCAACCCCCGGAGCTGAATCGGGCAGCTTCCTCCAGGGTTCGGACTGCATGCTCGGCTTTCTGGGCGCTTCTCTGGAACACGGCATCCGGCGCCAGGGGTCCACTCTCGATCAACAGGTAGCTCTGCAGCGTCTGCACGATCGGCGTGGGGTTCTCCGCCCAGCGGGGGCGGCCGATGTCAATCTCGCCCAGGCCGCGCATGCCGTACTGGTCGAGAAATCCGGCCAGCTCATGCTGGGCTGTCTCCGGGAGCGACTCGCGCAGGTACATCTGAGCCAGGTCTGCGCTCGATGTCGATTGGAAAGCCGCCTGCGAAGCAGGATCCGCTTTGATGGCGCGCGATGTCTGCCACAGTGCCAGATCCATATCGGTTGTCACGTTTCCGGACACCCCGCGCGTGATCTCCAGCGCGGTATCCTGCGACCCGGTCAAGCGCTGCGATATCCGGCTCAGCGGGATCAGCGGCGCGAGTCCGACGATCAGCGCGCTGGCAATCTCGGGAATCGCATAGGGAAAGAGGTCGTACAGCTCCCGATGGACATGGAGGGCGTGTGCGAGGGTGACATTTTCCCCACCAGGTGGACGGCTGTGCGCCTTAAACTCTTGGACTCGAGCCTGGATAGCCTGGTGGAGAAGGGCTGATTTGCCCTCGGGCACCCGCGCCCAGTAGATGACCTTCCGCAGCATGCGCAGGACGAAACCAGCGACATGCCGGATCGTTGAAAGCCGGATCCGTCCAGAACCTGCGCCCAGGGCCTCATCCGCCATCAGGGTTTTCAGCGCCGGTATCGAGCCCGGTTCAACACCGGCGAAGATGCGCGGCACCACGCGTGCGCCAATCGGGTTGCGCAGGACGGCGGTCAGTTCGGCCCACAGCCGGTAACCCGCAATCTGGATCACACTCTGCGAGTACTGGTCGGCGCGGATCCTGAATAATGAGGCGCCGCCGGCGATGAGCAGCCGGATGGTGTCCTGCCCCAGCGGCGTAAATGGATCCGTTATGCCCTGTACCGCACCGAAAGACAGGAAGACACGCGGGGGAGAGAGGGCCATCCCATCAGGCAGAGGGTAGAGGGAGGTGATCGGGCGCGATTGCACGATGTAGAAGTCGCCGCTGCGCGATTCTCCAGAGGCGAGTGCAGGGCCGGACTCGTCCGGCAGGTAGGCCCATTCGATGTCCTGGGGGAAGTCGTAGATGCCCTCAACGAGCTCGCCGAGCCGGGCCAGGGCGAGGATGGCTTCGTCAGGGAGAGCCTGCTTCCCAGGAGCTTCGCTCGGAAGCGTCTCCACGCCGCCGCCCACCGCGCCGCGCATCAGGATGGCTTTGCCGCCCAGGTGCTTTGCAATGAGCTCTCGGGAGCGACGTTCGAAAACATAGTGATCAGGTTCCACCTGGCCGCTGACCAGCGCTTCGCCCAGGCCGTAGGAGGCGTCGATCGTGATCTCGTACCGCAGTCCGGTCAGCGGGTTGGCGGTGAACATCACCCCGGATGAGACGCTGGGCACCATGGCCTGGACAACGACCGCCAGTGCGACCGTCCGGTGGTCAATGCCGTTTCTCTCCCGGTAGCTCAACGCACGGGCGGTCCACAGCGAAGCCCAGCACTTCACGACCCATTGCAGGAGCGGTTGATCTCCCACGACGTTCAGAAAGGTGGCTTGCTGTCCGGCGAAGGACACCCCCGGCAGATCTTCCGCAGTGGCGGAGGAGCGCACCGCCAGTCCGCCTGCCCCCAGCCAGCGGATGGCCTGCCGCAGTTCGGCGGGGAATGGGGCGGGCGGCTGGTGCTCGAGGAATGCCTGCTGGATCGCCTGCGCAGCCTCTTCGAAGGCTGCCGGCGGC
>JARRJK010000013.1:0-78613 GCA_037379555.1 Anaerolineales bacterium | reverse complement strand
CTCATGGCGACGCAAAATGACCCTCGCAAACCCAATCCGATGGACATCGACTCGGCCCTGGCCTGGCTGCACAACCAGGGCGAAGCGTTGAACTTCAGGCTTGAGGGCGAGCTCGAAATCGTTCAGGACCGGCCATGGTCGACCGTTGCCCGCATCCCGAGCAGCATCGGGCCGATTTTTCTGAAAGCCTGCGGCAGCGATTCCCAATTCGAACCTATGCTTGTCCGTCACCTAGCGGAGTGGCATTCGGATTGCAGCCCGCGCGTGCTCGCCATTGATACGCAGCGCAGCTGGCTGCTGATGGACGAGGCTGGTTTGCGTCTGCGGGGCATGATCACTCGGGAGAACGCTGTGGATCACTGGGAGCCCATTCTCAAGCGTTATGCGCGTCTGCAGATCGATCTCATCGGGCGTATCGACGCGCTATGCGAGATCGGAGTCCCGGACCGGCGCCTTGCAACGGTTCCCGAATCATTCGCCGCGCTGCTCAATGATGAGCAAATGCTCTACATCGATCAGCCGGGAGGGCTGACTCGAGCGGAGGTTGAGCTGCTGCACGCGTTTCAGCCCCGCCTGGCCAGGATGTGCAGCGAGCTCGATAAGCTGGGCATCCCGGCGACGATCAATCACGGCGACTTTCACGACGCAAACATCTTCTTCAAGAATGATCATTACATCTTCGCTGATTGGGGCGACGCCAGCCTGGCGCATCCATTCTTTTCGCTGCGGACGGTGTTCGTCAGCCTTGAGAATTCGCTTGAAATCGAAGAGGATACCCCTCTACAGCATAGCGCGATTCGCCTCTCGAGCTGCGGGCTCCGTATCTGGATGCCGTTCCATCATTGTTGAAGGAACTGCTCGAATCCAGCGCCGGGTACAGCCAGGAGTAGAGACGTATGCCAGGCGGAGGTCCTTCCCCTTTGCTCCGAGGCTTGATACTCGGCTTCTCCATCGCTGCGCCGGTGGGACCGATCGGCATCCTATGCATCCGCCAAACCCTCGAGCGCGGCTGGCGCACCGGACTGCTGACGGGATTGGGCGCAGCGACAGCGGACATGCTCTATGGAGCTGTCGCCGCGTTCGGTATAACCTTCATTTCGCAGGTGCTGCTCGCCGGCCAGATCTGGCTGCGCCTGGCCGGAGGCCTGTTCCTCCTGTACCTGGGTATACGGACGTTCCTGCGCCAGCCGCTCCCTTTCTCGAGCAAGGTTCAGGTTCGAGGCGGAAGGGCTGCCTTCTTGACAACCTTCTTCCTGACTCTGACGAATCCGCTGACGATTATCGCCTTCGCCGCCATCATCGCCAGCCTGGGAGCCTCCCAACCGGGGGCCGGCTTCCTGTCCCCGCTTCTCCTGGTACTCGGCGTTTTCCTGGGTTCTAGCGCGTGGTGGCTGGTGCTCAGCTCCAGCGTCAATCTCTTCAAGAATCGAGTTGGACCGAACAGCATGCGCTGGATCAACCGCATTTCGGGCTTGATGATTACAGCCTTTGGCATCGCTGCGCTGATCTCGGTCGCCGGTTAGACACCAGATCCTCATTTTCGGGATCACCCATGCGATCCCCTGAACAGGGGATGACGCGACCTCAGTTGATCTGCTATCGTATAGATAGGTATAAGATCGAACCGGATCGATCTGGATCCAGCTCCACCAGTGAGTCGGGGTATGACGATGGAGTCAAAACGCTTTCCAATCCTGCGAGCTCTGCTGGGCGTCACGTTCGGCATCGTGCTGGTTGGTCTCCTGCGGATCCTTCAGCCGATCGTACGGCATGCCCTGCGAGTCTCCGGCTACCAGCACTGGGTGTCCTCCGAGTACTGAATGCCCCCTGCCAGTTGAAGACCTGGTTCGGGTTCTGCATGCATTCTGCTGATCACCAATCCGCCCCGTTCCGCACCCTGTAACTCCGAATTAAGTCAAACCACTCCAAATACAGCCCTGTCGTCCACAGCTGGAAATGTATCAAAGCCACCTACGCTTTCTCTCTGGCTCTCCCCGACCGAGTGAATTCATGACATCTATTACACCAGACGTGCTGGCCTCCGAGCGCGCCGCAGGGATTCCAGCTAGGATGAAGCATGAAACACGGATGTGGTGGATGCGATACCCAGATTGATGGATGTGACGATGGCGGCTTCTCACCGGCCTTACAAGACTTGCTTATCTCCCCAAGTTCCCCGATGATTATTCCTATCGAGCGCGCCGTTTCGTGGCGCGGAGATTAACACAGAGGCACGATGGATTAAGACGCATCACATGCCGTACTTAGGCAGCCTGCTATTCCGCCATCAGATGATCAAATTACCGGAGGTTCTATGAAACTCTCGCCACCGAAACAAACATCATGGACATTGGCTTTACTTCTCGGCTTGCTGGGAATTCTCGCCCACCAGGTCAGCATTCCAGTCTTCAGTCAGTATGATTTCTGGCTGGTCGTTTTCGCTTTCCTGCTGCTGCTCTTTGCCACCCTGCTTAAAGGACTCTAGTTCAAATCTCGAAAGCCCTTCGATGCCCGCGATATGGAGCTGAAAGAACGCATCGTCCAACTACACAGAGCCGGCGGCAGGCTCTTCACAAGCGCACGCTTCCTCGTGCATGGACCGAGCACCGTCGAGCAAGCCGGAATGATCACCCACATGGCACAGGCCTGGGACATCCCCCTGACCCTTCCATCTGCCTGAGTCGCCTGCCGCGCAAGCATCCCTGATCTCGATGGGGAAAAGATCGGCTTGCTGCTTTGCATGAACTTATCCAATCCGCTTGCAACTGGATGACAGCCTCCCTTCTGGAGTAACCGCCACCCAGCGCGAAAGACAATTCTCGGATTGGATGCGGGGTCACAGCTCCACTCTTATGATTCGGATGCTGCTGCCGGGTACCGATCTCCAGGCGACGGGCCTACGTCCTGACGTTACCCTGTGATCTCACGACGCGCCCCTCCCCATTAATTTATTCCGGCGTGGGATAATGAGACTCGTTCAGGCGCATTTCGCAAAAGAAAGGCCAAGGCTCATGCCCAACATCGTCATCACCGGCAGCACACGCGGGATCGGTCTCGGTCTGGCACGCGGCTTCCTTGAACGCGGCGCCCGGGTCGTCGTCTGCGGCCGGAAGCCCGAGACCGTCCAGAGAGTGCAGGCAATCCTGGCGGATGAATTCGGCCCGGAGCGGGTGATCGGGATCGAATGTGACGTGCGCGATCCCGAGCAAGTCGAGCGCCTCTGGGCCCGCACATGTAACCGACTTGTTGCAATCGACATTTGGATTAACAACGCTGGATTTGCCAACGACTCCATGCCGATCTGGGAGCTTGATCCGGCTGAGGCGCATGCGGTCATCGAGACTAACTTGATGGGTGTCGTGTATGGCTCACAGACCGCCGCCCGCGGCATGCTCGCCCAGGGCCAGGGCGCCATCTACAACATGGAAGGCATGGGGGGTGACGGACGCATGCATGAGGGACTGACGATATACGGCACGAGCAAAAACGCCGTGCATTATTTCACCCTTGCACTGGCTAGGGAACTCGAGGACACACAGATCATCGTCGCTTCGCTGCGCCCTGGCATGGTCGCAACCGACATGATCATCGATCCCTATCGCGGCAAACCGGAGGAATGGCGGCGGGTCAAGCGCATTTTCAATATCATCGCTGAAAAACCCGACGTCGTGACAGCCTGGCTCGTGGAGCAGATTCTCGCCAACGATTCAACCGGCAAGGTCATATCCTTCAGCTCCACCATGAAGCTGATGTGGCGCTTTCTGACGGCTCCCTTCAATCGGCGCGACCTCTTCACGGATGTGGACATCTCCCAGGTGGGAGATGACTCGGCCAGCTCGTGAGCCATGATCTTCCGTCCAGCGCAAGCGCCGTCATCATCGGCGCAGGCGTGATTGGCTGCAGCACCGCCTATCACCTGGTTCAACTCGGGCTTTCGGACGTGCTGATTCTCGAACGCGAGGCCGCCGGCGCCGGGTCCTCCGGCAAGTCAGCCTCCATGCTCAGCCTGCAGTTTGGCGATGATGAACTGCTGGCACGCATGGCGCTTTATGCCTTCGACCGGTATATGGAGTTCGAAGCAGAATTGGGGTCACCGATCGACTTCAAACCACGCGGCTGGCTGACAGTCGGCGACGAGCAGGCCGCCGCAGAGTTGCGCGACCGGGCAGCGAGGCTGTCCATGCTCGGAATCACGACCGATCTACTCACGGCCAGCGATGTCCAGCGCCTCTACCCCGAACTCCATTACCCTGAGCTTGCTCTCGGCACGTACGGCCCGCAGGATGGCCCGTTCGACGCCCACATGATCCTGTGGGGATACCTGAAAGCGGCTCGAAGGGCAGGAGCAAGACTGGAAGAAGGCCTCCCGGCCACCGGGATTCAGATCCGCAATGGCCATGTCGAGAGCGTTGAAACTCCGGCTGGATCGGTCGCTACTAACGTGGTGATCAACACTGCCGGCCCGTGGGCAGCCGAGGTCGGGCGCATGGCCGGGGTTGATATTCCGCTGGCGAACTCCAACCGGACGATCGCTGTCACCGAGCCGCTTGATTGGCTCCATCCGGAACGCCCCTTCCTCGACGTCCCGGGCTTTGGGTGGTATGCCAGGCCGGAGATGCAGGGCCTGCTGATGGGCAAAGGCATCACCCCCACCACCTCCCTCACGCCTGCGGTCGAACCGGGAATGGTCGAGGATATCGTCGAGATCGGCATGTGCCTGCTTCCCCAGCTGGAGGACGCCAGGCTGCAGACGGCGTGGACCGGCGTACGTCCGCTTACGGCAGATGGCCGGCCAATCCTCGGGGCGGCGCCTGAACTGGACGGTTTCTACCTGAACGCCGGATGGGGAGGCGTGGGCATCATCCAGGCGCCTACCGCCGGGCGCCTGCTGGCTGAACTCATCCTGTATGGAGAGGGAAAAACCTTCGACCTCGAGCCCTTTTCGCTTGAGCGTTTCACACCAAAAAACTGAGTGGACCCCGCCCAAACGGGCCACAGGAGGAATGACATGGCAGGCACGAATGACCAAACCTTGCGCGAACAACTTTTAGCGTTGCTGCAAGGCGGAAATGCCCACATGACCTTCGATCAGGCTGTAGCGGAGTTCCCGCTCGACCGCATCAACGAACGGCCGCCGAATGTGGAATACACCATCTGGCACCTGGTCGAGCACCTGCGCATCACACAGTGGGACATTCTCAACTTCATCGTGGACCCGTCCCATCAATCGCCGGACTGGCCTGAGGGGTACTGGCCGGCAAGAGATGCAACCGCGTCTGCAACTGGCTGGCAGCACACGCTTGAGGCTTTCCGCCAGGACCTGTCCGGGCTGCAGGACCTCGCCCGCGACGAGGCCCAGGATCTAACGGCAGACTTTGCACATGCGCCGGGGTACAACCTGGTGAGAGAGCTGCTGTTGGCGGCCGATCACAACGCCTATCACATCGGCGAGCTGGGGATCCTGCGCCAGGTTATGAACGCCTGGTAGCCTGCCTGGAATCCCGAAAACCCCACTCAAAAAAGCCGCTCTCATATCCACACGCGGCTCTCAGCCGTACGTCAGCAAGCAGCCAGAGTACCCACAGACCCCCGTCAGGCAGGATTGCACCGGGCGTGCTAGAAAGGATTCGCCCTGTCATCCGGCCGGGCGTACGCTCAATCCGGCATTCTCTGTCAACATCGAATCACGAGTCCATTTCATGCGCAAACCTGAAGCCAGTGACTTTCAAGCGCAGATCGGCATGACCCACCACCTGGGCGAACTGAAAGCGACAGTTGACCTGCTCCGCCTCGCCGGCATCAGCGGTGGGGAGTGCGTGCTGGAAGTCGGATGCGGGGCTGGCGTAACCACTGCCATGCTCGCCGCCGTGCCCTGCCAGGTGTATGCGCTCGACCGCTCGGAGCGCATGGTCGCTCGCACACGGCTTCGGCTGGCACAGGCCGGCACCATCCACCGTACGCGTATCCGCCAGGGTGAGATCGAAAGCCTGCCGTATGCGTCGGAACTGTTTGACGTGGTCTTGGGAGAATCCGTGACGGTTTGCGCGCAGGACAAAGCGAGGGCCATCCGTGAGTATCGGCGTGTCCTGCGGCCGGGAGGAGTCCTGGCGCTGAACGAGCCGACCTGGATCCGGGCCGGTCCGCCGGTTGCGATCATTGAATGGGTGCGTGCCGCTTCCGACATCTCCGGGGCGCTTTCAGCTGCGGCCTGGGCCTCGCTCTTATCGAATGCCGGTTTTGATTCCGACGCCATCACGCTTAACAAAACAGACTCAGGTGCTGAGCGGCGCGAACGGATCAAGCGCTACAGTCTGCGCGGACTGCTGGTCGCTTTTTCCCGTCGGTTCGGTTTGTGGCTGCGCAGCCCCGACTACCGCGAGCACGCCCGCAGACTTCGGGCAAAGGGCCCTCCGCCGCCCGGTCTGTACGATTACCTTGGGTACGGCCTCTTCGTCTGCCGCAGACCTCAATCTACCTGACGAACAGCCCCGGGCTGATAAGCGACCGCGTCGAGCATCCTTCCGGCCGCCTTGCGTGCGATCTGCACGGCGAAATTTGTGCCGCGGTCCCAGGGATATACCTGGCTCATGCTGGCGAACCACAGGCCGCGAATCGGGGTTTGCAGATCGGGGATTGCGCGAGAGTGATCAACGGGCGGAACCGGCTGAGCATAAGGGGTGCGGAACAACCAGGATTTGCGGACCCAAGCTGGTTCAAAATCAGGGTTGATCCGTTTAAGCGAGGGCAAGAAGCGGTCGAGCAGCTGCTCCTTCGTGAGCGAGAAATACTCGTGATCGGGATCCAGATAATCGCCCATGTACACGATATGGTCGCCGCCGAAGTGTTCCGGCGGCAGGAAGTTGGTGTGCTCGACCAGCGAGAGGAATGGGAATCCGGCCGTTTTAGGCAGGTTGTGCCAGTAATAACCCTGCTTTGAGAGCTGTTCGCGCAGGGCAACGATCAGCACGACGGCCCCCATTGACTTGAGGGAAAGGAGCCTTGAGAGGTAGGAATCGGGCAGTGCCGGCGCAAGCCTGGCCAGCAAGCCGGGCGAAGTCGTCACCAGGCAGAGGTCAAAGGGATGTTTTTCGCCGCCAACCGTGAGCGTCAGGCCGCCGTCTTCCCGCGGATCGATCGACTGCACCGGGGTTTCCAGCTTGAGTTCTGCACCGAGCGATTGGATCCGGTTGGCGAATTCATCCATGAAAGCCTGAAAACCACCGACGAAGGTTCCAAGCCGCGGTGTGCGGGCTTTAAAGCGCGCCCAGAACCAGGCCATATTGACGTCCTTGTAATGTGGGCCAAACTTTCCAACCAGCAGCGGCTCCCACAGAATCTCGTACGCCCGGCTGCCCACCCAACGCCGCATCCAGGCGTCGGCGGTGATGTGTTCGAGCGGCTGCCAGCGTGCGATGTACTTCAAATAGGCCACGACCATTCCCAACCGCACGCGGTCGAGGAAGGGCAGCGCCGGGAAGCGCAACACAGCGAAAGCCGAATCGAGCGGATAAAACCTGCCCTCGTGGTAGACCGCAGTCACGGGACGAGGGAAGAGCACACGATCGCTCCAGCCCAATTCATCGATCAGCCCCAAAACCGCTGCATCGGAGGCGAACCAGTGATGGTAGTAGCGTTCAACCGACCAGTCCCAAGCCGGATCCTTGAAACCAGCCGCCAGCCCCCCCACGTGGTCTGCTGCCTCAAAGATCGTGACCTGCAAGCCGGCACGGATGAGATCGTACGCCGCGGCCAGCCCGCCGGCGCCTGCCCCCACAATGGCTGCTTTCATGGGCTGTCCTCCTGATCACCGTTTTCGCGCATCTCCGCCTGAACTTCACTCCAACTCAAACTCTCGCGCGCCATGTAGACCATGCCCAGCAGCGTGATCGGAACCAGCAGCGCGGCGTGCAGCACAAGCGTATATCCGGCCGCCAGCGCGCTCGGGACATGGTATGCCTCCAGCACCGCGATCCCGGGCGCATCAAAAGTCCCGATATAGCCCGGTGCAGAGGGGATCGTCGTCGCCAGATTGACGATGCCGTTCATGAGCATCAGCGCGAAGAAGCTGACCTCGAAGTCGAAGGCATGCATCACGAACCAGTATTTTCCAGTTTCAAGCAGCCAGATCACGACCGAAGTCAGGAAAACCATGCCGACATCGATCGGCGAGCGGAGCGAGGCCAATCCATCGAGGAAGCGGTCGCTGAAGCCGCGCAGCGCTGACTGGAACCGCCCCGGCATCAATGTGTCGATCAGCCAGTGCAGCACGATCTGCGCCTGGCGGGTGAAAACAGCCATCAGCAGGAAAATGACAACCGCCGCCAGGAAGATCCCGGCTCCGATCAATGACAGCGCACGGATGCTACCCACGAAGCCCGATCCGGTGGTCAGCGCCGTCAGTTCCGAGAGATTGAGGAAGACGAAGCCGAGCATCACCACGCCATCGAAGACGCGCTCGACGATGATCGTAGCCAGCGAGGCGGAGATCGGCACCGCTTGCCTTCGGCGCAGCACATATGCTCGCAGCAGTTCCCCCGCCCGCGCCGGATAGATATTGTTGCCCATGTAGCCGATCGTGACGATCGGGAACATGGTGCGGGTGGGGATTCTCTTCAGCGGCCGGAGCAGATAATGCCAGCGCCATGCCCGGGCCCAGACGGCGATGAAGTAGACGCCCACGCCTGGAACCAGCCAGCCATAGCGTGCCCCCTGCAACGCATCCCACACCTCTTCCAGCTGCAGCCCGCGCAGCGCCAGCCATAGGAAGATCACGCTGATGATCACACCGAGCCAGAACTGCCAGCGTCTCACCATGCTTGTTCCTGTACCCTGCGGGGAAAACGGTCCGGTCGAGAGTTGAAACCAAATTGACGAGTTGTGTTTCGAAAACCGTCCGCCATTCTACCATGGCAGATTAAAGCAATCTGGGCGCAGGAAATCACCCTGCGCCCATGTTCGATCCCATGATCTGCGGCTATATCGGCCGAACGGCCTCCGGCAGCATTCCCTCCAGGATCCGCTCCATAGCCATCGTGTGGCTGCATACATTGCGCGTCAGAAAGAAATCGCAATCACAGCGCCAGGTTCCGTCAATGTATTCCACCGTATGGGGGTTGTTCTCACCATCAAAAGTCGCACGAAACTGCTCGAAGATGATGCGCTCACGCTCTTCGGCGTAGCGCTTGGCCTTTTCGATCTTGCCGATCATCCCATAATCCATTGCGCCTCCTTCTGAATGTGGAAAACAAAAAGGCACGTGGGTTACGCGCGCCCAAGTGCCTGGACCGAGTGAAGAGTTCTATGTGCTGAAAATCCGCTCATAGCGGTTTTCTCCCGGAATTATCGTGAGCTAAGTATAGGACCTGGCATCGCGCGAGTCAATGCACGCTTGTACTACTGCCGTCATACGATCGACCACCCATCTTCCGATGCAGATCATCGCCCCTGAATCCATGCCTGCAACTCACCAACCGCCCGGATGCGGATGCACTCTGCATCCGGATAAAGATCGCGCGGGTCATACAGCGCCGGGGTCATGCCGGCCGCGTTCGCGCCGAGGATGTCGGCGTGGAAGTTATCCCCGACGTACATCACCTGCTCCGGATCCTGCTCCATCAGCTCAGCAGCGTGCAGCAGTATGCGCGGATCCGGCTTGTACCATCCCACTTCACCCGCAGCCAGGATCAGGTCAACGTGCTCGGCCAGGCCCAACTCGCCGACAAGGTCGTGAAAGGGCTCACTCCGGTTCGAAACGATCGCAACCTTCAAGCTGGCCTGGCGCAGAAAATCAAATGTCGGCAGGACATCCTCTTCCATGCAGTCCACCGGCTCGTAATCTGTGCGCATACGCAGCGTGATTTCCGGCGCCAATTCGCTCGCGGTCGCATCGTCAAGCCCCAGAACGAGCAGGTGGCGTCTGGCGTGGTTGGCCCAGAAATCGCCGTTATCACGCCACACTCCGAAGCGGTCGATATCCCGCTTCAACTCATCCGAGTCAGCCCAGTACTCATTCACCCAGCGCTCACCCCTGCGCTGCAAGCTGCGATCGGTCTGGACACCCAGTTCAGCCGCGATCTGGTAGAAGACCTCCAGCGCCGGCGGGTGGTTGTGGCGCAACGTGCCATCGAAATCGAAGAAAATCCCAGAGAACTCTTTTCCATCCAGCCGTTCTAAATTCATCACCAACCTGTTTTCGTGTTCATCATGAGAGCGATCGAGCTTGCCGGCAGGCTATCCACCGATATAGGACATCTCGACCTTCGGCAGATCCGGAGTCTCGCCCGAGCGCAGTTCAGAATAGCGGTCGTCGCGTTCCCCCCAGCGTCCGCTGATCAGCGCTCCCAATTCCTCATCCGTAGCCCCGCCCCGCAGCGGGGTCTTCAGATCCAGGCCCTGCACGGCGAAAAGGCAGGTGAACAGCGAGCCATCCGCCGAGAGCCTTGCGCGCGTGCATCCGCCGCAAAACGGTTTCGTGACCGAAGCGATCACGCCGATCTCTCCGCCGCCATCGAGATAACGGTACCGGCGGGCAACCTCGCCGGGATAATTGGGCTTGATGGGCTCTAAAGGGAAGACCTCGTTCACACACTCGATGATCTCAGCCGCCGGCACGACGTCAGCCATGCGCCAGCCATTGGTCGATCCCACATCCATATACTCGATGAAGCGCAGGATCCGGTTCGGCTGGCGGAAAAAGCGTGCCATCGGCAGGATGCTGTCCTCATTAACCCCGCGTTGAACGACCATGTTGATCTTGATCGGGCTAAAGCCAGCCGTATCCGCCGCCGCGACCCCGGCCAGCACGCGCTGAACGGGAAAGTCGACGTCATTCATGGCCGAGAAGACGCTGTCATCGAGCGAATCCAGGCTGACCGAGACCCGGTCCAGCCCCGCAGCCCGCAAGGCCTGCGCCTTCCGCTCAAGCGCGGCGCCATTTGTCGTCATGGTCAGTTCGACATCCGGAAGCTCGCGCAGCATGGCGATCAATTGTTCAACGTCCCTGCGCAGCAGCGGTTCACCGCCGGTCAGGCGGATCTTCTTCACACCATGCCGCACAAAGACCGCCGCCAGGCGGCCGATCTCTTCGAATGTGAGCAGCTGTTCGCGCGGCATGAAGGGATAATCCACGCCGAAAATATCCTTCGGCATGCAGTACGTGCAGCGGAAGTTGCAGCGGTCGGTGACCGAAATGCGCAGATCCCTCAGGTGGCGGCCAAATGTATCCCTTGCGTCATCGGGCTGGTCAGACATCACACTTATACCCATCTCATATAGCACGGCGTGCCCGCCGAGTGCTTCGCCAGCGGGCAGGTCTGAAATCAAGGGGATTCTATCATACGGGTCTTGAGCGCCCCTGATTCTGGCTACGGCTGAATGATTCGCTTCGGTACGGAGTCAGGAACGCCGGTTAGATCGTAGGGCATGGCACCTGTAATGCGGGCGGAAGTCAGCTCTCCGACCTCCAATTCGCCCTCGAGAATGACCATTCCGTCGATCTCAGGCGCATCCCGGTAGGACCTGCCGAAGGAAAGTCCCTCCCCGTGGCCTTCCACGAGCACATCCAGCTCACGGCCGACGAATGTCTGGTTGATCTCGAGCGAGATTTCCTGCTGGAGCTCCATCAAACGCGCCCGGCGTTCCTGCTTAACCTCTTCCGGAACCGGATCGCCGAGGCTTTCGCTTTCCGTCCCGGGCTCGAAGGAGAAGGTGAAAACCCCGACGCGGTCGAAGCGAATTGCCCGCACGAATTCAAGCAGGCGTTCATAAGCTGGCTCGGTCTCGCCGGGATAGCCGACGATGAACGTCGTCCGCAGGGCGAGTCCCGGCAGCGCGCTGCGCATATCGCTCAAAGTCCGGTAGACCCAGTCGAGATTCGCTGGCCGTCGCATGGCGCGCAGCACGCCGGTGTCGGCGTGCTGCAGCGGCATATCCAGGTAGGGCAGGATTTGCGGGTGGGCTGCCATGACTTCGATCAGGCGCGGCGTTACATAGCCGGGATAGGCATAAAGGATGCGGATCCAATCCATGTCGGGCACTGCCTTTACCAGCCGCTCCAGCAGCAAGGCCAGCCCGTCTCGCATTCCCAGGTCGTGCCCGTAATCGGTTGTATCCTGGGCGATGAGAATCAACTCCCGCACGCCGCGGTCATGCAGCTGGCGCGCCTCATCGAGGATGCGCTCCGCGGGCCGGCTGACCGCCGTCCCCTTGATCAGCGGGATGGCGCAGAATGCACATGGCCTGCGGCAGCCATCGGCGATCTTGAGATAGGCGCTTGCTCCCTGCCGCGCTGCCCGCAGCACATGCCCTTCATCGGTGCCCACCGTAGGGACATCCGGAAGGTGATACAGCGGGGCAGGAGCGCCCGCGCCGCGCAGTTCCCGGACCACCATCACGATGTCCATCCAGCGGCGCGTGCCGAGTATGCCGTCGATTCCTGGCACCTGATGAAGGATTTCCTCCCCGTAGCGCTGGGTCAGGCAACCGGCTGCGATCAGCAGCTGGCCATGGCGTTTGGCCTCGGCCAGGTCGCGCAGCACCGCGAGCGATTCCTGCTTCGCGGGCCCGATGAAACCGCATGTGTTAACAATCAATACGCTCGCCTCATCGGGCGTGCTGCTGGGGCTGAATCCCGCGCGGCCGAGCAGTTCGGCCATCGATTCAGAGTCGACGGTGTTCTTGGCGCAGCCAAGCGAGACGAGGTGAAAACGGTCATTCATCATCAGGGAACCTGGCTGGGAAGGGTGGTTTGCGTCGGGGTTGAGGTCGACGTGATGAACGGCGAAGGGGTGGGCGTGACGGTCACCGTTGGTGTCGGAGTTTGGGCGCCACGCGGCGTCCAGATACGCACCACAACTTGCCCGATTTCCCCCATCAATCCTTCATCACGATCGTTGAAAAAGACGCGCAATCCGCCGGCATTGCCGGTGGTGACCTCGATCGCTGTATCGCCCGTGTAGTTCAATTGCTCGCCGGCTTGCAGTCGACCACGATAAACCTGCTCGCCATCGACCACGACCTCGGCAAAAGAATCGGTCTCGGCCAGAATTCGCAGGTTGACCTGGTCGAGCACATTCAAGATGAGTGTGGCCGTGGGTGTGATCGCGGTCGGCTCGACTGCTGAGGCGCCAGAGGCGGGGTTTGTGGCGCTTGCAGCTGGTGGTATAGGTGTTGCTTCCTCAACCTGCGGAGCGAGCACGATTTCTTCCGTCGGAGTAGCCGATTCGGCGTTCAAGGCCTCGATCAACTGTCCACTGCCCCATACGAGCACGGCGATAACTGCCAGTGCGATCAACGTGGTCAATACAAGCTCAGAGGCGGACCGTCTGCCCGGGCTGGTTCGAGGCTCGCTGCGATCGTCTGCAGGTAGTGGCCGGGAGGCTTTATGGCCGCGCGCCGCGTCATAACGGGCGAGCAGTTCTTGCACATCCAAACCGAGCGCTTCGCCGTAATTGCGCAGGAAGCCGCGCGCCTGAGCCTGGGAAGGCATGCTGTCCAGCTCGCCCCGCTCTAATGCTTCCAGGCGGGCCTTTCGGATGCGCGTTGTGCGCTCGATCTCCTCAAGCGTCAAACCCAGGCGCTCGCGCGTTTCTCGAAGTGTCTTTCCGATCTCTTCCATCGAGATCACCAGAAAAAGCAAACCACCGGCCAGGACGAAACGAACTGACGCCGGTGGTTAGGGGCTGTTTGGATCAGCCTTCGTCGGTTTCGCTGCCGGACTCAGCCTCGGCGTCCTGCTCCAAGAAGGTATCAGGCGGCGTTTCGCCAGGCTCGCCCTGGAGCATCTCTTCCATCTCGGCCTCGGCTTCTTCGAGCGCGACATCGAACTCCGCTTCGAGCTCGGCTTGCAGATCGACGAACTGGCCGGCCTGCTCGGCCTCTTCCACCAGTTCTTCCTCAAGGCCGTAGGCTGTTTCGGGCGCTTCGCCCTCGCGGTGCACGACAACTGTCAGTTCGGGCACCAAATCAATGGTGAGCCGCACCTCAACCTTATGCACGCCAAGCGTCTTGATCGGCTGCGCATCCAGTTGGCGTTTGTCGATCTGGATGCCCTTTTCGGCTTCGATCGCGTCCATGATCATCGCCGGGGTGATTGAGCCGTAAAGCTTGCCTGTCTCACCGGCCTTGACCGGGAAGGTGAGCGTTGTGCCGTTGAGTTGTTCTGCGACTGCGCCTAATTCCTCGTTCAGCCGGGCGCGTTCCTTGGCTGCCGCATCGCGAATTCGCTCGGCGTGCTTCATCGCACCCGGCGTGGCCAGTGTGGCCAAACGCTGCGGGAGCAGGAAGTTGCGCCCGTATCCATCGGCGACCTTCTTAACATCGCCCGCCCGGCCTAACTTGTAGACGTCCTTCAGGAGTAATACTTTCATCGTTCCTCAAGCCCTTTCGTTCACAAAGTATGAGCGCCGCGTGCGGCGCTCCGGGCGAAGGGTACCACGCCCTGCAGGTGGTGATTGTACCAGAGCCGGGTGAGCCGGTCAAAGGCCAATCACACGGCGCGAAATCAAGCGGAGATAAGCTTCTCCATCACCAGGGCATCCTCACCGCCGCGATAGTAGCGTGGCCAGCGATCGATCTCGGTATATCCCTGCCGGCGGTAGAGCTGCAGCGCGGCCGCGTTCGAGGGACGCAGGCTGAGGCGGACATTCGGCACGTCGAGGGCACGTTCACAGGCTTCCAGCAGCTGGGCCCCTATTCGCCGCCCGCGGAAATCGGGATGCACGCCGATCGTCGCGATCCACCCCATCCGCTTCCGCTGGCGGCGGTCCCCGACCACACAGCCGACGATGCGCCCGTTGCTTTCGGCAACCAGGCGCACCGTCTCCGGGAATGTCAGCGCAGCCAGAATATCAATCCAGGGCCACGCATCCTTCTGAAAGCAGACCTTTTCCAAACGGTGGACCGGGCGGAAATCGCGCCAGCTCGCGGCGCGAATTTCCACCTTGTCCTCTCGATAAGATCCGTTTGTTATCCGCGTCGGTCTACTCCTCACCCTTGCGGAAGCTGTCCAGCAAGCTGGTGAATTCCATCGGGAAGATGAACTTCGTCGCAGGGCTGGTGCCCATGGTCTTCAACGTCTCGAAGTACTGCAGCGTCATCGTCTTCTGATCAATCGACTTTGCGATGCCGTAAATTTTCTCCAGCGCGCTGGAGAAGCCCTCCGCCCGCAGGAGTTGCGCTTCCCGGTCGCCTTCCGCCCGCAGGATGTTCGATTGCTTGTCACCCTCGGCACGCAAGATAGCGGCCTGCTTCTCGCCGTCCGCCACATTCACCGCCGCTTCGCGCTGGCCGGTTGACTCGGTCACCACGGCGCGCCGTACGCGCTCGGCCGTCATCTGCCGGTTCATCGCGTCCTGGACGTCTTTGGGTGGAATGATCTCGCGGATCTCGACGTTGGTGACCTTCACACCCCAGCGTTCGGTGACCTCGTCCAGCTTGACGCGCAGCATCTGGTTGATGTGGTCTCGCTGCGAGAGCACATCATCCAGCGCAATGCCGCCGATCACAGAACGCAACGTGGTGGTTGCCATGCCCTGCGCAGCCGCCTCGAAGTTGCCAACCTGAATCACGCTCTGCATCGCGTCGATGACTTTGTAGTACCAGATGAAGTCGATCGCGATCGGGGCGTTGTCAAGCGTGATCGAAGTCTGGTGAGGGATTTCGCGCACCTGCTCACGCAGGTCAACCTTCACCCCGCGCTCGATGAACGGGATCAGCAGCACCAGGCCCGGCCCACGCTCACCCACGCAGCGGCCAAGCCGAAAGACGACCAGTCGCTCGTATTCCTGAACGATGCGGATCGCGCTGCCGAGGACGGCCAGAGCGACCAACCCTACAGTTCCAACCAGACAAGCAAGGACTGTGACATTCATGCCTTCAACCTCCTTCTATCTATCCGATCAATGAGTCTTTTCATTCTCAATGGGTATAACCGTCAGCATCAGCCCGTCACGGGCGATAACCTTCACATGCTGGCCAGGCTGCACCGGGGTTTCGCTTTCTGCTGTCCAGAGTTCACCCAGGACGTAGATCGAGCCCTGTGGGTCAAGCGGCGTACGCACCTCACCGACCGCTCCAATCACCCGTGAGAGGTCGATCGTCGGCAGAGAACGCTGCGCCAGCACGGTACTGCGCACGGCCAGCCAGAAGTAACCGATGGTGAGCAGCGATACGACGAGCGCCAGGATCGGATGCACGGCCACAATGCCCTGCTGCGGCTCGAACAGGAAAGTCGAACCCAGGCTGAACGCCAGCGCCGAAATAACCAAGCCGATTCCGGGCTTGATGAAGCGCAGTGAAAGCACGAAGAACACGGCGCCGGCGAGCAGCAGCAGCAGCGCCCATGCATTGAGTGGTGCGAATAGCGTCCCTACGCCAGCCGCACCCAGGGCCAGCAGCGCCAGCAGCTCGAGCACGCCCGTCCCCGGGCTGACGACTGCCAGCGCGGCGATCCAGATCCCGGCCACGAGCACCAGATAGAGCAAATTTGGGAATAACGGCGATTCCAACACTCAGGCCTCCCTTCTCCTCCAGACCTTCGCTCGCTCCGAGGATAGGGCAGGAACCTTAATACATCATACCGGAAAACCGACAACCAGCAGACATTCCGCCCTGCGACCTTTGCAGACCGCAATATTTCCAACCGTCAGCGTACGGGCTTTTCGTACATGCGGTAGGTCTTGTAGATTTCGCCCCCCAGCATGCGGATTGAGCGATTCATCATTTCATTCGTCTCGAGAATCCAGCTCATCTCAGCCCACTTGTACCCCTTGGGAGCCGCACGTTTGGCCGTCTCCAGGTACATCAGGGCATCGACGCCCTTCGCCCGATACTGCGGCAGCACCCCGAGCGCCACGACCCGCAGCCATTCGACTTTGCGCCGGATCTTCCAGTTCCAGAACAACTGCGCCATGGTGAGCAGCTCAGGCTTCCCCGGGCGCGGGTAGGCCGGCAGAAGCGCTTGATTCAGGTCCGGAATGGAGAGCGAACTGCCCACCACCTCGCCATCGACCTCCACCATCAGCACCAGGTTCGGGTCAATGATCGGCTTCAGGCTCGCGGCGAGATGGTCGATTTCGGCGTCGGTCATGGGTACGAAGCCCCAGTTCTTTTCCCAGGAGCTGTTATAGACCTTCTTGAAGCGCTCCACCTCGACATCGAATTCGCTCATGCGGATCGGGCGAATGTGCAATCCAAAACGTTCGCGCACCTTCTCGGCCACGCGCACAAGTTTCTCGGGAACATTTTTGATGAAGTCTGGCACGCTGATCGAGTAAGCCCAGACGTCCATCGCTTTCGTCAGGCCCGCCGCCTCGATGTAGTTCTTGTAGTAAGGTGGATTGTAGGTCATCAGGGCGCGCGGTGGATCATCGAAACCATCGATCAGCAGGAACGATTCGTCGTTCGTTGAGAACTGCGCCGGTCCGAGCATCGCATCATGCCCGGAATCATGGATCCAGCCCTCGGCTGCCTTCAGGAGCGCTCCTGCCGCCTCCGGGTCTGGCAGCACTTCAAAGAATCCGAAGAAACCCAAGTTCACCCCTTGAAACTGATTGTAGGCGTCGTTGGTAAAGGCTGCGATCGTCCCAACGGACTCTCCGGCACGCCGCGCGATGAAGTACCGTGCGTGTGCGTGCTCGAAGAATGCGTTCCTGTTCGGATCAAGGAACTCCTGCCGCTCCGAGATCAGCGGGGGTACCCAGTAGCGATTTCCCTGGTAGACCTTCCAGGGCAAGCTGATGAATTCCAGCAGCTCAGCAGGAGATTCGACAGTTGTGATTTCCAATTCAGCCATAAGCTCTTCTCCTCCATTGGGTAGCAGATTATACAATCGCCCGCGTTCCAACGAAATCCGCCCACAGCCGGAGTGCAGATTTCCATGATTGATATGCCTGCGGCGGCGGTGTATTATTGCTGCCTGCAGGGAGGTGCGGCCATCGTCTACCCGTGGATCTTCTCCGCCGGGGTGCTGCTCAGCATCGCCTGGCTGATGCTCCAGGATGCGAGCCGCGAGTCAACTGAGACCGTGCAAGATCTGCTGCCCGCGGCTGCGTGGTCCCTGGGATTAGGGCTCCTGCTGGCCCGGCTGTGCTTCGTCGGGGCTTATGCAGCGTACTACTTTGAGCACCCGGTTGAGATCCTCTGGCTGTGGCAGGGAGGGTTGAACGGAGCCGGCGGAGCGGTCGGCGCTGTACTCGGAGCCGGGATTTACGCGCTGGTTTCCGACCTTCCGCTGCGCGCGATCCTCGACCGGCTTGCTATCCCTGGGTTGATCGTCGCCATAGGCTGCTGGATGGGCTGCTGGTTGGATGGTTGTGCATACGGAATTCCGGTGCGGGCTTCTCTCCCACTCTTCAACACCTACGATATGTTCGCGACACGCAGTTCCCGCTGGCCGGCCGCGCTGATAGGCTTGATCCCGCTTCTGGGTGGACTCGCCCTATTGAATTTCACCACGGCCTGCAGGATGCCGTCCGGCCGGCTCGCGGCCATCAGTTTCACTGCGGTCGCTCTGAGCATTCTGCGTGCCAGCCTGGCTCGGGCTGATCCAGTGCCCATCGTGTTCCACATGCGGGCAGACACGCTGGCCGGCCTGGCGCTGTCCATTGCCGGAGCATCCGCTTTCCTGATATCCTTCCAGAAGGGTTGAGAGGCGCTGGTGGCTCACCCGACCCCGCGCCGTATTCGAGTATTCGCCGCCAGACGCCGAAGATCTGTGCACCGTTAGGAGCACCATGTCGAAACTCAAGCTTGGCCTGGCCCAAATCAATACCGTCCTCGGCGATCTCGACGCGAATCTCGCGCAGCACCTTTCATTGATCGAGCGCGCTCGCAAAGAAGCTGCGGACCTGCTGGTTTTCCCCGAACTCTCAATGACCGGTTATGTCTTGCAAGACCTGACGCCGGAAGTGGCCATGCACCCAGACGCGCAGGATCCAGTCTTCGGCCAGCTGCTGCAAGCGAGCAAGGATCTCGATCTGGTCGTGGGTTTTGTGGAAGCGGAACGGCGCCAACGATTCTACATCGCGGCAGCCTATCTCTCGCGGGGAGAGGTCGTCCATATCCACCGTAAGGTATACCTGCCAACGTACGGGCTCTTCGATGAGGGGCGCTTCTTCGCCTGGGGAGATTCCGTGCGCGCTTTCGACACCCGGCTGGGCCGTTTCGGAATGCTGATCTGCGAGGATTTCTGGCATGCCTCACCTCCCTATCTGCTCTGGCTCGATGGCGCCGAGTTGCTGATCATGATCTCAGCCTCCCCTGGCCGGGGCCTTTCACATGCCGACCGGCTCGAATCGGCCCACTGGGTTGAGCGCATCAACCAGGCCTACGCCAGCCTTTTCACGATCTTCGTCGCCCATACCAATCGGGTCGGGTTCGAAGATGGGTTGAACTTCTGGGGTGGAGCCACGGTCTTTGATCCGGACGGCCTGCTGCTGGTCCGAGGCCCGGATCACGAACCTGCGCTCACCTTTGCCGAACTCGATCTTGCGCAGCTGCACCGCACACGCGCCCGCCTGCCGGTCTTGCGCGACGAACGCACGCATCTGATGTCGAAGGAACTGGCGCGCATTCTCGATCGGACCCGCCCGACGAACAGCCGGTCCTGATCGCCAGGGCGGTTGAAAGGATTTTCCATGGTGGAAGACAAGGAATCGCTCGCCATCAACCCCGAGCTGACGACCCGCATCCTGACCGGCTTCATTCGCTCAGAGATTCAACGCGCCGGCTTTGAGCGCGGTGTGGTCGGCGTATCGGGAGGGATCGATTCCGCCCTGGCCTGCTTCCTCTCTGCCCAGGCTATCGGCCCGGAGAACGTGCTTGCGCTCATGCTGCCATATGCCTCATCCAGCCCCGAATCAAGGGAACACGCAAAGCTGGTGATCGAGAAAACCGGCGTGCAGTCGAAAACCTACGACATCACGCCGATGGTCGAACCCTATTTCGAATCCCATCCAGGCATGGATCAGGTGCGGCGTGGCAACGTGATGGCCCGGGCGCGCATGATCGTGCTTTACGACCATTCGGCTGCCTTCGATGGACTGGTGATCGGCACCGGCAACAAGACCGAAATCCTGCTTGGCTACACAACGTTGTTCGGCGATAGCGCCAGCGCGCTCAATCCGATCGGCGATCTCTATAAGACACAGGTCCGACAGCTCGCACGGGCAATCGGTGTCCCGGAAATCATCATTGAGAAGCCGCCTTCAGCAGATCTGTGGGTCGGACAGACAGATGAAGGCGAGCTGGGTTTCACATATGCGGACGTCGACCGCCTGCTGTTCAAGCTTGTCGACCAGCGCTACTCGCCGCAATCTTGCATCGAAGCCGGATTCAACCGAACCTTCGTTGAGAACGTCGTTGAGCGCATCCGCCAAACACAGTACAAGCGTGTGCTCCCGCCGATCGCCAAATTAAGCAACCGCACCGTTGGCTATGATTTTCTTTACCTGCGGGATTGGGGAACATAGCGGAATCTCTGCCGGGAGGCGTATTGAAACGCGCAGTCAGCATCAGCATCGGCTCTTCCAGGCGTGACAAGTCGGTTCAGATCGAGCTTCTTGGCCAGCAGGTGCAGATCGAACGCATCGGCACCGATGGCGATATGCAGCGTGCCGCGCAACTGTTCCGTGAACTCGATGGGAAGATCGACGCCTTCGGCGTCGGTGGGACCGACCTGGCCCTGCGGGTTGCGGACCGCACCTACCCCCTCTACTCTGTGCAGAGCCTCGTGCGCGACGTCACGCTCACACCGATCGCAGATGGTTCCGGATTGAAGAATACGATTGAAGCTCAGCTGGCCGCATTTGTCGATGAGCACGTCGGCCTTGGTGAACGGCCGCGCCGGGCCCTCGTCACCAGCGGCGCCGACCGCTGGGGAATGGCCCACAGCTTCCTTGCCGGAGGCTATGAATGCGTGATCGGCGACTTGATGTTCGGCCTGGGCCTGCCACTGCCTTTGCACAGTGAGCGAGCACTGCGCCTGCTCGCCCGGCTCTTGCTTCCGATCGTCGGCCGGCTGCCGTTTGAGTGGTTGTACCCAACGGGTGAAAAACAGGAGAGCTCCCGGCCGCGCTGGGGCCGCTACTACCGCTGGGCGAGCGTCATCGCCGGTGACTGCCACTACATCCGCCGCTACATGCCTGCCGAACTGCCCGGCAAGATCATCATCACCAACACAACAACGGACCGTGATGTCCAGCGCTTTCGAGAGGCTGGTGTCGCTGATCTGATAACTTCGACACCCGTCATCGACGGCCGCTCCTTCGGCACGAACATGATGGAAGCTGCCCTGATCGCAGCCTCCGGCAAGGGCCGCCACCTGACGCAGGGGGAGCTGCAGGCGATCATCGATGAGATTAGCTTGCAGCCTCAGCGGCGCGTGTTGAATGCAGAAGCTCGGGAGAATTAAACGCGATGCCCTCCAAACCACGTGCTGAATTCGATAGCCAGATCTATGAGCTGTGCCGCCAAATACCGCCGGGCCGGGTTTGCACCTACGGCCGGCTCGCAGCGATGATCCCCCCACCGGCGGGCATCGACCCACTAGCCTACGATCAGGTCAAAGCGCGTTGGGCTGGATACGCGCTGGCTAAATGCCCGGAAGGTGTGCCCTGGCACCGGGTGCTCAACGCGCGCGGCGAGAGCAGCCTGCGCCCCGGCCATGAACTCCAGCGAGCTCTGCTCGAAGATGAAGGTGTCCGCTTCGATGATCGCGGCCGGATAGATCTGGATGCCTTTCTGTGGCAGCGCTGCACGGGAAGCGCGGCAGAAGGCCGAAAGAGGTGAAGCAGATGGATGCAATCGTCCTGGCAGGAGGAACGATCGAGCCAACCGAACCGCTTTTCGAACTCTATGGAGAGACGAGCAAGGCTTTGATACCCATCGCCGGGCGGCCGATGGTGCAATGGGTCATCGATGCCCTCTCTGCTTCGCAGCGGGTAGACCGTATCGTGCTGATCGGCCTCGAGCCGAATGCTGGACTGCAGAGCGCGAAGGAGATGGACTGCCTGGCGGACAACCATGGAATCCTGGCTAACGCAAGAGCAGGGTTGGAGCAGATCCGCCTTAACCGGCCTGACAGCCAGCGGGTCCTGCTCGCCTCTTGCGACATCCCGGCCATCACACCCGAAATCGTCGATTGGCGCATCGAGGCCGCGAACCAGGCGGATGCCGATCTGGACTACGCCGTGGTCTCACGTCAGGTCATGGAGCAGCGCTTCCCATCATCCAGGCGCTCCTTTCTGCGCATCCGTGGCGGTGAATACTGTGGTGGGGATCTGAACGTGGTGCGCATCGGACTCGTTGCGAGGGAGGAACTGTGGGATAAGCTGATCGCGGCCCGGAAGAACGTCCTGCGACAGGCGTCGCTCCTCGGCTGGGATTTGCTGCTTTTAACACTCACCCGCATGCTCACGCTCGAAAGCGCTGAACGCAAAGTCAGTAAGCGACTTCAATTGAAGGGCCGGGCGACGGTCTCGCCCTTCGCAGAATTGGCAATGGACGCCGATAAACCAGAGCAGCTGCTTCTGCTCGAAGGTGATCTTTCCCGGAGGGCAGTCGCAGCATGAACTGGCAGCGCTGGAACGAATTCGATGAACGCTGGCTTCAGCGCTTCGGCGTCGCCGACCGCCCAGGCAACCGTCGCCGCATCGCGATCGTCCTGGCTCATTCAGGCGATTCCTGGTTCTGGCTCACCGGGCTCGGGTTGCTCTGGCTCGCAGCGCCCGAACCGTGGAAAGCCTGGGCGGCCCGGGTCGGGGTCTCCATCCTGGCGCTGGCTCTGATCGTGCTCGTGATCAAGTTCCGCGTGCGCCGCGAGCGCCCTGCCGGAGAATGGGGAGCGATTTACCGACGCTCAGACCCCCACTCCTTCCCCTCCGGCCACGCCGCCCGGGCGGCCATGCTTGCCGTGCTTGCTTTCGGCTGGGGGCCACTCTGGCTGGCGGTACTGCTCATACTCTGGGCACCGCTGGTCTCGCTGGCGCGAGTCTGGATGGGCCTGCATTACCCAACCGACGTTGCCGCCGGCGCGGTGATTGGCTTGCTGGCCGGCGCGGGGGCGCTGCTGCTCTTTCCCTGAAGCCTGATGCCGATGTAACAAAAACGGGCCATTGAGAGCAATGGCCCTGAGTCTTTTCCCGATTGGCTGGATTTCAATTTGGAGCTGCGGCCTTCAGCATGCCGTAGAGCTGCTGCCAGTCATAGCCAACCACAAGCGCCAGATCTATCTCGTTATCGGGGACGGTCTGGGAAAGCACCTGAGATTGCGTGAGATCCATCAAATCGACCAGGTACTGTGCCGTATAGGGATTGCCGGTGTAATCCACGATGCGGGTCGTCGGATAATCCATGCGATCCGCGTTCCCGATCTCTGTCACGGTGAATCCCAGCGCCTCCAAGGCTTCGGCAAAGCGGCTCGCAAGCCCCTCCTCACCGGCGCCATTTAGGACGGCGACCTTCGCATTTTCCGACTTTGCCGCCACCGCCGGATCCTCGACTGAAATCGAGGGGCCGATCGCGCTGGTTGCCGCGAACACCTGGTCGCGCAGCATACGGATCTGGTCGGGCACCGGCTTGAGCACCTGCGCATCCTCGCCGCCGTAGGTCACCGACTCGAGCGTCACCATGTCCGGCGGCGCGATCACACCCTGGGTGACGTTCTCGGGTGGGATCTGCAGCGCCAGCAGTCCGAGCGCGATCATCTGGTTGAGGCTCAGGTTGGTGCGGATGCCCTCCGCCAGATCGTTGTACAGGGCTGGCGCCTTGGCGATCAGCGTCGGCAGCATGTTCAGCCGCAGGATTTGCGACCGGATCGCCAGCGCGACCTGCTGCTGGCGCTGGGCCCGGTCGAAGTCGCCGCCATCGGTATGGCGGTTGCGGGCGTAGGCAAGTGCAACCGGGCCGCTCAGCGTCTGGACGCCAGGCTCGAGTGTGACGGTGTTGTGGGGGCCGATCGGATCAACGGTGATCTCCGCCGGCACGTTGATTTCGACGCCACCGAGCTCATCGACCATGCGTTCAAAAGCCGTAAAATCAATCTGAACGTAGTAATTGATTGGAACGCCGAGGAAGTTCTCGACCGTTTTAACCGCCAGCTCCGGCCCACCGCCCGGCAGCCGGTCACGCTCTCCGAGGAAATAAGCCGTGTTGATGCGTCCGTGGCTGTAGCCCGGGATCTCAACCCACAGGTCACGTGGGATCGAGAGCATCCCGGCGGTCTCTGAAACCGGGTCGACCGTCCCCAGCATCATCGAGTCGGTGCGTGGCGGACCTTCGCCGCTTTCCCAATCGCGGTAATCGAGCCCCATCAGGAGCACCGTCACACGCTCATTACCTTTCCATGGATCCGGCAGCTGTTCGAGCGGCGCGACGGTCGAGGTGGGTAGGGCTTCGCCGGAAGGCTGCGTCCCAGAATCACGCGAGATGGAAAACGAGGGCAGGCCACTACCAGACCAGCTGCTGGCCAGGTCACGCACTGCACTGTAAACCAGGTAGATCGAGAGCAGTCCAGCGATGATAAATGCCCCAGCCAGCACTTTAATCAGTGCTGGCGGAATACTCACTCGCTTGCGGTTGCTTCGTTTCGGCTCGCTCATCCTGTGAAAACCCAGACGACAATTCGGTCAAATCTGTGGACCGGCGGATTATATCACGCCGATTCCGACTGGTGCGCGGCTTGCTCCCACTGCTCCAGTTTGCCCTCAAGCGTCTCCTGCAGCGCGGCGTAGCGTTCGCCCAGTTTCATTATCTGATCGAGGTCTGCACCTGCTTCCTCGATCAAACGTGAGACCTGTGCCAGTTCCATTTCAAGCGCCGCGATGTTGGCCTCCAGGCTCTCAAGGTCGATCCGGGCGGAGGTGCGGTGTGGTGATTTTACGGCCGTCCGCACTCGCTCCACTTCAACCGCCGCAGCCTGCTGCCTGGCCTGCCGCCGTGCTTGTTCATACGCATCGTATCCCCCTACGTGCACCTCAAGCTGACCTTCATCCGGGGTCACAACCCAGACCTGGCTCGCCAGCGCTCGGATCAGGTAGCGGTCGTGCGAGACGAGCAGGATCGTGCCATTAAAAACTTCGAGGGCGGCCTGCAGCGTCTCCTGCGAAGGGATATCCAGGTGGTTGGTTGGTTCATCGAGCAGAAGCAGGTTGGCGCCCTGCAGGACGAGCTTGTGCAGAGCGAGACGGCCGCGCTCACCGCCTGACAGAACTTTAACCTGCTTCTTCACTTCGTCGCCGCTGAATGCAAAGCGGCCCAGCAGGCTGCGCGCTTCCGAGATGCGCAGGCTGGGATCGGAACCCAGCACCTCCTCCAGCAGCGTTTTTTCAGGACGCAGGCTCTCGTGCGCCTGTTCGAAATACCCGCACTGCAGACCCGCACCCAGCGTGACTTCCCCGCTGAACGGCTCCAGATCGCCCAAAAGCGTTTTCAGGAACGTCGTTTTCCCGGCGCCGTTAGGTCCGACAAGGGCGACGCACTCACCTCGCAGCAGCGTCAGGTCCGGCACCGAGAAAAGCGGGGCATCTGCGTCTGGATAGCCGATCGCCAACCCCGAGGTTTGCAAGACAATATCGCCCGACCGCTTGGCTTGTTCGAAGCGGATCTGGGCGGTGCGGCTGGTCTCCGGCAGCACGACAGCTTCATCGCGCAGCATACGCTCGAGGCGCTTGCGCCGGCCCTGCGCCTGGCGCGTGTTCTGGCCAGCGATGTTACGCTGGATGTAATCCTGTTCTTTTGCGATGTGCGCCTGTTGAGCTTTAAAACGCGCCTCCAGTAACGCCATGCGCTGCGCCCGCTGCTGCAGGTAGGAAGAGTAATCACCGCGGAAGAGGCTGATGCCTTCGGGACTCAATTCCCAGATCTGGTCGATCACCCGATCGAGGAAATATCGGTCATGCGAGACGATCACCGCCGCCCCTGCAAAATCGCGCAGCCACGATTCCAACCATTCGATCGCTTCGAGATCCAGATGATTGGTGGGCTCATCGAGGATTAGCAGGTCGGGGTCTTCAAGCAGCAGCCGGGCGAGCAGCGTGCGCGTCTTCTCCCCACCTGAAAGACGGTTGATCGGAGTTTCGAGTTCCTCCGGAGCAAACCCGAGGCCACCCAGCACCTGTCGGATGCGGGCTTCATACGTATAGCCGCCGGCCAGCTCGAAAGACTCCTGCAGCGCCCCGTAGCGCACCATCGCCTCGTCCACCTGGCGTGGATCAGCCATAGCCTGCTCGAGCTCACGCAACGTTTGCTCACTGCGCAGCAGATCGGCAAATGCCCCCTGGCATAACTCCCAGACCGTATCACCCGCGTAGTCCTGAACGCCGTAGGAAGACTCCTGTGGCAGAAAGCCGATCTCAAGCCCGCGCGCGAACTGCAGGCTTCCGCCATCCGGCTGTTCGATCCCGGCCAGCAGATGCAGCAGCGTGCTCTTTCCGATGCCGTTCGGGCCGATCAAGGCGATCCTGGCCTGGCGGGGTATGGTCAGGCTCACGCCGGATAAGACGTCCTGCGCGCCGTAGGATTTGGAAAGGTGGTTGGCCTGAATCAGCGACATGGGGTCCCGCGGCGGATTATACCCCAGCCCATTCCACAGCTCGCGCGCAGCCATTTTCCAAGCGAAAGGGCGCTGGACTATAATTCCCACCAAGTCGATGAGAACCGCGTTAAATGTTTGATCAGCCATCGTCACCCTACCGCAGTTTGATGATCAGCGCCGCCATCATGGCCGCATTCGGCTGGCTGGGGCTGGTCCTGCTGCTGCTCAGCACAGTGCCCACCGTTGGCCCACGCTGGTTGTTCTTTTTCCTGCTCGCCGTCGCGCTCACCGGAACCGCGCTGCCCTTCGTCTGGGTGCTCCACCGCCGGTTCGATAGCCGCCAGAACACACCGGCTTCCACACTGCTCCGCCAGGCGCTGCTTTTCGCCTTGTTCGGTGAGATTTGCGCCTGGCTCCAGATCAACCGCAGCCTGACGCTCTCGCTTGCCGTGCTGCTCGCGGTCGGGCTGGCCGCTGTCGAGTGGTTCCTTCGCACGCTCGAACGCAATACGCGCAGGGGCCGCCGGTGAGCCTGCGCGACCTGCCATCTGTGGATGGCCTGCTCGGGCTCGAATCGGCTGCAGATCTGATCGAGGAGATCGGACGGCCGCTTTCGCTCCAGGCGCTTCGGTCGCAACTCGAGCTTGAGCGCCAGGCCATTCGTGGCGGAAGCCCCAATCCCACGCCAGATCAGATCGTAGAGCGTGCCCGTCGCCTGGCATCAACATGGCTGATGGCATCTCTGCGTCCTGTGATCAACGCGACCGGCGTCATCATTCACACCAACCTGGGACGCGCCCCACTGAGCCGTGCCGCGCAGCAAGCAGTGCTCTCCGTTGCGGGCGGCTTTAGCACGCTCGAATACGATCTGGCGAGCGGTAAACGCGGCAAACGCGATCAGCATGTTGAAGGACTCCTCTCCCGCATCACAGGCGCCGAATCAGGGCTGGTCGTCAACAACAACGCCGGCGCCATCCTGCTGGCGCTCACCGCACTCGCCAAGCGCAAAGAAGTTCTCATCTCTCGCTCGCAGTTGATTGAGATCGGTGGCGGCTTTCGCATCCCGGACGTGCTCAAGCAGTCAGGAGCGAAGCTGGTCGAGGTGGGAACGACGAACCGCACCCACCTGGCGGATTTCGAACACGCCATCAGCGACAAGACCGCTGCCATCATGCGGGCGCACCATTCGAACTTCAAGCTTGTCGGGTTCACGACTGAACCCTCTCTGCCCGAGTTGGTAGAAATCAGCAGAACGCACGATCTGGTCCTGCTGGATGACCTCGGATCGGGCGCCTTGCTTGACACCGAACCTTTCGGACTCGGGCATGAGCCAACCGTGCAAGAATCGCTCCAGGCAGGAGCACCGCTGGTAGCCTTTTCGGGGGATAAACTGCTTGGCGGACCACAGGCCGGGGTGCTGGTCGGGGATAAAACGCTGATTGATAAGCTCCGCAAGCATCCATTGGCACGCGCCCTTCGCCCGGACAAGCTATGTCTGGCGACGCTGAGCGCCACGCTGGAACATTACCTGCGTGATGAGGCGCTGGATCAGATCCCCGTCTGGCAGATGATCTCATCCCCGCTCGAACTGCTCAAGAAGCGCGCCGGCGGCTGGCGGGAAGCACTGAATCGAGGCACACTGATCGAAGGCCGCTCGACGGTGGGAGGTGGAAGCCTGCCAGAGGAAACCCTGCCTACGTGGTTGTTAGCCCTTGACCACGAGCAGCCAGACCGTCTGGCAGCGGAATTGCGCCTTCTCGACCTGCCGATCATCGCCCGTATCGATTCGGATCGACTTGTGCTCGATCCGCGCACGGTCCTGCCCGACCAGGATCAGGTCCTGCTCGAAGGGCTGATCCGGGCACTCGGGCTGCAGGACTGAACGAAGAGCATAGTCAGGAGAAGTGGCATGAAATCCGACCTCGATCGTCTGATGGAAGAAGCGAAGATCGACGCGCTGCTCGTGCGCGGACCGGCGACCCATAACCCGCATATGACGTACTTCCTGGGGATCCACCACGTCTCAGCCGGCTTCCTGATCAAGCAGCGTGGAGCCGATCCGGTTCACTTCCACCTGCCCATGGAGCGCGAGGAGGCTGCCGCAAGCGGCCTGCGGACCGAGAACCTCTATCATTACGGCTTGATGGACTTTTATAAGCAGAACGGCGGGGATGCCAACCTGACGGATGCCATGACGCTCGAACGGATCTTTAAAGAACTGGGTGTCACCGGGCGCATCGCCGCCTACGGCAGGGTGGAGTTCGGCCCGGCGATGAGCACGATGCGCCTGCTGGAAGAGCGCGTTCCAGGGATCGAGGTGATCGGCGAGAATCAGATCCGCTCGGTGCTGATGAAAGCGCGCGTAACAAAGGACGAGGCCGAGATCGAACGCATCCGGGCGATCGGCAAGATCACGCTCGCCGTCGTATCGGACGTAGCCAGCTTCCTCACCTCACACGCTGTCAAGGATGGATTCCTGGTGAACCGCGAGGGGGAACAGCTCACGATCGGCGATGTGAAGCAGAAGATCAACTTATGGCTGGCGATGCGCGGCGCTGAGAATCCGGAGGGCGTGATCTTCGCCGTCGGGCGCGAGGCCGGGATCCCGCACAGCGCCGGCACCGACAGCGACCCGCTGCCAGTCGGCGTGCCGATCATTTTCGATATCTTCCCCTGTGAGGCTGGAGGCGGGTACTTCTACGATTTCACCCGCACCTGGTGCCTGGGCTACGCACCGGACGATGTCGCCCAGCTCCACGCCGATGTTCTCGACGTGTTCAAGGCGGTCTCGAAATCGCTCCGGGCGGACACGCTCTGTCGGGACCGCTATGTCCACTCGCTCGCTCACGGTCTGGGCTTGAATGTTCATGAAGCGCCGTCTTTCGCCGACAACGAGGGCAATCAGGATCGGCTCGAACCGGGCATGGTGTTCACCGTCGAGCCGGGCCTGTACTACCCCGACCGGGGCATGGGCGTGCGGATTGAGGACACGGTCTGGATCCGGCCAGATGGATCAGCTGAGACGATGGTCGATTTCTCCAAGGACCTGGTCTTGAAGCTGCCAGCGATGTAGCGCATAAACCCGGGAGCCGACGCGATGGACGAAACCACACGCATACTGGGCATCGAAACCTCCTGCGATGAGACGGCGGCGGCGGTCGTCGATAATGGCCGCCAAATTCTGAGCAGCATCGTCTCCTCGCAGGTGGAGCTGCACGCCCCCTTCGGCGGGGTGTTCCCGGAACTCGCCTCGCGCGCGCATATCGAGCGCATCGAAAGCGTGGTCTCTGAGGCTCTCTCGCAGGCGCATGTCGGGTTGGACTCGCTCGATGCAATCGCCGTAACGCGCGGCCCGGGCCTGGCTGGATCGCTCGTCGTCGGCGTCAACATGGCCAAGGGGCTTGCGATGGGAGCCGGCCTACCCCTGATCGGCGTGAATCACCTCGAAGCCCACCTGTATTCGCTGTGGTTGATCGAAGATGAGCGTGAGCCAGAGTTTCCGCTTCTGGGTTTGATCGTCTCAGGCGGGCACACCGAGCTTGTGCTGATGCAGGATCACCTGAGCTACGACCGCCTCGGCGCCACGCTCGACGATGCGGCCGGCGAAGCGTTCGACAAGGTCGCCCGTCTGCTTGGGTTGGGTTACCCGGGAGGCCCGGCGATCGAAAAAGCTGCCGAAGGCGGCGATCCGACAGCGTTCGAATTCCCGCGCGCCTGGTTGGAAGATACATGGGACTTCTCCTTCAGCGGCTTGAAGACGGCGGTGCTGCGCGAAGTGCGGGAACTCGAACCTGAGCTTGAAGCTGGGGTGGAGGTGCCAACGAGCGACCTGCCGGTGGCGGACCTGGCCGCTTCCTTTCAGGCGGCGGTTGTCGACGTGCTGGTTGGAAAAACGCTCTCAGCAGCGGATGAGCTGGATGCCCGTCAGCTGCTTGTCGCCGGGGGCGTATCGGCCAACCGGGCTCTGCGAGCGTCATTCCTCGCCCGTTCCAAAGTACCGGTGCGCGTTCCCCCGATTGACTTATGTACCGACAACGCCGCCATGATCGCCGCGGCTGGCCATCAACGCTTCCTCTCCGGGCAGCGCGATGCGCTCGATATCGACGTGCTCCCCAACTGGGTGATCGCCTGATCTTGCCCTACGGTCACCCCGCAACCCCCGCCCTGTCCGCCTGATCCGGGAGATCCCCCTGGCCGCCAGATGACAAGCGGGCTACCTGCCGCTATACTTGCTTGTGAAAGTTGACACTATCGGCATTCAGGACGCACACCCTGCCGAATCGTTTTATCGAGGGAGATCCCATCATGGTTGAAGTCGCCCTGGCACGCTGGCAGTTCGCCATCACCTCCGTGTACCACTTCTTCTTCGTCCCGCTGACTCTGGGGCTCTCCATCCTGGTCGCGCTGATGGAGACCGTCTACGTCCGCACTGGAGATGAAACCTACAAACGCATGGCGAAATTCTGGGGGAAGCTGTTCCTGATCAACTTCGCCATGGGCGTGGTGACCGGGATCGTGATGGAGTTTCAATTCGGCATGAACTGGTCGGAGTATTCGCGTTTCGTGGGTGACATCTTCGGCGCGCCGCTGGCGATCGAAGCGCTGCTGGCCTTCTTTCTCGAATCGACCTTCCTCGGGATCTGGATCTTCGGCTGGGACCGCCTTTCGAAGCGGCTGCACGCGGCGACGATATGGCTGGTCGCCATTGGGTCAAACCTGTCCGCGCTCTGGATCTTGATCGCGAACTCCTTCATGCAGGAACCGGTCGGCTACGCGCTGCGCGCCGGACGGCCGGTGATGACCGATTTCTTCGCGCTGCTCGGCAACCCGCACGTCTGGGTGCAGTTCCCGCATGTGCTCGCATCCGGGATGACAACCGCCGCCTTCTTCGTGCTGGGGATCAGCGCCTACAATCTGCTGCGCGGTCACGCGCAGAATCCGCTCTTCCGGCGCTCGTTCCGCTGGGCCAGCGTATATGGGACGATCGCCGTAGCCTTGGTGATCCTGATTGGCCACTCTCAAGCTCAGCACATGGTCCAAGCCCAGCCGATGAAAATGGCGGCCGCCGAAGCGCTCTGGCAGACATCCGACCCCGCCCCGATGTCTTTACTGACAATCGGGGATCTCTCCGGCACACGTGAAGTCTGGTCGATCCGGGTTCCACGCCTGCTCAGCTTCCTCGCGTACAACCGATTCGACGGCCAGATCCTCGGTTTGAACGACCTGCAACGGGCGTACGAAATGCAGTACGGCCCGGGGAATTACGTTCCCATCTTGCCGGTGACGTATTGGTCCTTCCGCCTGATGGTGGGCGCGGGGTTCCTGATGCTGGCGCTCGGATTCTATGCGCTCGTCCTGGTCATGCGTGATCATTTCCCGCAGCTCGGGCGCGCCTTCCGCTGGCTCCCCTACGCCATCGCCCTGCCCTACCTGGCGAACACGACCGGCTGGCTGCTGACGGAAATGGGCCGCCAACCCTGGATCGTGTTCGGCTTGCAGAAGACCGCTGATGCCGCCTCACCAAACGTCAGCACGGGGATGCTGGTCTTCTCCATCATCATCTTTACACTGATTTACGGCTTCCTGATGGCGCTCGATGTTTATCTACTGGCGCGGAATGCGCGCCCACCCGCCGAAGAACCACGAACATCAGCGTCTCCGGCTTGATCGGCAACAACCTGGAGGGACCCCATGGATCTCAACAACCTCTGGTTCATTCTGATTACAGTCCTGTTTGTCGGCTTCTTTTTCCTGGAAGGCTTTGATTACGGTGTGGGAATCCTGCTCCCATTCCTGGCGCGAGATGATAAAGAGCGCCGGATGATGATCAACACCATCGGCCCTTTCTGGGATGGCAATGAGGTGTGGCTGATAACCGCCGGCGGCGCGATGTTCGCAGCGTTCCCGCACTGGTACGCAAGCCTCTTCAGCGCACTATACATTCCGCTGGTGATCATGTTGCTGGCCCTGATCGTGCGGGGGGTGGCGTTTGAATTCCGCAGCAAGGTCGAAGACCCGCGCTGGCGGCATGCCTGGGACTGGATGCTGTGTGCGGGCAGCGCAGTGCCGGCGCTGCTCTGGGGCGTCGCCATGAGCAACATGCTGGAAGGTCTCCCGATCAACGCCTCCATGACCTACACCGGCGGGTTCTGGAACCTGCTCAATCCCTACGCGCTGATTTCCGGGATCGCTTCACTTGTTATCTTCACTCTCCACGGCGCACTGTTTCTGACGTTCAAGCTCGACGACCCTCTGCGCACTCGTGCGTTCAAGGCAGCCTGGCGCCTGTGGCCGATCGCTGTCGTCGCTGGCATGTTCGCGGTCGGCGGGGGGTACTTCGTGACGGACATGTATCAGCGGCTTGGCATCAATCCCGGCGTGATCCCGCTCAGCGCCGGCGCGGCCATGCTCGTCGCCGGCTGGTTCATCCGGCAGCGCCGCGGGGGATGGGCATTCATCATGACCGGTGTATGCATCGTCTTCTCAACGCTGACGATCTTTCGCGGCCTGCATCCACGCGTTCTCGTATCCAGCCTCAACCCGGATTGGAGCCTGACGATCTACAATGCGGCTTCATCCCACTACACGCTGCGCACAATGACGATCATCGCCCTGATTTTTCTCCCCCTGGTGCTGGCCTATCAAGGCTGGTCTTACTACATCTTTCGCGGGCGCATCTCGCATGAATCGAGTCTGGAATACTGAATGGCTCCCGCGCGCTCCGGTTCCGGGCAGTTGATTGAAACACAGGCGCGGTGTTGAGAATCGAACGCCGCTTGCTGGCCTCGATCCGGCCAGCCTCGCGTGATCTCGGCCTGACCATTCTGCTCGGCTTGATCAGCGCACTGATCACAATCCTCCAGGCGTACCTGCTAAGCCGCGTGGTTGCCCGCATATTCCTCGAGCGGCAGGATGCAACGGCAGTACTCCCCTTGCTCCTGGGCTGGCTTGCGCTGGCCTTGCTTAAGATGCCGCTGCATGTCGCCCAGCATGACCGCGCCCAGTCCGGGGCAAATCAAATTAAACGCAGGCTGCGCACACACCTCACGTCTGCCATCGTCCATCTCGGTCCGCAATGGCTTAACGAGCAGCGAAGCGGCTATCTGTTGATTTCTCTCACAGAAGGTATGGAAGCCCTGGATGCATACCTCGGAGGCTACCTCCCTCAGCTCGTTCTGGCAGCAGCCATACCCTTCGCAATGCTCGTCACCCTCGCTCCGATCGACCTCGTCACAGCGCTCGTGCTGTTGGTCACCGGTCCACTGATCCCTCTGTTCATGATCCTGATCGGCGACAGAGCTGAGCGCATGACGGTCCAGCGCTGGCGCTCCTTGGGCTGGTTGAGCGCAATTCTGCTCGATTCGCTGCAGGGCCTCACGACACTTAAACTGCTCGGTCAGCTGCGCGCCCAGAGCGAACGCATCGCGCGCGCCGGGGACCGCTTCCGGCACTCGACAATGGAAGTCCTGCGGGTGACATTTCTTTCGGCGCTGATCCTAGAATGGGTTGCCATGCTCGGGACAGCCATCGTTGCTGTGGAGATTGGGCTGCGTCTGCTCTACGGGCGGCTGGACTTCGAGGCAGCGTTCTTCATCCTGCTGCTCGCGCCTGAGTTTTATGCGCCGCTGCGCGCGCTCGGCGCCCGCTTCCACGCCGGCATGGCCGGGTTTGAGGCCGCCACGCGAATGTATGACATCATCGAGATCTCCTCGCCGGAGCGCCCGGTGAGGGCCCACACCGCCGGGATTATCCCTCGCGAGATCGCATTCGAGCGAGTGTCCTTCAGTTATCCGGGCCGGAGCCTGGACGCTGTTGACGAGCTTGATTTCCGCCTACGCGCCGGCGAGCAGATCGCAGTTCTCGGTCCTAGCGGATGTGGGAAAACGACGCTGACAAAGCTGCTGCTGCGCTTCATCGATCCGGATTCCGGCCAGATCCTCGTCGACGGCAAACCGCTGGCGTCGATCCCCCTTCGCTCCTGGCGCAAGCAGATCGCATGGGTTCCGCAGAACCCGCATCTTTTTGCCTGCAGCGCGCTCGAGAATATCCGGCTTGCCAGACCGGAGGCATCCTTTGAGCAGGTGGTCCGTGCCGCACGTTCGGTAGGCCTGCATCAGGAATTGCTCGCTCTGCCCGCAGGCTACGATACCCCTCTGGGAGAACGCGGCCTGCGCCTCAGCGCCGGCCAGGTCCAGCGCGTCGCACTCGCCAGGGCGTGCTTGAAGGATGCGCCGCTGCTGGTGCTTGATGAAGCGACCGCCAACCTTGATCCGCTGACGGAAGCTTCCCTGCTGGGCATGCTGCGTGAACTGCTTGCCGACCGCACAGCCGTCATCATCACACATCGGCTGGGAACAGCGAGACTGGCTGAAAATGTGATCATCATGGAATCCGGGCGCGTGGTCCAGGCAGGGACGCATGCCTCGCTGCTTGAGACAGACGGACCATATGCCAGGTTGGCGGTTGCAAGCGGGAGGAAACGGTGATCCTGCGCCTGTTTCGCCTCAGCCTGCCCTATACCGGCCGGATGCTGCTCTCGGTGCTGCTCGGAACCGCGACCGTCGCCGCCGGTGTGGGCCTATTGTCGACATCGGCCTATCTGATCGCGCGCGCGGCGCTGCAGCCATCTATTGCCGAGCTCCAGGTGGCAATTGTGGCTGTCCGGGCTTTTGGCCTTTTGCGCGGCATCCTGCGCTACCTCGAACGCCTGACGACGCACTCGGTCGCATTTCAAATTCTCGCCCATTTGCGAACCTCGTTTTTCAATCGGATCGGGCCGCTTGCCCCCGCCGGATTGGCCGGCCTTCATTCCGGCGACCTGCTGACACGCATCGTCAGTGATATCGAAACGCTGGACGACTTCTTCGTGCGGGGCCTGGCACCGCTCGGCGTGGCATTGGGAAGCGCATTGGCCGGGGCTTTCTTCCTGGCAACATTCGACATTCGCCTGGGATTCGAACTGGCTGGTTTCTTCCTGCTCGGCGGACTGATCATGCCTCTGATCATGCTTGCACTCTCAAGAAGTGTCGGTTCGCAGTTAATCTTGCTCCGCTCGCGTATGCAGGTTGCGCAGTTGGACCTGATCCAAGGCCTCCCAGATCTGCTGCTGGCGGGAGCCACGCAGCGCCAGGAAGATCTGCTCGCGAAGTTGGAAACCACGTTCGCCGACGATCAGCTGCGCGCAGCACGCCTGCAAGGATTTGCTGAAGCCATCCCGGGATTACTCACGGACCTGACCGTGCTTGCTTTGATCCTGACGCTGATTCCCCGCATCCTGGAAGCAGCGATTCCGGGCTACATGCTGCCCGTGCTGCTGCTGGCATTGGTGGCCTCTTCCGAAGCGATCGCTCCATTGAGCGAGACCTTCCGGCGGCTTGATAAACAGACTGCCGCCGCGCGTCGGCTGTTTGAACTCGCCGATCGCCCTGTCTCCGTTCAACCTCCTGCGTCGCCGGTGCCGATGCCTGACAGGTACCACCTCGAGATATCTGGCTTGAGTTTCCGCTATCACCCCGGCGAACCGCTCGCACTCTCCCAGGTAGATCTCCGCCTGCCACAAGGGGCTTCTCTTGGGCTGGTAGGACCGAGTGGAGCTGGTAAATCGACGCTCATCAGCATCCTCACCCGTCTGTGGCCGTTCGAAGATGGCCGGATCTTCCTTGGTGACGTGGACCTAGTCTCTCTTGATCCGGCCGCGGTGCGCGCACGCATGTCGGTCATCACCCAGCGAACTGATTTCTTCACTGGTACGCTGCGTGACAATCTGCTACTCGCCCGGCCCCAAGCAGGCGATGACGAACTCATGTATGCCATCACGCAAGCCAGACTCAGTGATTTTCTGTCCTCGCTTCCAGACGGCCTGGATACCTGGATTGGTGAACGCGGCCTAACCCTCAGTGCAGGCGAAAGGCAGCGGGTGGCCATCGCCCGGACAATACTGCATGCAGCTCCGATCCTGATCCTGGATGAGTTCGATGCCCACCTCGACCATCCTGCACGCACCGCCCTGCTGCGAACACTCCGGGAATTGATGCGCTCGCGCACGACGCTGATCGCGACTCACCGGCTGATCGGTTTTGAGCATCTCGATCGAATCATCGTGTTTGAAGGCGGAAAAATCACCTCCCTGGGAACCCATGAGAAGCTGCTCCAGGAGAGCAAATGGTATGCGGCTGCCTACGCAGCCCAGGTACAGGAGGTGATGGTGGAGGAACTGGACTCGGTCCACGTGGTTCGGAAATCCGCCCGATAGCGTACAATAGGCCACTGTTCCGCCGCTAAAGCCGAGAGGTCAGGATTGCCGCATTCATCCTCCGGGCGCAGCCCGGCGCGAGAGCTTGAGAACAGGAAATCCCCGGTCGGCTACCTTCAGCTGGCGCGCGCCAACGCCAACTTCCGCAACCTGTGGTTCGGACAGATCATCAGTCTGCTCGGCGACTGGTTCAACCTGATCGCCTCGGCGTCACTCATCGGCCAGCTGACGGGATCGGGCCTGGCGATCGGCGGCCTGTTCGTCGTGCGGATGCTGGCACCGTTCTTGATCAGCCCAATCGGGGGCGTGCTCGCAGACCGCTACAACCGGAAGCATATCCTGATCCTCAGCGATATGGCACGAGCGCTGGTCGTACTCGGCTTCCTGCTCGTCCGCTCCGCCGGCGATGTCTGGTTGCTCTATTTGCTGACCGCGGTCCAACTCGCCATCACCGGCATCTTCTTCCCAACCCGCAACGCCGTCTTGCCAGACCTGGTCACACGCGCCGAGCTGGGGACTGCCAATACCCTGACCTCCGTCACATGGTCGATTATGCTCGCTGTCGGTGCCGCCCTGGGTGGACTTGTAGCCGGCGGCTGGGGCTTTCAGCCGGCGTTCATCGTCGATAGCCTGACCTTCCTGCTCTCTGCCATGTTCATCAGCAGAATTGCATACACTCATGCTCCTGGGGAGGTCAGCGCCGACCTGCGGCCGGCAGCTGTCCTGGGAGACTATGTATGGCTTGCGTTACCTCACCGCACGTCCGGTGATCCTGCTCGTCGCCCTGCACAAGGCTGCTATCAGCCTGATGTCGAACGGTGCCTATCAGGTGATTCAGGTCAGGATCGCCGAGCGGATCTTCGTCATCGGTGAGGGAGGAGGGATCAGCCTGGGCTTGCTCTACACGGCGGCCGGGATCGGAACCGGGCTCGGTCCTGTTCTGGCACGCCGTCTGACAGGCGATCGCAGGCAACCAATGGCAGTCGCGATCGCCCTGGGATATGCCGTCACTGCAGCCGGCTTGCTCATCAGCGCCCCGCTGGCGAGCTTCGCACTCGTCCTGTTCGGAAACGCACTACGCACCTTCGGCGGCGGCATTAATTGGGTCTTCTCGACGCAGTTGCTCTTTCAGCTCGCCCCAGACAGGGTGCGCGGGCGGGTTTTCTCGACCGAATTCGCCCTTTTCACGCTGGCCAGCGCGATCGGCGCTGCAGCGGGCGGTTGGGCTCTCGACAGCTCCGGACTTTCCACAGGCGGGCTGCTTGGAGCCCTCGGAATCGCGACGCTGCTACCCGGTATTTTGTGGGCGTTCTGGCTGCGCCATCACCGGACCGATCTTGAATGACCCAAGCATCATTTCGCCCGGTCACGTGATCGTGCGTTCGCAGGTCGGCGGGGGCTGTTTCATGCCCCGGAAAGGGGCTCCCTCAGCACCTGGCCTGCGGCATCATCGAAAGCGGAAGAACGAAGCGCGGTACTGGAAACAGAATGCATGGGAAACAAAACGGTGCTGCCGAATCGGCAGCACCGTGGATGCTCGCGGATTTACAGGTTTTAGCGCGCTTCGTAAGCCGGAAGCTCGAACGATTCATCATCCGCCCGGATCCGCCAATATGGCTTCCAGGCGATTCCGAAGTACTCAACCCGGATGTCCTTCTTGTAGGGCGTGATGACCGTCTCCTCGACCTCGCTGGCAATCGCGGCCCAGCGGTCGTGGATTTGTTCAACCTCAGCCTTCAGTTCGGCTTCGATCTCGACCAGTTCTTTTCTCAGGTCTTCGATCACCTGCTGCGATTCCTCCACATCGGCCTTGGCTTTGCCGGTCATGCGGCGCTTGGTCAGGGATGACGAAACCCGCCGCCGGCTGCGTGAGCCGCTGAACAGGCCGAGGATGTTCTCAGCGTGCGTCGCCAGTTCTTCCATCTTGCGCGCCGACAGCTCGGATTCATCTTCCGCCAGCTCACGCTCTTCCTTTGTCAGCTTATCCTGCACGCGGTCGACCTTGTTCTCGTACTTGTCCTTGAGGGCCTCAACTTCCTCATCACGGGCTTTACGCGCCGCCTCGCTGAGCTGCTCCCGGAATCCGGCCTCGGTTGTACCGGGTTCAGCCAGAAGCTCGAGCTCGGCGTTGGAAAAGAGCTTGAGCCCCTGGCTGTGATAAATGTAGTCCTTGAAATCGGCTTCGAGCGAACGGAGCTGGACTGGCTCATTGAAGGGTGAGAACAGATCTGCGTAGAGCGCTTCGGGCGCCGGGGGGTGGTCAAGATCCGCTGCTTCCAGGGCCGGGTTGATCCAATCCTCCCAACGCACCACTCCACTGCGGTCTGCTTCATCGACGATGGCGGCAGTGCTCTCCAGTTGATCGATCCCGTGCTTGCGGTCGAGATAGCGGACCGCCGCCTGAGCCAGCAAAGTCGGACGATACATCAATCCTTCGGCCTGCGCTGTCTCTACTGTCCGCCCGGCCGCTTGCAGGGCGTCCGAGGCGGTCAGGTTGCCCGGCAGAAAGTATTCCGCCGTCCCCTGGGGTACCGCCGGCCTAGTTGCGCTAAGCGCCGAGTCGGCCGGCGGACGAGCGGCTGCGCCATCGGGCGTCGCTGCTACAGCAGTGGCAGCAGTGCTGGCATGCACCAGTTCGTTGAGCGGGCGGATTTGTTCGCGCGTAATCGGACCACGAAGATAGGCCATCGCCCATCGAGTGTGGAAAACCCTGGGCGCTTTCTCGTGCACGTTGTGCAAAATAAACACCCGGCTACTCAACTGTGAGATCAAGCGATCGATATCATCACGCTCCAGCGCTGCGCCCGAATCCGACGATTCCAAACCGTCCAGCAGGCGTGCCTTGTCCTGCTCGGTCTGCAGCTTGCCGATGAACCACGTTCCGGCGTTGCTCAAGGCCTTGTAATCCAGATCGACGGGATTCTGCGTTGTTAGCAACAGCCCAACGCCGAAGGCGCGGGCTTGCTTCAACAAGCGCAGCATCGGCGGTTTGGAAGGTGGGACGGCGACCGGAGGCAGGTAGCCAAGCACCTCGTCGAAGTAGATCAGGGCTTTCAGCGTGGATGAACCCGACTCGCTTCGCATCCAGCTTTCGACAGCCGTCATCAGCAGCGTTACGAAGAACATGCGCTCACTCTCGGGAAGATGGGCCAGGTAGAAAACGCTATGGCGTGGTTTCCCATTCGACCAGAGCAGGCTCTCAATATCGAGCGGTACGCCCTCGACCCAGGCCTCGAAGGTCGGCGACGCGAGCAGGTTGTTCAGCAGCATTGCGAGTTCAAAGCGATCATCTTCGGGGTAGAACTGATCCAGTTCGAACGCACCCAGGCGCGCCATCGGCGGCGATTGGATCTGGCGGATCAGCTCCATCAAGTCCATATCCTTGCCGGCTTGCCAGCTCGCTTCGAACAGGTTGGCCAGCAGAATGTGTTCGCGTGAGCGGACCGGGTCGGCCTCGATGCCAACCAGCCCGAGCAGCGCAGTGACGGTGCTGGATACTTTCTCGCGCAGCAGCTCGCGGTTTTCCTCCCAGGCGAGTCCGGGGGACTTCAGCGAAGCCAGAATGCTGACCGGAATACCGGCGTCGGAGCCCGGGGTGTACACGGCGTATTCAGCAGCTTCACGTACGCGATCCATCCTCTCCGAGCCGATACCCCACTTTTCAAGGCCCTGGCTCCATTTCGTCGCTTCCTGCCCTGCCAATTCCTCAATGCTGATTCCTTCGCGCCGGGCTTCATCCGGATCGACCCATTGCTTGAAATCAGCCGGGGCAAGGTTTGGAAAATGCAGCAGCAGATTGGCGATATCCCCCTTTGGATCGACGATCAGCGCCGGGATGCCTTGCAGGGCGGCTTCCTCGAGAATGTCAACGCACAGGCCGGTTTTTCCTGACCCTGTCATCCCTACCACAACGCCGTGCGTCGTCAGATCATCAGGGTCGTAGTAGATCTCCTCCCCCAGCTTTTCCCCCTTCAAGTCGTAGCTGCGGCCAATAAAGAACTCGTTTTCGCCACTCATGCTGCATTCCCTCCCCGTTCAACTTCATCGAGCTGCTGCCTGGTCCAGGCGGCTGAATTCTATCAAGTATTCCTTGGCTACGTCAGGGCTGTAAAGCAGGAGCAGGTTTTCGTCATTCTCTTCCTCTGCAGCCCGGCTGAAGTTGTAGGAACCGGTGACGATGAGTGTCCGATCGATGATGATCACCTTATGGTGCATGTCATGCGGGTTGCCATCGAGCTGCAGCTCGGCGCCGGCTGCAGCCAGCCGGTCATACTCACCACCCGTATTCGAAGCTTGTGAGGCCTCGAAAACTCCTGCTACGCCCACGCCGGCCTCCATCCTCTCGATCAACCGATCGGCAAGCATATCGCTGGTGAAGCTGAAGGCTAACAGTATGATCTCCTCCTGGGCGGAGGCAAGCCATGGATCCAGCGCTCCGGCGACATCCACGTCGGGAGAAAAATAGGCAATCACCCACCCGTCTCCGATCTCGATTCTGTCACGGGGTCGGTCGGGCGCGGACAGCGCACCGAACCGTTTTTCCAGAAACATCTCTTCAAATTCATCCTGATAAGCCACAGCCAGTTCACTGGATTGAATTCGGATCAGGTTGTTGTTGTTGCGGTAAGCGCCATTCAGTGTGAAATTCATCGAACCGGTCCACACCTCGTAGCGATCGATCACAACAAACTTATGATGCATGAGCGGATCACGCTGATCCGAGACAACTTCAATTCCAGCCCGGCGGATGGCTTCTACCTCCGGGGCAGCTGCGTGGTCGCCTTCAATCACAAGCCGTACTCTCACGCCGCGCCTTTTAGCATCGACCAATGCATCGCGCAAGCTCCACAGGTCCAGACGGTAGGCGGCCATATCGACCGAGAAACGCGCTCCGTCGATCGCCGCAGCAAGCTCGGCGTCCGGACCGCCGCGCAGTGAGCTCGCGGCCGGGGATCCGGGCTCGCTGAAGTAGACAGAAACAAAAACCTGCCCGGAAAGCGCAGCTGCCCTTTCGGGCCTGGCCGGGCGCGATTGCATGAGGAAGTAAAAGAAGAGCATAGCCAGCAGGAGCAGCACGCCGGCGGCGGCCAGGTGTGTTCGGAAAGTCGTTTGGCGAACGTCGTCCATCGGATCCCCCTCGCCGGCGACGCAGTCTTAAGGCTTTCTCACCAGACAAACCCGACCTCGCGCTCGACGCCGGATTCTATCCACTGACTCACTGGTAGCCCGGACCTAACTTTCGCTGCGGATGATGACGCACTTCCATAAAGCACGTGGCGTACGGAGCAAGTCTATCCAGACGCAAGCGAAACCAGAATCGACTTCACAAGGCCCGGGCCCCGGTAGACAAGCCCAGTATACAACTGCACCAGCGCGGCTCCGGCATCAAGTTTTTCGCTGACGTCCGCTGCAGTGAAGACACCCCCTGTGGCGATAATCGGCAGCCTGCCAGAGGTCATGCGCTGGATGTCTCGAACCATCGCGGTCGAGCGGGCACGCAGCGGTGCACCGCTCAATCCCCCACCCTCGACCCGGCGTGCGTCACGCAGACCTGCCCGATCAACGGTGGTGTTGGTCGCGATCACACCGTCGAACCCGTTGCCTGTAATCGCATCAAGCGCATCGTCCAGCTCCGCCGTGTTCAAGTCAGGCGCCAGCTTGACCAGCAGTGGTTTGCGCAGGCTACCCGATTCGATTCGCGCGTTGCGGGCATCCGCCAGCGACCGCAGGAGCGAGTTAAGCGCCTCGCGCGCCTGCAGCCGCCGCAGTCCAATGGTATTGGGGGAGGACACATTCACAGCCAGGTAATCGGCGCTGTCGTAGAACATGTCAAGCAGGTGCAGATAATCGTCAGCCGCCCCCTCCAGCGGAGTTGCCATGCCCTTGCCGATGTTGACACCAAGGATGAAATCACGCCGGACATGACGCCGCAGGCCTTCGAGGAGCGCCTCCGCACCGTCGTTGGGAAATCCCATGCGGTTGATCAAGGCCTGATCTGATGGAAGCCGGAACACACGCGGGCGGGGGTTCCCAGCTTGCGGCTCAGGGGTCACCGTGCCGACCTCGAGGTGGCCGAAGCCCAGGCAAGCCAGCCCACCCACGGCCAGTCCATCCTTGTCGTAACCGGCAGCCAAACCGATCGGGTTTGAGAAATTCAAACCGAAAATCCGCACTGGGCGATCCGGCGCACGGTAGATTGCTCGCAGCAAAACGAGCGCGCCCGGAACCGCGCCCGCAAGCTGCAAGACCCGCAGCGTCAGCGCGTGGGCTCGCTCTGGCTCGAGACGGAAGAGCAGCGGGCGCAAGACGCGGGGGTAGAAAGTCATCGGCCCATCTGCGGCGCTTGTTCCGGCCGTCCGGCCTTGCTCCAGCGCTGCACGAGGTAAATGCCGCAGACCGTGAGCGCCAGTCCCAGCACCTGTGCTGCATCCAGAGACTCACCGAGGAAGATCAAGGCCAGGATCGGAATCTGAATCATCATGCTGCTGTTGATCATGCTCGACTCAAGTGCACTCAGTGTCCGCAGCGTGTGGTTCCAGAGCGTGAAGGCGAAAGCAGTGTTCACCACGGCCAGCCATATGATGAAGAACCAGTTCTTCGCGCTCAGCGGGGGCAAACCGCTCACGGGCATGGCCACGGCCAGCATGATCGCTGCCCCGATGCTCATGCTGATCGCGGTCACCCCGCCTGGTTCAAGCGTGCCCTCCCGGTTGACGGAGCGGCCCAGCAGGACTGCCGTTGCGTTCGAGAGCAATCCAAGAACTGCCGCCGAAAAACCCACCAGGCTTGCCCTCGTACCAGTCGGGGCACTCGCAAAGAAATAAGTGCATGCGCCAGCTACTGCCAGCCCAACACCGCCAACCTGCCTGCGCGTGAACGGCTCATTCAGCAGCGGCACAGCAGCCAGTCCCACGATGACGGAGGTGAAACTGAGAATCAAATTGACAGTTACCGCTGGTAAGTTGTCCAGGGCAACGAATAAGGAACCCTGGGCCAGGGCATAGTAGAAGATCCCAAGCAGCACCAGGCGGGATCGCATGGACCGTCCAATCGAGCGCAACCGTGTGCGGTAGCGAAAGCCGAACCACGCGAGCAACAACGCCGCGGCGAGCGAATAGCGCAACGCCGCAAATGTCAGCGGCGGAATATCAGCCAAACCCCACTTGATCAGCACCCATGAACTGGACCAGAGTAGCGTAACGAAGAGCGCCTGGAGAACGCTCCGGTGCTGGTCGTTGGCTCGCTCATTCATGATGGCAATTGGGTTCAGTCGATTCCTGCACGGATCTTCACATTAATAGGCTTGGAGCATGCTCTACGTCCCAGCCAGAAACTGCCTTACAGCGTCGCAGTCCGCGGTAGAAACCCTGCCCAGCCGCTCCCAGCGGTCGATCATCCAACGCAGTTGAAGCACGGCATGCATTTCCACCCCCTGCCGGCTGAGTTGCTCGCGCGCTCCGCCTTCCCGGTCGATCAAGATAACCACATCCTGCACGCGCAGACCCACCGCCTCCAGCCGCTCGATCGCTTCCAGCTTGCTCCCGCCAGTGGTCGCCAGATCGTCGATCAACGCGACCGTCTCGCCGGAGCTGAATTCGCCTTCCACCTCCGCCCGTGTGCCGTAGTCCTTGACCTCCTTACGAGGGTAGACCATCGGCCAGCCGCCGGCGAGCGAGATCGCAGTCGCGATTGGCAGTGCGGCGTAAGGCAATGCCCCTATCCGGTCGAAGGAAAGTCCAGCCAGCAATGGAAGATAGGCATGCGCGACCTGATTGAGCAGCTCCGGGTGTGATACCAGGCGCCGGAGATCAAAGTAGACCGGGGATTCAAGACCCGACTTCAGAGTGAATCTGCCGAAGCGCACACAACCGGCTTCGAACAGCGCATCCGCAAGACTGCCTCTGGCATCAACTGCATCCCGGCTGCTTGCTGGCCGCGCTGCACGCTGCGTGTTAATCGCCGCCCGCAGATCACTTGCCGCCTCCCGCGGGTCGCCGGCTGTCGCGATCGCACGCGAAACCGGAATGATCATGCCACTTCCATCTTCTCTCAAACCTGCTTCCAGCGCGCGCTGCAGATCCCCGCCCTGCGCACCGACCCCGGGCGCGAGCAGCCACATCTCCGGGGCATCCGATCGAATCTGCGCCACTGCACCCGGGTCGGTTGCACCGACCACGAGCCCGATGTTGTCGCTCGTATTCCATATCCGCGCCAGACGGCAGACGACCCGGTACAGTTCACGATCCCCTGTGGCGATCAGCGACTGCAGGTCGCCGGCTCCAGGGTTGGACGTCTTGCACAGCAGGAAGGCACCTTTCTCCGGATCCTCGATGAATGGCTCGATGGAATCGCGCCCGAGATAAGGGCTAAGCGTGATCGCATCGGCGCCGAGGGCTTCGAAGGCAGCCTGCGCGTAGGCTTTGGAAGTGGAGGCGATATCGCCGCGTTTGGCATCCAGGATGACAGGGATCCCCTGCGGAACAGCCCGGATGACCCGCGCCAGCGCCTCCCAGCCCGGCCCACCGTAGACCTCGAAAAAGGCCGCGTTCGGTTTGAAAGCGCAGGCATATTCAGCCGTCGCTTCGATCAATCCCAGGCAGAACGCCTCTGCTGCGGCCGGGCTGGTCCCAGGCAGTAACTGCGGATGCGGGTCGAGTCCAACGCAAAGCAGCGACTCGGCCTGGTCGACGCGTCTCTGAAGCCGTTGAAAGAAGCTCATGCCTTGCCTAGAACCATCGCCAGCAGCGCCATACGCAGGTAGAGGCCATATTCCATCTGGCGGAAGTATGCGGCGCGCGGATCTGAGTCGAGCTCCATGCTGATCTCGCCCACACGCGGCAGCGGGTGCATCACGATCATTTCGTCCTTGGCGCCCTTCATCGTTTCCGGGCTGATGACATACGAGCCCTTCACGTTCTCATATTGCTCCAGGTCCTCAAAGCGCTCCTTCTGCACGCGTGTGACGTAGAGTACATCGGTTTCAGCCAGCACCGGTTCAAGCGTCGTATATGAAGCTTGTGGGAGGTTCTTCGCCTCCAGCTCAGCCATCAGCCCGGGCGGCATCGCCAAGATATCCGGTGCGACATAGCGCAGCTGCACGTCATACAGCGACAGCAGCCGGGCGAGCGAATGGACCGTCCGGCCGTATTTCAGGTCGCCAAGCATCGTGACTGTCAATCCATCCACCTCGCCCAACTCTTCCATGATCGTGAACAGGTCGAGCAGCGCCTGGGTCGGATGCTCGCCGGTCCCATCGCCCCCATTGATGATCGGCTTACGCGCGTAGTCGGCAGCCAGCTTGGCCGATCCCACTTCCGGGTGGCGCAGCACGATGACATCAGCATAACATTCCAGCGTGCGGATCGTATCGGGCAGCGATTCGCCCTTTGCCACGGATGAATAATGCACTTCGTTGATCGGGATCACGCTGCCCCCCAGGCGCTCCATCGCGGCGGTGAACGAGGACGATGTGCGGGTGGAGGGTTCATAGAACAGGTTGGCCAGGATCTTCCCCTTCAGCAGGTCGAAGGTCCCGATGCGTTCGACCATCGCCCGCATTTCCTTCGCCACGCCAAATATATATTCGAGATCATCCCGGTTGAACTGGGAAACAGACAGGATGTCGTGCCCGTAGAATGGAGCCGTGCGGTGATCCCCAAGCGGCAGGTGCGGACTGGGCGTGTTGCGTTCTGTGGGTGGAACAAATGTGGCCATATCTCTCTCCTTGAATATCTCCTAGGTTTCCACTGGATTGAAGAGGTTCCTGCCTTTCCCCTGGCTGGATAACACTTGGCGATCACTGTAAGCGGTTTCCCCGCGCAGCCGGACCTCACGGACACGCCCTCGCAACTGCAAGCCCTCGAACGGCGTCCAGCCGCAGCGGCTGAAAAGCCCCGCTGCCTGCACGGTCCATCGCGCGTCGGGATCGATGAGTATGTATGTGTCGGGCTGCGCTGGCACGCCGAAGATGCGCGCCGGGTTGGTGTGCATGCGCTCGATTAACGCCTCCAGCGTCATTCGACCTTCACTGACGGCTGTCAACATGATCGCCAGTGAGGTCTCGAGTCCTGGGAAACCGGGCGGCGGATTTTCGCCGTCTTTCTCCGCCAGCGTATGGGGCGCGTGATCTGTAGCGATTACGTCAATCACATCCATGTTTTCCCACAGTGCTTCCCGGTCGCGGCGGGTCGCAAGGCGCGGCCGCACCTCCCCTCGTCCGGGTCCGAGATGCGGCAAATCGTCCTCGGTAAGCGTCAGGTGATGCGGCGTAACCTCACAGGTGACCCGGAAACCCTGCTCCTTCGCCTTGCGGATGAGCAGGATTTCTTCTCTGCGGCTGACGTGGCAAATGTGCACCGATCTGTCTTGCAAGCCGGCCAGGAGCAGCAACGCAGCCAGGCTGCGCCTCTCCGCATGGGCCGCAATGGGCTTTGACTTTGGCCAGGCATTCAGGTGTGCTTCCATCTGCTCAAGCGATTCAATCCGCAGCGGGCCGTAGGTCTGGTCGAGGTAGAGCTTGAGGCCGCAGGTGCGCCCGGCAAGCCTGAAGGCCTGTCCAGTATTACCCACTCCTGCTCCAAGGAAAATACCGTAGTCACAACGCGCTCTGGCTGCCCCCGCTTGTTCCGCCAACTCCAGACTGGCGGGGTCGGTCAGCGGTGGAGAGGTATTGGGCATCGTAAGCACAACCGTGAATCCGCCCGCCAGGGCGGCTTTGGTGCCGCTGTTGAAATCCTCCTTATGTGTCGCGCCCGGATCGCGCAGATGCACATGCGGATCGATCAATCCCGGCAGCTGAATCATCGCCACTCCTGCGAGCAGACAAAAAAAGAGAGCCTTTCGGCTCCGGGTTCAGAAGTAAAAAATGCCCGTCGCGAGGCTCCGGCCTCAGGACAGGCAGCTGGGTGAGACAAGGCATGGTTCATATCCGGCATGGTGTATTCTTGGACATTTTAGGCCAAAGATCGACGCTGTCAAGAGACGCTTTGCTTAAAGCGTTTGCTCCCCCATCAGCCACCGGCAAAACGATGACACGAACGCAGATGGTCATCTACGATGCCGACCGCCTGCATAAAGGCGTAGCAGATCGTCGTCCCAACGAATTTAAAGCCGAGTGCCTTCAAAGCCTTGGACATGGCGTCGGATTCGGGCGTGGAACTGGGCACGTCTTCCCATGTGTGCGGAGCGTTTTTTAACGTGCGGCCATCCGTGAAAGACCAGATGAAATCGGAGAACGATCCCTGCTCCTCCCGCAAATTAAGGTAGACGCGGGCGTTGATAATGGCAGCATCAATCTTGAGGCGGTTGCGAATGATGCCAGCGTTTGAAAGCAGTCGTTCGCGGTCCCGCTCACCATAGCGCGCCATACGTTCTGGATTGAAGCCGTCGAAAGCCTGACGGAAGTTCTCGCGTTTGTGGAGCACCGTGCGCCAGGACAAGCCGGCCTGGAAGCCATCCAGCAGCAACTTTTCAAAGAGCTGCTGATCATCGTAGACCGGCACGCCCCACTCTTCGTCGTGGTACTGCTCCATCAGTGGATCGCCAGTGCCAAAGCACCGAATAACTTCAGCCATTGCATCCCGTTCCCGCATAAACGCTCACTTCTTAACCTCGGCCTCCCGAAGTGCTGCGCGCGCTTTCAGCTCCTGTTTCTTGTAGCTGATGATCTTCAGCAGGTCGTTCAGCCACTTGGTGCCGCTCGAAATGAGCAGCGCCGTCAGCAGCGCATCCAGCCAGCCCGCACGCGTCAGGCCGAACGGAGCGAGCACGCGCAGTCCGAGCACAAGCGTGATCCCCAGCCCGAGGAAGAAGGCCAGCCCGCTCATCAACCAATCCTTTTGGGACTTGAGCACCCGGTCGAGGATCGGATCCAGCAGCTCAAGCAACTGCTGCAGCGCGAAACCGGCGATGAACACCGGGCCCAAGGATTCAACCAGTGGATTCATAGCAAGCTCCCCTCGTGTGTGATCACCACACGTGATCATCAAGACCAACAACCCGCCGCCGGAAGACAGATTGAATTTGAATCGCATCCGCTGGCAAAGATGAACGGCGGTGATCCTGCTCAGCTCCCTGCCGGGGTGCTACCCGGACTTCAGCCGGATCACGGTCACACCGTCGCCCCCCTCAGCCGGCGTGCCTGCCTCGAAGGACTCAACGTAGTGATTGGTCCGCAGCCAATCCCGGATCACCTGACGCAGCTTGCCAGTGCCCTTGCCATGGATCACCCGTACATAGGGCATGCCCGAAAGATAGGCTGCATCCAGGCGGCGCTCCAACTCTTCCAGGGCTTCCTCGCCTGTTCGGCCGCGCAAATCGAGTTCGAGCGGCGGGACTCTGTCGGGAACTGGAGCCGCGCGCGTGGGCTCGGGCTGTGCACGCTCTTCCGTTTGCGCTTCGCCACGCAGGCGAATCTCATCCTGGCGCGCTCGCACCCGCAGCCTCCCGACCTGAACCTCCGCCTGGTCCTCGCTCAAACCCGTGATCACCCCTTCAGCGTTAATCGGGGAGAGATACACACGGTCTCCCAGGCGCAGCGGTCGACGCTCGGCTGGCTTTTCGGGAGCTGCGCGCACAACCGGCTCGCTGACCTGGTCGGCAAACGCCCCGGCTTCCTGCTCCAGCACTCCGAGCGCGTCCAGCGGCTGCCCGGCGATAGCCAGTCGGCGCCGCAACCCGGCGATCTCATCCTGCAGCTGCTCGAGTTCCGCTTGCGCTTCAGCGCGCGCATCCCTCAGGATGTGCAACCGCTCATCTTCGATCCCCTCCAGGCGCTGATCGAGCTCGCGGCCTTTGGCATAGGCCCGTTTGCGGGCTTCCTCGGCCTGGCCCCGAGCTTCCCGCGCCTGGTCACGCTGAGTGTAGATCTCATTCAGCAGCGTTTCCGCTTGAAGCTCCTCTGGCGCCACCATCGTCCGGGCACGCTCGATGATCGGCTGCTCGAGACCCAGCCGGCTGGCGATAGCCAGCGCATTCGAACGACCAGGAAGACCGACCGCAAGATGATAAGTTGGTTGCAGGCTTTCCAGGTCGAACTCGACGCTGGCGTTGCTCACTCCTGGAGCGTTGTGAGCGAAGAGCTTCAAAGCCGAATAGTGAGTCGCGACAAGCGTCGTGCAGCGCCGCTCGAGGAATGCCTCCAGCAGCGCCTGGGCCAACGCGGCGCCCTCCTGCGGATCGGTGCCCGCGCCAAGCTCATCCAGCAGGACGAGCGAATGCACTCCAGCACAGTCCAGAATGCGGATGATGTTCGAGATGTGCGCCGAGAATGTTGAGAGCGACTGCTCGATCGATTGTTCGTCCCCGATATCGGCGAAGATGTCTTCGAACGGTGAAAAACTCGAGCCCGATTCGACCGGCAGATGCAGCCCGCATTCGGCCATCAGGACCAGCAGCCCGGCCGTCTTCAGTGCCACCGTCTTGCCACCGGTGTTGGGTCCGGTGATGACCAGCGCGTAGGTCTCGTCATCGAGTACGAGATCGACCGGCACGACCTGCCTGGGATCAAGCAACGGGTGTCGAGCCTGGATAAAGCGCAGGGTGGATCCAGGATGAGAGTCCTGCTCCCGGAATGGCGCAAGCATCGGCTCCTCAGCGTCGAGCGTGTTGGCATAGCGCGCCTTGGCAAAGGCCAGGTCGAGTTCCGCCAGCGCTTCAACCGTCGATCGAATTGATTCGGAATGGTCCGCGATTTGCGCGGAGACAGCCGCCAGCAATCGGCGCACCTCATCCCGCTCGGCGAGCTCCAGTTCGCGCACCCGGTTGTTGAGTTCGACCACCTGCAGCGGTTCAACGAAGAGCGTTGCGCCGGAGGAGGATTGATCGTGGACCACGGCTTTGATCCGGCCCTTGAATTCTGCGCGCAGCGGGACGACGAACCGCCCATCGCGCTGTGTGATGATCGGTTCTTGCAGCATCGAGGCGATGCTCGAATCGGCGATCAGGTTCTGCAGCTTACCTATCAGGCGATCGTGTGCGACGCGCTGTTCAGCACGAATCGAAGCCAGCGTCTGTGAAGCCTGATCCGGCACCTGGCCGCGCTCGTCCACCGTAGCGCTGATCTGATCGATCAAGCCCTCCGCCGGTTCAAGCCTGAGCGCGATCTCGGTCAGGGCAGGGTAATCCTCATCCTTCTCGAACCGCCGTCGCAGTGTGCGGGCTGAAATGAGCGTATGCTTGATATCCTGCAGCTGGCCGGGTTCGAGCACCGCCCCCCGCTCGGCCGCCCCGACCTCCGTGCGAATATCATGTGCTCCACCCACGCTGGCATCATCTGCAATGCTCAGCAGCAAGCGTGCTTCGGTCGTCTCCTGCAGGCGACGCCCGATTTGCTCAGGATCCACAACCGGCTGAAGATCGCGCGCCAGCGCCTTGGAGGCTGAAAATGCCCCAAAGCTGGACAAACGCTCAAGAATGAGCGGCAGCTCAAGCTTCTGAATCGACTTCCCATCCATCGTCAGCAGTTTAACATGCTTTCTGCACCGGGTGGTCCGACAAAGCTTGAGATGCTGAAGCACCCTGCGGAAGTAGATCGCGTATAATGAGCGCACTCCAGAAACTGCCGACTAGCAAACAGCGTGCTCTCCGGAGGTAATTGAGATGCCCAAGGGTGACGGGGAAAAGCGCTTCCCTGTAGGCGATCCTTCACTCCAGCCACTGCTTCGCAGCCTGCTGGCGGAGTTAGCGATTTACACGCCCCTGGTGATTGCCTATTACCTGCTGATACTGCGCGTGGCGGAACGGTATCTGGCAGATCTCTACCAGGAAGCGCCGCTCCCCTATGCAGCAGCCGCGCTCGCCGCCATCGTCATTCAGGGGGTACTGCTCGAACGCCTGACCTCCTGGCTGGTGCGCCGTTTCGGGCTTCGGAAGTAGTCATGTTCTTCCCGATCTCCGACGTCTTTATCCACCCGCTCATTCTGGCTGGCATCGGTTTTGTTGTGGGCGTGCTGGGCGGATTCTTTGGCGTGGGCGGCGGCTTTCTCGCCGGTCCGCTCATGATCTGGACCGGGGTGCCGATTAACTTCGTCGTGGGCACCGACCTGGCACATATGACGGGCAAATCAATCGTCGCCGCCCGTCGACACCGGGCGCTAGGCAATGTCGACATGCGGCTCGGCCTGCTCATGATCATCGGCACGATTCCCGGCATCGAGCTTGGCGCCCAATTTCTCGAGTACCTCAAGACACTGGGAAATATCGAGCACGTCGTCGGCTACAGCTACGTCTTCATCCTGACGGCGATCGGGCTCTTCACCGGCTGGGAAAGTCTGCGTGCGATACGCATGAAGCGGACTGATCAACTGAAAGCCGAGGAAGTTTCAGAAGTGGAGGGAACCAGCGTCACCACTCGCCTGCTTCGCCTTCCGCCACTGATCCGCCTGCCCGTCTCTGGAGTTAGCAGGGTTTCGATCTGGGCTGTCATCCTGGTTGGCACGCTGACCGGGTTCCTGGCCGGCTTCCTCGGCGTCGGCGGAGGGTTTCTGCGCCTGCCGCTGCTGGTTTATGTGCTCGGTATTCCGACTCACGTCGCCGTTGGGACGGATCTTTTCGAGATCATCATCTCGGCTGGCTACGGCACAATCAGCCATGCGTTAAAAGGAAACGTCGATATCATGATCGCCCTCACGATGCACACCGGGGCTGCGATCGGTGCACAGATCGGCGCCGTCGGCACGCGCTACTTCTCTGGACCGACGATCCGCTTGATGTTTTCCATTCTTCCACTGCTTGCGGCAATTATGGTGCTGCTGCGGGTGGGAATTTGAGCAGGGAGGGCGGTTTGAAATGACTGCTTCAGCTCCGAGCGGCGGGCGATCGATCATCTGCATCGGGCAGCGCGGACCGGATGCCGCCGCCATACATTTCGCCGAGCTTGTGACGCGAGCCCTGGGCTTGAAGCTGACCCTTCTTCACGTGCGGGGCAGGCGGGCCGCTGACAAGGACTTGATCGCAGACACCCGCCGGTACCTGGATCAAGAACCGGATCAGGTGATACAGGCCCGGGGAGATTTCAAGCAGATCATCCAGCAGGAACTGGATCCGGAGGAGCATGAGTTGGTTGTGCTCGGCACTTCGCGCGGTCTTGGCAACCGCGTGGCAACCCGTCTCAGCCAGCGCCTGGCCGAGCGGATCGCTGATTCGGTGCTCTTGATCCGCAACCCCCCCTCTGCCTTGAAGAACATCTTGATCTGCACCGGCGGACATCCAGCTTCGAACGTCGTCATCGACCGCGGGCTTGCGCTGGCAGCCGTGACCGGGGCGCACGCTACCATCCTGCACGTCGCGAGCGGCTCCCCCTGGATGTACACTGGCTTGCAGGCTCTGGACGAAACACTGCAGGACGTCCTGGAGCGCGATACACCGCTCGCCAAGCATCTGCGCCAGGCGGCTGTACGAGCCGAGGAAGGTGGCGTGGAAGCCAAACTCGAACTGCGCCATGGTGTGGTCGCCGAAGAGATCCTGCGGGCGGAAGAGATCGGGCATTACGACCTGATCGTCATCGGCGCCCCGGAACCCAAGCGCATCTTCAACCGGTTGGCTCTGGGAAACGTGGGTCCACAGCTGTTCTCCAGCGCCACATGCTCTATTCTTGTTGCACGGACAGATCCGTCCGATTGATGCTAACTATCGTCCAACTTGAAAAGCGAAATCCTGCGCCCCAGGAAGCGCGCTTCATCACTTCTCGCTCCGGCGGAGCAGGAGAAGAATGAATTCAGACTTTCCGGAATGCCTCCGGGAGTGAAAAGAGAGGGGATCGCATGCAGGACCTCCGTGAACCGCTGCTCGAATTGATCCGCCGAACTTCGACCGATCTTCCCCCTGATGTGCAGAAGGTGCTTGAAGAGGCTCGCGAAGCGGAGTCCAAGGGATCCGCTGCCCAGGGTGCATTGGACAGCATTCTGGAGAACGTTGCCCTGGCCCGCGAAAACAGCACACCCATCTGTCAGGATACGGGCACACCTATCTTCGATGTCCAGCATCCATCAGGCTGGAGCACGCGCGAATTGAAGGCGCAGATCAGGGACGCCGTGGCCGCGGCGACGGAACACACCTACCTGCGGCCCAACGCCGTAGATACCGTCTCCGGCGTCAACAGCGGGAACAATCTCGGGGATGATGCATTTCCGACCATTCACTTCAAGGAAGTTGAAGGTGAAGACCTGATCATCGATCTGATCCTTAAAGGCGGCGGATGCGAAAACGTCGGCGCACAGTATTCGCTGCCCGACAGCCGATTGGGCGCTGGCCGCGACCTGCAGGGGGTGCGGCGGGTGGTGCTCGATGCCGTCCAGCGCGCCCAGGGCAAAGGCTGCGCGCCGGGCGTGCTCGGCGTGGCAATCGGCGGCGACCGCGGCTCATCCTACTACGCTTCAAAGGAAGCCCTGTTCAGGCCACTGAAGGATCAAAACCCGGACGAGAAGCTGGCAGCGCTGGAAAAGCGCCTCTACAACGAGGCCAACAAGCTCGGCATCGGCCCGATGGGTTTCGGCGGAAAAACGACGGTTCTGGATGTCAAGCTGCGCGGCATGCACCGTTTGCCGGCGAGCTACTTCGTTTCTGTATCATATATGTGCTGGGCGCATCGACGGCGCCGCATGACCGTGCACGCCGGTTCGATCAAGTACAGCTGAAGGGGTGGACTCATGAAGACGCTTGATCTTCCGCTCTCAGCGGATATCGTCCGTTCCCTGGAGGTCGGTGATCCCGTATCGCTATCAGGTGTGATGCTCACCGGGCGCGATGCAGCGCATAAATGGATGATCTACCGCTTTGTCGCCGCCGGGCCGACGACGAGCACGCGCGAGGAACCTTACCAGGGCGAGGTCATGCAACACTTCGACCTGCGCGCCGTGATCGGAAAGGGAGGGATGGGGCCCAAGACGCTGGACGCATGTGCGACAGTGCCGGGAGTCTACCTGCATGCCATCGGCGGGGCCGCCACACTGATCGCTCAGAGCGTGCGTGCAGTGCGCGGCGTTCATAAACTGAACTTCGGCGTGCCTGAGGCAATGTGGGTGATCGAAGTGGAGGGCTTTCCTGCGGTGGTCACGATGGATTCGCATGGCAACAGCCTGCACGCCGAGATCGAGGCTGAGTCCGCCCGGCGGCTCGAAACGCTGCTCAAGGCCTGAACCGGCTTTACAACGCAAAGACCGCGAGCAGTTGCTCGCGGCCTTCCTTCGTTTTGACGCTCGCTACCCGGCATCCGGCAGGATATTGTCCTGCGTGAAGGTAAACCCTGCCGTAACCCCATTGACGTCGACCGAATAATCGCCAGCTGGCAAGCCGTAGACATCGAGCGGAATGGACTTCTCGAATGGCTGCACGATCTGGGCGCACATCGCATGCGCTGGCCGCGCCGTTGTGATCTCGACCGTGAACGTGCGCTCGACCCGGTTCACGATGACTTCGTCGATGGTGGTGCATGAATCGGCCAGATATCCCTTGGCTGTGACACGCACCTGCAGCGGAAAAGACTCCATAAAGACGATATCTACCTCTTCAACTGTCGCTTTGCCATGGAGGACTTCTCCGTCTGAAGGGATGGTAGGAGTCGGTTCGATGGTTCCACCCGCGCAGGCAGCCAGAATCGCAGTCAACAGAAGCGCAGTGAGAAGCGCAAGTTTTTTCATCACGAACCTCCTTCCTACTGTTAACGTCCCTTCCCTCACCCGAGTTCCCGATCGTCAGAAACCCCGTTGTTGGCCTTGCCACGGTGGCGGGCTGCCCAGCACGAATTCGTCCACACTCGGCCCCCCCAGCGAGCGCAGGCGCCATGTGCCATAAAGATAGCTGGCGACCAGCAGGAGAACAGTCGCCGGCCAGCCCGAAAGCAGATTCAGAACTGCCAGCAGCGTGCCGGAAGCCTGGCGATACAGCGCAAACTGCAGGCCAGCTCGCAGCGCGAAGAAGACCGCCCAGGCAAGCGTGACCTCGGAATACGCCGGCCGGACACGCTCATGCCGGTACCAGCCCAAAGGCCAGCGCCGAGCGAGATGGCTTGTGAGGGCGACGAGCGGCCGCCGGATCAGCACGCTCACCAGGCACGCCAATGCGGTCAGCCCACCGGAGGCGATGCCCGGCAGAAAGTAGCCTGCTTCGGACCCAGTGAAACGGGAGAGGAGCGCGGCCAGCACCACCCCCAACAGGCCTGCGAGCGCATACCAGAGTGTATGTCTGCGCCGGAGACGCAGCGCTCCAAGGAAAATCGCCAGGATCAGCGCAGCCGCGACAGCATAGCTAAAGCCGAATATCGCCCTGACGACAAGGTACACAACCGGGGGCAGGACCACATCGAGGACGCTTGGCTGAGTGAGCACCACCCGCCGAAATTCATCGCCAAGTTCACGCATACGGTCCATCATCATCCACCAAACCTTGCAGCATGCCCGTTCCTCGCAGGAATCAAAGTCTCTCAGATCACAGCAGGCTCAGGCCATCCGCCAGCGTCGGGTACGCCAGTTGATCGATCAGATCAGCCTTCATGCGGGAGGTGTCACTTGCATAGGACGCACGGCCGATGCGCACGAAGTCACGTGTCAAGGGCGCCGGTGTACGGGCGAGCGCCGCGCCGATCTCAGTCAGCAGTCCGGCCAGCGGAAAGAGCGGCCAGGGCATGCGCCGCGGGCGGGGGAAAGCCCAGTGCTCGGCAAGTTGATCGAGAAAGGACTGCAGGGTCAGGGGCGCATCGTCGCCAAGGTTATACACGCCGCTTACGTCGGGTTTACAGATCGCCGCCTCGGTGCAGGCGAAGAAATCGGGCAATGACAGCAGGTGAATCCAGGTATCCCTGGGCCAGACGGGCAGCAGTCTGCGCTTCATCAGCCAGCGCCCCGCCTCGATCATCAGCACATTGCGGGCGTAGATCATCCCCGGCCTCAGAACGACAGCCGTCATCCCCGAGCGCTCGCTGGCTTCGAACAGCGCGTGTTCCGCCGCCAGGCGTGTGCGTGCATGAATCGATTCGGGTTTTCCATCCAGCCGGCCTGTGGCAGGTCGCTCCGGGTTGGTTTCGCCTTCTACATGTGGGAAGCTGACCAGAATCCAGCGCTGGACACCGGACTGCGTGCTGGCCTGAAGGAGATTGCACACATAATCGACATTGGTCCGCTGGAGAAACCGTTCCGGCCAGGGCTTGAACAGCTCTCCGGCGAAATGGACTACGACCTGCACGTTATCAACGGCTGCCGGAAGCACGCTTCGCCGTCCAAGATCCGCATGGACAACTTCAACATCCGCCTGGCGGATCCTATCCGACAGCGGCTTGTGATGGATCATCAACCGCAGCTGGATTCCATTGGATGCAAGCAGATGCTCGGCGAGCAGGGAGCCGAGGTTGCCAGCGGCTCCGGTGATCAGGACGCGCATGGGCATTCTGAACTCAATTTTATTGTTCGAGTTCGTCCAGCAGTTCCTCATCTCTGCGCAAGCTGCGTGTACGCAGCGCGATGCTCAGGATGAATAACGTCATGGTTCCGAGGATCACAGCATACCCCAGGACCATGTATCCGAACGTATTTGCTGCTGCTTCTTGAAGCCACATTTGTTATCGCTCCCCGATCTCAGGCTGTCAGCGCCTGAAGCTTGCGCTCTTCGATGCGCTCTTTGAACTGCTGCAAGCGCAGCCGATGCCAGAGCAGCGTGGCGTAGACGAAGGTGAATGTGAACAAGCTGAAGAAGAACGCCAGGCGCATTTTGGGTGTCATGTCGAACGTGCCCTGGGCAGTCGGATCGCTGCTCCCGACCACCACTGGATGGATGGTACGGAAGATGCGGATTGAGAGGAATGTCAGCGGCACACTCAGGAAGCCCACGATCCCGTAAACCGCTGCAAACCTGGCACGCCGGTCCGGATCCTCAATCCCCTGCCGCAGCATCAGGTAGGCCAGGTAAATCAACTCCATCACCGTCGCCGTCACCAGGCGCGGGTCCCACGTCCACCAGGTGTTCCAGACCGGCTTGGCCCAGATCGAGCCCGTGACAATGTTGATGAAGGTGAAGACCACGCCGATCTCGACCGATGCCAGCGCGAGTTGATCCCAGCGGTGATCGCCCCGCAGCAAGACGAAGATGCCCGCGATAGCGGTCACAAGGAAAGCCAGCGCGCCCACCCAACCGGCGGCGACGTGGAAGTAAAACACCCGCTGCACGTCCCCCATCACAGCTTCACGTGGTGCATAAAAAAGCACCAGGTACAGCGCAATGGCGAAGACGACGCTCGTAAATACGTTCAATGCTTTGAGTGCGGTTGGCATAGGTTTCATTTCGACATACTCCACAGGTTGACGGGTATCATGCTGCAAGCAGGCATCATTCTTCGACGATGTAATCAAAAACCATGAAGGACACCGCGATGAAGATCACATCATAAACGATGAGCAGGTTCAGCCACGGCCAGATATCGGCCATCTCGACGGCTTGTAAAAACCCATTGCTCGCCTTGACGGCTGCCAGCAGCACCGGGATGGCGACCGGGAAGAGCAGGATCGGCAGCAAGACGTCGCGTGTGCGTGCATGAACAGCCATCGATGACAGCAGCGTCCCGACGGCGACATACCCGATCGATCCCAGCAGCACGACCAGGAGCAGGCCGGGATGGAAGAGGTTCATGTTGTACAGGACGGAGAAAACCGGCAGCACGATCAACTCGACCAGTGCCATGAACATCAGATTGCCGATCGCCTTGCCAAAGAAGATCGCGCTCCGGTCGACCGGCGCCAGCAGCAGTCCATCGAGGCAGCCGCGGTCCTTCTCAATCGCCATCGAACGGTTGAGCCCCAGCGTCCCCGCGAAGGCGAAGGTCACCCACAGCACTCCGGAGGCGACCGTGGCGCGCGTGCGGATGTCGAGCTCGAGCGCGAAGTTGAAAATCAGGATCACTAGCAGCGAGAACACGAGCATCGCGCTGAGCAGCTCGCGGCTGCGGAACTCCGCCAGCACGTCCTTCCAGATCACGGCACCAATCGCACGCAGGTAATCGAGCAGCGGATGCCGGACAACCCGGACAGAGGGCAGGTTCACGGCTGGCTCAGGCATGTGTGACCTCGCGGTAAAGCTCTTGCAGCTGGCCCACATCCGTTCGATCGCTCTCGACCGAAGCTTCGATTTTGCCTCTGGATAGAATGTCGATCCGGTCAGCGAGCTCCGCCGCCCGGTCGAGATCATGCGTGGTCATGACGACGGTTCGTCCGCCCGTAGTGATCTCGCGCAGCACCGTGTCGAGCATGACGCGCGCATCCTGATCGAGCCCGGTGTGCGGCTCGTCGAAAAGCAGGACGTCCGGGCGGTGCATCACCGCCCGTCCAATCGCAAGCCGCTGCTGCATGCCGCGCGAAAACTCGCGCACCAGGTCCCGCCGCCGCGGATACAGGCCGACCAGTTTGAGGACTTCGCGAACGCGGTCTTCACGACCTTCGATGGCGTACATGCGGCCGAAGAAGTGCAGATTCTCCTCCGCTGTCAGATCGCCGTAAAGAAGCGGCTGGTGTGAGACAACTCCCAGCCGCCGCCGGACGGCAGCCGCCTGTCCCGGCAGGGCGTGGCCAGCAATCCGCACCGAACCGATGCGCGGGCGCGACAGCGTGGCGAGAATTCGCAGAAAGGTCGTCTTACCGGCTCCATTGGGGCCAAGCAGCGCGACGAACTCTCCCTCGCCAACGTGAAAATCCACGCCCTTCAGCACAGGCTTGGGACCGAAGGTCTTGACCAGACCCCTGACCTCAATCATGCTCCTCACTCATGAGATTCATCAGTTCCCGCTTGAGCGCATCCCGCCGTTCGTGATATTCCGCGGCATCTATACTGCCCTCCTCAAAAGCGGCATCCAGGCCTGCGATCGCCTGCACCAGCCTGTCACGATCCATCGCATGGTCCGGCCCGCCTGCTCGGCTACTCCCCACCTCCGCCTGCCGCTGCGGATCAGGTTCATGTTTCATGCGCAGCTGCCAAAATCCGAGACCAGCTATGACCAGCGCCAGGGCCAGGGCTCCAAGGCCGATCAGCAGGTTGGTGTTGAATGAGCCGGAGGAAGCGGATCCCGGCTGGCCGCTCAGTTCGAGCTTGAGCAGCTCGCCCTTCGCCAGACCCGGCCGCTGATAGGTCTGAAGCTGGATCTCGCCCATGGATCTTTCGCCCATTGACGTAAGCTCAGGACCCGAGATGCGGGGAGCGTTGCGCTCGGTGATCACATCGATGGAATCCGCGGAGAGAGCCATCGTCTGTTCGTAATCCAGGCTGCGCGTGTAGGGCAACGTGAAGCTGAAAATCAGCTCGAGCGCGTCATCCGGCCGAACCGGTTCGTGCATCAGAAAGCCGGTATCCGTCGGAGTATAGAGCGCCCCGCCTGCCTGGTCGCCGAAACTCAGATTCGCAGCGCCTTGCGGGAGGTCCACGGGAATCGCGTTCTGCCCGTTCGATTGCACAACCGTCCTGTCACTGCTGTTCGATACGAGCCAGAGTTGAGACACTTCGACCTGTCCTGCGACGGAGAAATCGAAGATCACGTGCATCTGGTCTATACGAACCGAGCTTATATCAGGAGTGGTTTCAAAAACGGTGATCGGCAGCTGCAGCTCAGGCTCCCCCTCCAGCAGGTGACCGGCAGAGGAGTAGTAGGGCACACCCTCATACTCCACGATCGCCCCGAAGATCCGGCCCAACACGACCTCAACGCCGTCGACGGCGTAGTGGCCTTCGCTATCGGCTGTGACGTCCCGGGTGAAGACCGGCTGATCGTTGTCAAATCCGACGATCGAAACCTCAAGCGCTCCCGGTTGTTCGCCGCCCGGCGTGCCGTTCGTGATCTGTCCTTCAATACTTCCCAGCACTGGAATTGATTCAGTTTCACTGGGAGCGGTTTCTGCCTCACCGGCAGCAGGTGTGCTCTCAGCCGTTTCCGATGTACCCGCCATCATCGAGGCAGGCGCACCCCCAAATGCAAGCGAACGCACGTATGCTGCGAGCGCCAACTGCTGCTCTGCATCGAAGGTTTCGGCGAAAGCCGGCATGCCGTTTCCGCCCGACGCGATGGTCGCCTCGAGCGACTCAAGCGACTGCCCGGCGTAGAAGGCCGGCGCCGTGAGATCGATCTCAGCAGTGCCTTCGGCTCCCGTCGGGCCATGGCACTCGATGCATACCTGGCTGTAGAGCTCCTCCCCCTCGGCCACCACCTCGCCGGGTGTGCTCAAACTGAGGGCGTAAGCAACGACATCCCAACGCTGCGCATCGCTCAGGCTGGCGAAAGGCGGCATGAAACGCTCCATCCGCCCCTGCGTCACGATCGCATACCAATCCTCCGGCCGAACCTGGACGGCGAACGCCGGATCGCCCAGCGGGCTGGGCGGAATTTCGAGATTAGCAGCCATACTGCCCCGGCCCAATCCGTCTTCACCATGACAGGGGGCGCAGCGCTCAACGTAGATCAAAGCACCGCTCATGAGGGAAGGATTGGCATCCGGCGGCGTGGGAGCGGACGCTTGCTCATCGGAGGCTTGCTCGGGCTGTGAACTGAGAGGCGTGCTCTGGACTGAGACCTGAGCCGCCTGCTGAGTCGCCAGGGCCGGTGGAGGCGTGATATCGCCGGCGAGTGAGCAGCCTGTGAGCAGCGCCAGGGAAAGGCCAAGCACGAGCATGCGGAGCTTCATGCCTCCACCTCCGCGTGCTGCAGCGCCTGTCCGCAGCGCGTGCAGAATTGATCACCGCTGTGAATCGGTGCGCCGCAGTTCGGGCAGAACCCGCCTCCGGTTTGAGCCTTGGAGCGAGCGGTGGCAACCGCCGCCTCAATGCGCGCTTCCAGCGCCTGCGCTTCACCGCCGGGGATATCACCCAAACGCAGCGCGTCGATCTCCCTCAGCACATCTGCCCCCTCCTGCGTCAATCCGCGCCGCTCATTTTGATAATCGCTTTCCAGGATCTTGCCCATCGCAAAATCCATATCGAGTTCCTGCAGCCGGTTAAGAATCCGATCGCGTTCAGCCTGAAACATCGAGAGCTGGCGTTCCGCATCGCTGACTGTGGATGCGGCATGCTCAAGCAGCGGGCGCGCCAGGATGGCCGTCACAACCAGAAATAGGGCAATGCCCAGAAAGACTGATCCAAGATCCATAATTCACCCTCTACTTTGCCGCTTGCGGTCCTGCCGTACTGCCACCACGTCGCACATGCCTGCGGCACGTTGGTCGGCTGTGGACTGTCAGCGGACTGCAGGGAGAGTCTTCCAAGCGCGCTATTGAGCCAGGGCCGTTTCGATATGAGCGACGATCTCGTCAAGCGAGTTGTAAGGGCCGATCTTCACCGCCGCCAGGCGGCCATCGGGTCCAATCACATACGTCTCCGGCACACCCCGAATGCGGAACGCCTGAGAGATGCGCGTGCCCAGGTCGGGCCCATTCGGGTAGCTGATCTCAAACTGCTCGAGATAGCCGCGCGCTTCGGGTTCGGTATCGACGTAATCTACCCCCAGGAAGACCACTCCCTGATCGCGGTACATCTGGTAGGCTGTCTCCAGATCGGCTGCTTCGCCCTCACAGGGTTTGCACCACGAAGCCCAGAAATTCACCACAATGACCTGACCTCGCAGGTCCTCGAAATGGATATCGCCATCGTCGAACGTCGTCAGGGTTAGGTCCGGGACTTCGTCGCCGACGCCAATCGGTCCCTGTGACGTGCGTTTAAGCCCGAGGCCGAGCACGACGAGCAGTCCGATCAGCAGCACGAAGGCCGCGATGACACCCCAGCGCAGATTCGTCGAGCGCTGTGGAACTTTCACAGAGTTATCGTTGGTGGAAACTTCATCCGTCATCAGATCTTCATCGCCTGAGCCGGGTCAAACCTCCCGGCGCTTCAGCTCTTCCTCCAGCTTGGCAAGGTAAGGGTCGTCTTCTGCTTCCTCAGGGGGCACCGGGCCTGCCGCGGGTTCTGGTTCTGCATGCCATGTCCGCACGGCGCGGAACAGCACAAAGGCGCCGGCTAAAAGCGCCGCCGGCGGCAGGACGTAGACCAGCCAGTTCAGGCCTTCAGCAGGCGGGGTGGCGAGCACCCGGGCGCCGTATTGCTCGACGAAGTACTGTTTGATCTCGTCTTCGCTCCAACCGGCGGCGAGCTTTTCGCGAATCGTCGCCCGCCATTGCACGCATGCCTGCGTTGGGCAGACATCGAGCGGCACATTCTCACAGACCGGACAATAGAGCTGGCTGGCGATCGCGTTGACCTCATCATCCGTCGGTCCACTGCCCTGGCCAAACGCGCTGAACGCCTCCAGCTGCAGAAACGCCAGCAGCAGAAGGATGATGCCAACCGAGTGGATGAGCCTGCGTTTCATGTCGCTTTCCTCGGGTATGCCCCCGGCGTCAGGCCACGCGACCGCAGGCGGCTGCGGGCAGGCTCCGGGTCCTGATCTGGCCAGGCGGCGACGGCTGTGCCCAGAATGAATACCAGACCGCCGAGCCAGACGAAATTGACCAGCGGGTTGTGATACACCTTGAAGGTCGCACCCTGCTGCGCGATCGGTTCCCAGCCGACAAGCAGGACGTAGAAATCATCCTCCAGCGTCGACCGCACGCCGGGAATGGTCATCGGCTGCTGTGAGACGTAGTAGTAGTCCTTGCGCGGATAGAGCTCGCCGACATATTTGCCATCGTGATATACCGAGACCACGGCCCGGGCGACATTGCGCCCATCGGCGGTGTCGAATTGCGTCAGCGCATCGTATGTCATCACATAGCGGCCGAGGGTGAGCTGTTCGCCGCGTGCAAGCGTGGCCTGCGTTTCGGTTTGGAAGACCTCAATGCCGATGATGCCGAACGCCATCAGCACGACGCCGAGGTGGATCACATAGCCCCCATAGCGGCGGCGGTTGCGGCCGGCCAGGCGCCAGAGCGCCAGCGGCAGTGACTCGCTATGCCGCCGTCGGCGGGCGAGCGCGCCACGCCAGAACTCGTAAAGCGTCACGATGGCTACAAAAGCTGCGAGCCAATAGCCGAGGATGGCGCCGATGCTGCTGTACCCGGCTGCGAACATGCCGATCGGGACAGCCAGCGAGGCCAGCGCCGGTTTCCAGGCCGCCCGGCCGATCGTCCGAAAGGTGCTGCTGGCATATGCCGACAGCGGGGCCACGCCCATCAGCAGCAGCAGGCCCAACCAAAGCGGACTGGTCGCCCGCTCGTAGAACGGCGGGCCGACGGTGACTTTCGATCCGGTGACCAATTCCGAAATCAGGGGAAAGATCACGCCCCAGAAGCAGATGACCAGGATGCCCATGAAGAGCAAGTTATTCAGCAGGAAAAGCGCCTCGCGCGAGAACATCGACTCGAGGTGATTATCGCTTTTCAGAATCGACCAGCGCTGGACAAGCAGCGCCAGCGAACTGATCGAGGTAATGCCGATGAAGATGAAGAACATCGGCCCGATAGCCGATTGGGCGAAGGCATGCACGGAGGAGAGCACGCCCGAGCGGGTCAGGAAGGTGCCGAAAATGACCAGCGCATAGGTGAGAATGATCAGCACCATGTTCCAATGCTTGAGCATGCCCTTCTTCTCCTGCACCATGACCGAGTGCAGGAAGGCCGTCCCGGAGAGCCAGGGCATGAAGGCTGCGATCTCAACCGGATCCCAGCCCCAGTACCCGCCCCATCCGAGCACATCATATGCCCAGCGCCCACCCAGGATCAGTCCGAGCGAAAGGAACAGCCAGGCGACGAGCGTCCAGCGGCGTGTGATGCGGATCCAGCGGTCGTCGCTGCGGCGTGTGATCAGCGCCGCCATGGCGAACGCGTACGGGATGACGAAAGAGACGAAGCCCAGGTAAAGCATCGGCGGATGGATGACCATGCCGGGGTGCCGCAGCAGCGGGTTCAAGCCCTGCCCATCGCTGGGGGTCAGCGCCCGGGCGCCAGCCGGCTGGAGCATGGCGCCGACTTGCTCGCCAGTGGGCGTCAGCCATAAACGGACAAACGGATTCTCAAAGAAGATCACCAGCGAGAGGAAGAAAGCCAGCGTGACCATCGTGACCACGATGATCCACGGCAGCAGCTCGCGGTCACGCTCCCACTTGCGCAGGCTGGCTGCCGTGGCAAACGCCGACATCAGCCATGACCAGAAGACCAGCGATCCTTCCTGCCCACCCCACAGCGCGGTCACCTTGAGGTAGGTCGGCATGCTCGAGCTCGTGACCTGCGCTACGTAGCGGATTTCGTAATGTCCGCCGACGAGCAGGGCGATGATCGACAGCGCCGCCAGTGAGGTCAGAGGAAAAGTGAGCAGCATCGCCCGCCGGGCGCTTTCGACCAGCTCCGGCTTGCGCTGAATGGCGCCGTATGCTGCTGCGCCGGCGCCATACAAAGCTGTGACAAACGTGATGATCAGTGCAAAATATCCAAAATTGGCGATCACGAAGCCAGGCCTCCTGATTCAGTAACTCATGGGGAACACGCGAACGATCAGCGTCGGGGCCGCATCGCGACCCGCAGGGTTCAACCCTGCTCCGACTGCAGCGGGACCTCTTCCTCGTAGCGTGTGGGGCACTTGAGCAGCAGTTCGTCGGCGTGGAACACACCGTCATCGCCCAGCCGTCCGGTGACGATCGCCTGGGCTTCATTCCGCAGCAGATCAGGCATCGGCCCCTCATACATCACCGTCAGGCGCCGGGCATCGGGATTATTGACCGCCTGATGCAGCACTTCCGCCAGCCCACCGGCCTGCTCGATCTCGTCCAGGTCGCCCGGGACGTTGGCGATGTCGAAAGTCAAGGTCAGGGTTTTGGCATCGTAGGCGATCGTCTCCCCGTCGACCGCGCCGGAGATCTTCACGTCACGGTCACGCATCGCTTCGCCCTTGACCATCAGTTCATCGATCGTCAGGTAGTACTGCGCTGCAGCTTGCGTGGAAGAAGCGATCAGATAGACGATCGCTGCCACGATCAACAGGCCGCCGATCAGGAACTTCGCCCGACCGCTACTCCCAGCGGGTAGATTCTCTGCTTTCCTGTCAGTCATACGGTTCAACTCCCATGAGGCCCTGTTTTACCAGTCCATAAAGCCCACGAATTCTATCATCTTTCATCGGCTGTTCTGGAGAGGACGATTGTCATCAAACCGATGTAGGTTCAATCGACCCAATCATGCAACACGTATGATTCTTCCATAGCTTGATTAATGGGGGATGAAATCGTTCGCGAGGCGCGAGTGTCCAAAGAGAGCATACTGCATACCAATCTGTATGCGACACGCTTTACCTGAAAGGTGATATATATCACAATTCATCGAGGAGCAGCGATACTGTATGCCATAGGAAGCTCGCGTTAGCATGCTTGTACGGAGGGAAAGTAGGTTGATTCCCCCATTCATGAATGGGTCATTTCGCCCACGCAGTGTGCAACGACCGCTGGTGGAGTGAGCTGATACAGGAGCACAGGCATGAAACGACTGATGAACCGAAGGATCGGGAGAGGGGCGGCTGCGTTCGCTATCACCTTCGCCGTCTGCCTCGCGTTGGGCGCGGCGAGCGGATACGCTCGTACGGCCTCCGCTTCACCCGCCCCAAAGCCGTCCCCACAGGAAGGGGCTTACGCCGGGCCCGAGACCTGTGCCGTCTGCCACAAGGAGATTCACGCCGAATGGCAGCTCACCCGCCATGCACGGGCATTCTCCTCACCGATCTTCCAGAAAGACTGGAGTGAACTGGGCAGCCAATTCGACTGCCTGGAGTGCCATACCACCGGCTATGACGCCGAGGCAGGCACCTACGCTATTGAGGGTGTAACGTGCGAATCGTGTCATGGACCGTTTCAACCGGGACATCCGGCTGAACCGATGTCGGTCACACCGGATCACAACCTGTGCGCGACCTGCCATAAGACCACGACCGATGAATGGCTAGCCAGCCCGCACCGGGCGGCCGGAATCGAGTGCCAGTCCTGCCACGATCCGCATGCCCAGAAGCCGCTGGCAGCCACGGTCACTGAACTATGCACTAACTGCCATCATGACAACGGCGATTCGTTCACCCACAGTTCCCATGCCAACGCCGGACTCGAGTGTTCGAACTGCCATATGTACACCAGCCCGCGCACGGAGGACCCGATCGAGGGCCTGATCCCGACCGGCCATACCTTCACCGTCGGTTCCGAAGCCTGCATCGGCTGCCACCAGGATACGGTGCACACCCGCGATGTGATCCTTGAACTCACTGGCGAAGTCCAGACGCTCAAGGATCTCGATACGGACGAGCTGCGCCGGCTGGTCCAGGAGCAGGAGCAGCAGATTTCCGACCTGGAGGACAAAGCCAGCGTGCGGCTGTACACCGGCCTGGCGCAGGGCGCGATCGTGGGTCTGGCGACTGGCGCGGTGGCGGCCTGGATCGTAAGCCGCAACATTGAGCTGGTTGAGATTGAAGGAGACGACGAGGATGAGTCGACGGAAAACGAAAGTTAAGGTCAAGCTGACGAGGCGGGATTTCACCCGCATCGCCGCCACGGCGGCGGGCTCGTCGCTGGCCGCCTACCTCGTCACGACCGGCCCGCTGTCGCCCTTCGGCAACCTCAAGCGCCAGCAGCTCACGACCGAGGAGGAGGTCCATGGTGCCTCTGGTGATCATCATTGGGGCATGGTGATCGACCTGCGCAAATGTATCGGCTGCGAGTATTGCATGCGGGCTTGCTCGGCGGTAAACGACGTCGCCCCTGATAAACCCTGGAACATCGTGGTCGAGGACAGCACGGTCAACGGCCGCAAATTCTACTTCAGCCGTCCCTGCCTTCACTGCCAGCACGCCCCCTGCGTCGAGGTCTGCCCGGTGAGGGCGACCTACGTGCGCGAGGACGGACTGGTGATCATGGATTACGAACGCTGCATCGGCTGCCGCTACTGTGAGGTGGCCTGTCCCTACGACGCCCGCAAATTCAACTGGGAAGCCCGCAGCGATGAGAACGTATATGTCCCGACCTGGGGCGTGCCGGAGGTGGAGCGCAGGCCACGCGGCGTGGTCGAGAAGTGCACTTTCTGCGTCCAGCGCATCGACAGCGGTTTAAAGAAAGGGCTCATTCCAGGCGAAGCGCGCGAAGCGACACCCGCGTGCGTCAACATCTGCCCGGTCGGGGCGCGCGTCTTCGGCGATCTGAAAGACCCCGAGAGCAACATCTCCCAGGTACTCGACCGTCAGCCGACGACTCGCTTGCGGGATGAGCTGGGGACCGAAGGCAGTGTGTACTACATTCCGGTCAGCGAGGAAGCATAGCCATGGCGACGATCACACTCCGCAATCGACAATTGAATGTCAGCCCAGGAACCGTCGCCTGGTTCGGACTGGTAGGCTTGCTGCTGCTGATTGGCGTCGTCTCGGCGATTGTCGTTTTCAAAGAAGGGCTGGTCGTCACCAACCTGACCAACGCCGTTCCCTGGGGTTTGTGGATCACGATCGATCTCTCATCGATCGCCCTCGGTGCAGGCGCCTTCACGCTTTCGGCCGTCGTGTACATCTTCGGCATCAAACGCTTTCGCTCCGTCATCCGCCTGGCCGTACTGGTCGGCGTGGTCGGCTATACGTCCGCTCTGCTCACACTGGTGATGGACATCGGCCGACCGGACCGCTTCTACCACCCCTGGATCTACTGGAACGTGCACTCGGTCCTATGGGAGATCACCTGGTGCATCACGCTGTACCTGACGATCATGCTAGTCGAGTTCGCGCCTGTGATCGTCGAGTCGCATATCTTCAACCGCCTGCCATGGCTGCGGAAGTTCGGACACGCGCTGCACCGTGTAGCACCGGTCCTGGCTGTCGCAGGGTTGCTCGTCTCACTGCTGCACCAGTCATCGCTCGGCGCGACCTATGGCATCATCAAGGCCCGCCCGATTTGGTTCAAGCCGAGCATGCCGATCATGTTCATCGTATCGGCGATCGCCGTCGGCCCAGCGGTGACGATGGCGGCGGCCTTCATCCTGGAATGGATCAGCGGCAAGCGCACGATCGCCCATGATCTGTTGCGCACGATCGCCCGTTTCAGCGGGCTGACGCTGCTGGTGTACGCCTATATCAAATTCTGGGATCTCGCCGCTGTGACGTATTACGGATCGACGCCCGGTTCGGAGCGGGCTTTCCGCACGCTCAACCTGTTCACCGCCTACGGGTTCTGGTTCTGGGTGGGCGAGGTATTCCTGGGCATTATCATCCCGGTGCTGATGTTCCTTGTGCCGCGCTTCAACCGCCGGCCGGTCAACCTGGTCATCGGAGCGCTGAGCGCGGCGGCCGGTATCCTGATCAACCGCTGGAACGTGACGGTTTCTGGCCTGATCGTGCCCGTATCCTATTCGCCCGGCACAGAATACGTGCTCCCACCGCAATCCTACACCCCGGCGCTGATTGAATGGGGCGTGGTGCTGGGCGTGGTCGGCTACATCTTCCTGATCTTCACCCTGGCGATGCGCTTCCTCCCGCTGTTCAGGCCGGATGAGGAGACGCACGCGGCTGGTTGACAAAGCTCCGGGATCAGTCCAAGATAGCCGCACTGGATCAGTGCGGCTACTCCCTTTCCCGGGTCAGCGCGCTCGGAGGCAGTGCGTATGGATGAAACTATCGCCAATCCAATTGTCGTAGCGCTCATGTTCATCGGCCGCTGCCTGGTGCCGCTCGGGATCATGCTCCTGATTTCGCACTATCTGCGCAAGTGGGGTTTGATCATGGAGAACAACAGCGAGGACGATCAGGTCGAGGAAACCGAAGTCGAGGAGATCTCGTAGATGATCCACACACGGCGAAATCTCTCACGAATGATACTGCTCAGCCTGGCGCTTCTGGCACTTTGTTTGCTCGTCGCACCGGCTTTTGCCGATGAAAATCCTCAGCAGAGCCAGTTTCAAGAGCAGGAGTGCCTCGCATGCCACACGCAGCCCGACCTTGAGATCGAACTGCCCAGTGGGGAAGTGCTGCCGCTGACCATCGACGCCAAGCGCCTGGAAGGATCGGTCCACGAACAGATCGGCATCAGCTGCGACTCCTGCCATCCCGAAATCACCGGCTACCCGCATCCAGAAATCGAATACGACACGCGGCGGGAACTCTCCCGGGCTTTCTATCTCACCTGCCGAACCTGCCATGCCACCAATTACGAGAACAGCCTAGACAGCATCCACGCTGACATCGCTGCTGCTGGCCATCTGGAAGCGCCGGTGTGCACCGACTGCCACGGCGCACATTACACCCAGTACCCTGATGAACCGCGGTCGCTGATCTCCGAGACGTGCGGCCAGTGCCACACTGACATAACATTCAAGACCCGCGCACCGCGCTCTTCCGCATCGGCTCGCCGGAGCTGTGTGCTGGCTGCCATGCCAACCCTGAATTGATGGCCAAGTACGGCTATGACACCGATGTCTACAACTTGTACAGCATCTCCTGGCACGGCGTCGATGTCGAGGTCTATAAAGCCAACTGGCCGACGATCTGGCACGAGAGCGCGGTCTGCACCGACTGCCACGGCGTCCACAACATCCTGCCTGCGAGCAACCCGGCCTCAACGGTCAGCTCCGAGAACCTGCTAACGACCTGCCGCAAGTGCCACCCTGACGCCGGGCCGAACTGGACCGGAGCGTGGACCGGGCACAACGAGATCAGCCTCGAACGCACGCCGCTGGTCTTCTATACCAATGCCTTCTATTCGTACTTCGTGCCCTTTACCCTGCTGCTGGCGGGCGGCTACGTCCTGCTGCGCATCATTCGGGCGACGGTGGACCGTGTGCGGAGGAACTTGCCATGACCGCAAACGAATCAACTCTAAAAACTGCGCGGGATGGCCATGTGCATACCGAGCGTACCTTCGTCCGTTTTTCGCTCGCACAGCGCTGGGAGCACGCGCTCTTTTTGATCACCTTCACCGTGCTGCTGCTGACCGGCCTACCCCAGAAGTACCGCGCCGCCAGCTGGAGCCAGTACATCCTCTCCACACCCGAACGCGTCGAGATGATCCAGACGATCCACCATATCGCCGCCGTCTTGCTGATCGCCGAAGCGCTTTACCACGTCGGGCGGACAACCGTCCGGCTCTTCCAGCGGCGCTTGAGCGGCGAGATGCTCCCTGTCGTTCAAGATGTGCGCGACGGCTTCAAGATGCTGCGCTGGCTGCTTTTCATTGACCGTAAAAAGCCTTCCTTCGGCAAGTTCACCTTCCAGCAGAAGTTCACCTACTGGTTTTTCATTTTTGGCATAGCGATCATGATCCTCTCCGGGCTGCTGATCTGGTTCCCGGTGCTCTTTACGCGCGTGCTGCCTGGAGGTATCATCCCCGCCGCGAAGCTCGCCCACAGCGCGGAGGCGATCGCAGCGGCGATCTTCGTCGTCATGTGGCATTCGTACCACGTCCACATCGAACGGCTCAACCTTAGCATCTTCACAGGCCGGCTGAGCGAACGCGAAATGCGCGAATTCCATGAACGTGAATTTGAGCGCCTGACCGGCGAGACAAGTCCGCCGCCAGACGGAGAGCCCGAGTGAGTCATCGCATCCGACATTGGACCATCCTCACCCTTGCCCTCGCCGCCATTGCGGTCACGCTTGCATTGACCACACACCGGGCTGACGCAACCCCGCTACCCCAGGCCGGTGTGAGCAACGAGAGCTGCCTCAAATGCCATGCCGATTCCGGACTCACCTTCCAGCTCGAGAACGGAGAAACGGCTTCGCTCTATATCGACCAGGCGGTGTACGACAATTCGATTCACGGCAAGCTCGGCTATGCCTGCGTGCAGTGCCATACCGATCTCGAGGGGTACCCTCACCCGTCATTCAGCGCTACTGATCAGCGCGATCTGGCGCTCGAACTCTATGATGCTTGTTTTCGATGCCACTCGGGACAGTACGAGCGCACGCTCGACAGCGTGCATGAAAACGCTCTCGAATCAGGCAACCGCCAGGCTGCCATTTGCACCGACTGCCACGGGGCACACAACATACAACAGCTGACCGACCCGCGCACGGACGAACTGCTGCCCGAGGCGCGGCTGCACATCCCGGTCACATGTGCCAAGTGCCACAACGCGATTTACCGCAAGTACCTGACCAGCGTGCACGGCAATGCGCTTGTCAACGAGAACAACCGTGATGTGCCGACCTGCATCGACTGCCACGGCGTGCACAACATCGAGGATCCAACGACGGCCCGCTTCCGGCTACTCTCGCCGGAAATCTGTGCTAAATGCCATACCGACCCCAAGATCATGGACAAGTACGGCATCTCGACTCAGGTGCTGAACACCTACGTCGCCGATTTCCATGGCACCACCGTCACCATCTTCGAGAAAGTCTCTCCCGATGCTCCGACCAACAAGGCCGTATGCTACGACTGCCATGGCGTGCACGATATTCAAAGCGTGAGTGACCCTGAGAGTGGCTTGGAGTTCAAGCAGAACCTGCTCAAACGCTGCCAGGTATGCCATCCCGACGCAACCACCAATTTCTCGGGCGCCTGGCTCTCGCACTATATTCCATCCCCACAGCACAACCCGCTGGTCTACTACGTGAATCTCTTCTACAGCATCTTCATCCCGGGCCTGCTGGGAGGGATGGGCGTGCTGGTTGTGCTTGATGTCACCTGGTATATCCGGAAGCGGCGAGCGGCTGCGAAAGCCGAGTCTGAGCCCGAAGAGCCGCCTGCCCCATCGGAGGGCGACCAGCGCTTTTCCACCGACGGCGAAGGCGAGAGCGATAAGACGCAAGCTCTAGATGAAAGCGATGACGCGGGGGGTGATTTATGAGTGAGCCGCGCCCCGCCGTTCAGCACGAATCGAACAAGGAAAAGCCGAAACGTTTCCTGCGCTTCGACCTCTCGCAGCGCCTTGAACATATCGTGATGTTGACCTCCTTCACGATCCTGGCGATCACCGGTCTGCCGCAGAAGTTCCCTGATGTTCAGGTCAGCATCGGCTTTTTCCGCCTCTTTGGCGGTATCGAACCGGTGCGCGTGATCCACCGCAGCTCGGCGATCGTGCTCATGCTGGTCAGCATCTACCACGTGATCGGGCTGCTGTACCGGGTCTACGTCCGGCGCGTCTCCTGGACGATGCTTCCCGGCCTGAAGGATTTCAAGGATCTCTATCAGGACCTGCTGGCTTATTTCGGGGTGAGCAAGCATAAGGCCCGCTACGGCCGCTACTCCTACGCTGAGAAGATGGAGTACCTGGCGGTGGTCTGGGGCATCGTGATCATGGCTCTCACCGGCTTCATGATGTGGAACCCCATCCTCACGACCCGTATCATGCCTGGAGAATTCATCCCGGCCGCCAAGGCTGCCCATGGTGCCGAAGCGATCCTGGCTGTTTTGGCTATCCTGCTCTGGCACTTCTATCACGTGCACCTGCGCCACTTCAACCGCAGCATGTTCACCGGCTATCTGACCCAGGAGGAGATGGAGGAAGAACATCCAGCGGAACTGGAGAGGATCGAAGCAGGTCGAATCCATCGCGATCCAGCGCCGGAAGTCCTGCGCCGCCGGCAGCGGGTCTTCCTGCCAGTCGCCGGGGTATTGAGCGTGCTGATGCTGGCTGGGGTAGCCTTTTATGTCACCGGAGAACAAACCAGCATCACAACCATACCGCAGGGCGAAACGGCCGATGTTTTTGTCACCGCTGTCCCTGAACCGACGCCCACGCTTCCACCAACCCCGACGGGCGAGGCGTTCGTGATCAGCGATCAATCCTGGGATGGCGGTTTCGAGGCGCTTTTCCGCAACCGCTGCGGAACGTGCCACGGTGTGACGGCGGTCGGCGGCTTATCGCTGCAAACGTATGAGAAAGCGCTGCAAGGTGGGGAGGATGGCCCAGCGATTGTGCCTGGCGATCCTGAAGCCAGCATGCTGGTACAGGTGCAGCGGGCGGGGGGGCATCCAGGCCAGTTGACGGATGCCGAGCTCGAGCAGGTCATCGAGTGGATTTCTGCCGGAGCTCCCAAGCAATAGCAACAGATCTGCAGGTTGGATAACGATCGCCATAATTATGGAGGAGTATGCGCCATGCTTCGTCGATTCGGAGCACGTCTGCAACGTTTCTTTTTCCCACCACAAGATGCAACCCTGTGGGTGCGCCTGCGCCCCTACCTGGTCCTCGGCGCGCTGACGATTGTCATCCTGCTGCTCATTCCGATCGGCTGGGAATACACCAACTCGCCCGAATTCTGCGGCACCAGCTGCCACACGATGCCGCCCGAGTACACCTCCTACCTGGTATCCCCGCATGCCCGAATCGACTGCGTTGAGTGCCATATCGGACGCGGCTTCATCGCCACCCGCGTCACGCGCAAGGCTGGCGATATCAAGCACATCTTCGCCACAATGTTCAAGACCTATGAGTTCCCGATCCGGGCCCACGATATGCGTCCGGCGCGTGAGAGCTGCGAACGCTGCCATTTCCCCGAGAAATTCTCCAGCGACACCCTGCTCGAGATCCGCCGCTTCGAGCCCGATCGCAATAACACCCCGATCAGCATCTATATGACGCTCAAGACCGGCGGTGGTTCCGAACGGGAGGGTCTCGGCCGCGGCATCCACTGGCATATCCTGAACGAGGTCTACTACCTGCCGACTGACCCCGAGGAACAAGACATCCCGTACGTGCAGGTGGTCGAGGACGATGGCAGCGTGACGGATTACGTCGCGATCGACTCAGAGATCGATCCCGCGTCGATCAACCCAGAAGACCTCAAGCTGATGGATTGCATCACCTGTCACAACCGCATCACTCACCTGATCCTGCATCCTGAAGACCTGGTAGACAACCTGATGGCAAGGGAGCAGATCTCGGCTGATATCCCCGATATACGCTTGAAAGCCGTCGAGGTATTCAGCGCCAAGTACGCTTCGGTCGAGATGGCGCTGATCGGCATTGAGAGCTTGCGGGATTATTACCGGGTCAACTACCCCGAATTCTTCGCCGATTCCTCCGGGCTGGTCGATCAGGCGATCGAAGTGCTCCAGGATTCCTACAGCACCAGCGTGTACCCGGAGCAAAAAGCGGACTGGAACAGCCACCCCTCAAACGTCGGTCACAAGGACTCGCCCGGATGCTTCCGCTGCCACGACGGCAAACACCTTGATCCCCAGGCGCAGGCGATCCGCCTCGAATGCAACCTGTGCCACTCGATCCCGGTCGAAGCGGGGCCGACCGATTTCGTCGCCGAAGTCGAGATCAGCCGCGGTCCGGAGCCCGATTCGCACCGCAATCCAAACTGGATCTCGCTCCACCGCGATGTGCTGGAGCCGTCCTGCAGCAACTGTCATACGACCGGCAACCCCGGCGGCGTCGACAACAGCTCGTTCTGCTCGAACAGCACCTGTCACGGCAATGTATGGGAGTACGCCGGTTTCGACGCACCCAAGCTGCGCGAACTGCTGCAGGCCCAGCTGCCGAGCGTGAGCGAAGCAACCCCCGAGAGCCCGCTCAGCGGCGAACTACCGCTGACCTACGACGGGAGCATCGGAGCGCTCTTCCACGAGCGCTGCACTTCCTGCCACCATGAGGACGGTCTGGCGGATCTGAACCTGTCCACCTACGCCGGCGTCATGACCGGGGGCACCAGCGGAGCGGCGGTCGTTCCCGGCGATCCGGATTCCAGCATGATCATCATCAAGCAGACCAGCGAAGCGCCTCACTTTGCGCAGCTCACGCCGCAGGAAATTGACCTGGTATCGAGCTGGATCGTAGCCGGAGCACCAGAGAACTAGGGGGTATAATCTTTCTTCGCCAAAGAAAGATGGAGGAGAACCAGATGAGCGAAACGAAAGAGGTCCAGCGCCGGGATTTCCTCGGGCTGGTCACCTGGGCTATTGGCGTGCTGATCGGCGCCGGGCTCGGCCTCCCGGCCATCGCCTACATTGTCGGTCCGGCACTCAAGCAAGAAGGCACCCAGGAGTGGGTCGCGGTCGGCACCACCTCGAAGGTGGAACTCGGCACCCCCACTCTCTTTAAAGCCAATATCGAACGCACAACGGGTTGGATTGTCAACCAGGAAGAAATAGCAGCCTACCTGCTGACCGAGGACGGGCGCAACTATGTCGCCATGTCCAACATCTGCACCCATCTTGGCTGCCGCGTGCGCTGGATCGCCGAACAGCAGCGTTTCTTCTGCCCCTGTCATAATGGAGTCTTCGACAAGGAAGGGAACGTGGTATCCGGCCCACCACCTCGGCCTCTCGACCGCTACGAGGTCAAGGTCGACGACGAACAGATCTTCTTGAAGGAGGCCTGAGATGTCGACTCGAGTGGGCGATTGGCTCGATCAACGGCTCGGCTGGCGGGCGGTCTGGAGCGCGCTCTTCCTGCGCAAGATGCCGAAGGTCAACTGGCTGTACACGCTCGGCTCCGCCACGCTCTTCGTGGCGATCAACCAGATCGTCACTGGCATTCTGCTCACCATTTACTATGTCCCCTCACCCGACCAGGCCTATGACAGCGTGCAGTACATCACCACACAGGTTCCGGCCGGCTGGTTCATTCGCGGCCTGCACCATTGGGGCGCCAGCGCCATGGTGCTGCTCACCGTGCTGCACATGCTGCGCGTAATCATCCTCGGTTCGTATAAGTTCCCGCGCGAGGTGACATGGTTCACCGGCATCGGCCTGCTGCTGGTTGTGATCGGATTCGGCTTCACCGGCTACCTGCTGCCCTGGGACCAGAAAGCCTTCTGGGCGACGACCGTCGGTACACGCATCGCCGAAGTTACGCCGTTTGTCGGGGATTGGATCCTGCGCATCATGCGCGGCGGGGAGGAGCTCTCCGCCGTCACCCTGGCGCGCTTCTTCGGCGTGCATGTCTGGTTCCTGCCGGCAACGCTTCTGCTTCTGCTCGGAATCCACCTCTTCTTGATCGTGCGTATCGGCATCAGTGAGGTGCCGGAGCCCGAGGAGGAGGTTTAGCCATGGATGACCGCAAGAAGCAGGAGTACATCGAAAACTACAAGAAGCGTAAAGAAGCCCATGGCGTCCCGTTCTTCCCGGATTTGCTCTGGAAGGACGCTGTCGTTGCACTTTTAATCTTCGTCATCCTGGTTGGTCTGGCCTATTTCATCGGCGCCCCGCTCGAAGAGCGCGCCGATCCCGGGGATACCAGCTACACCCCGCGTCCGGAATGGTACTTCCTCTTCTTATTCCAGCTCCTGAAGTACTTCCCCGGCTCGCTGGAGGTGATCGGCGTTTTCGTGCTGCCCACGCTTGCGATCCTGCTCCTGATCGCGCTGCCGTTCATCGACCGCGGCATGAAACGCTACCCGCTCCACCGTCCCTGGGTGGTCGGGATCACAGCCGTCGTTTTCCTGGGCATTGTCGGCCTGACAATCCAGGCGCTGCTCGAGTCCCCGCCCCCCTCAGAAGTCAGCGGCGGGGATCCGACCGCCATGCTCTACGCACAGAACTGTGCTGGCTGCCATGGGCCTTCGATCGACGTCGCGCCGGGCACCAACCTGCATGAGATCATCGCCCAGGGCCGGCACAACGAGGGCATGCCTGCCTGGAATGCTGACCTGACCACCGATCAGATCGACGCGCTGGCCGGTTTCATCCTTTCGCCTGCCGGCAATAAGATCTTCGCGACATACTGTTCCGCCTGCCACGCGACCGACGAACTGGTGGCCAGCGACCCGCTTGAGCTGCGGGCGGCAGTCGAGACCGGGAGCGAATACGCCCCACACCAGGGTCTCGACCTCCCCGATTTCCGCGAGGCGCTCAGCGATCAGGAGAAAACTGCGCTGCTGAACTTCTTGATCGCGCCCGACGGACAGCGGCTGTTTGCCGTCAACTGTGCGCCCTGCCACGGCCAATCGGTCGCTTTCAGCGGCAGCCCGGAAGAACTGCGCCAGGTCATCAGCCGCGGCGGCCTGCACCTGGAAATGCCGCCCTGGCGGCAGCGCCTGAGCCAGGACCAGCTGCAGACGCTGGCCGAATACGTGGTCGATCCGCTCGGCGTGCCAGCCGGGGCAAACCTCTTCCAGCAGTACTGTTCAACCTGCCACGGCGAGCGCATTCCGACCAGCCCGGACGTCGAGACCGCAATGCAGACCATCAGCCAGGGCGGGGCGCATGAGACGATGCCGGTCTGGGGAGACATCCTGACCAGCGCCCAGCTTGATGCTCTGGTGAGTTTCACCGAATCGGCCGCGCGCGGCACCTCAACCGAGGTCGGTCAGCAGCTGTTCGCACAGTACTGCTCGGGCTGTCACGGCGAGTTTGGCGAAGGTGGGCCCAATCCGGCCCGCCCGGGTGATGTGATCGCCCCGATCAGCTCGGCCGAATATCTGCGCACGCGCGATGACCTGACGCTGCGCTCGATCATCTCTCAGGGTCAGCCCAACTTCGGCATGTCGCCCTTCGGCAGCGCTTACGGCGGCCCGCTCGATGACGAGCAGGTCGACGCGATCGTCGCTTACCTGCGCTCGTGGCAGGCCAATCCACCGGTCGAACTGCCGCCGGAAATCAACGTCCAGACGGTTTCCGTCTCCGCCAACGAGATCTACGCTGATCTTTGTGCCCAGTGTCATGGGCCGGAAGGCGAAGGCGGCATCGGCCCAGCACTGGCTGCGGCCTCTTTCCAGAACAGCCAGACGGACGAGCAGATCTTCACCTCGATCAGTGCCGGCCATCCAGCCACGCCGATGATCGCCTGGGGTGAGATCCTGACCTCGGATCAAATCGAGGATCTGGTGAAATTCATCCGCGGCCTGGAGAAAGCCCCTGGACCGACTCCAGCCAGCGGCGAGGCGCCGTCCTTCCAGAATGACATCCTGCCGATTTTCCAGGCAGAATGTTCCGCCTGCCACGGCAGCTTCGGCGGTTGGGATGCCAGCAGCTACGATTCGGTCAT
>JARRJK010000012.1:0-31085 GCA_037379555.1 Anaerolineales bacterium | reverse complement strand
TTGCGAGGGTCATTTTGCGTCGCCATGAGGCTGATTGTACCGGAGACTCTTCTCGGGGAGCACCTGCACTTGAAAATTAGCGAGAGCAGGCGAGGACAATCCACACATGCATAGGCGGATGAACTTCATCCAGATGGAGGGTGTACTTATAGGATAAGATTATGTGCCAACATCAACTGGCTCTGCCGGCATCATCGGCCGATTGCTCCCTTTTCATCCTCGACAGGGATGGCCCCTGTTCGTATACACCATTGGAGCGTCAATCCTGATTCCTTTTGAAACCCTTGATCCATGATCCGCTTTATCTTCCGGCGTCTGTTCTTCCTGATTCTGACTGCGGTCCTGATCGTCTTCTTCGTCCATCTGGGGATGCGGATGGCGGCGAATTCGACCTCAGCCGTGCCGAACTTCGATCTCGGCTCCCAAGCAGCCACGGCCTGGTCCCAGACCCGGGCTTACCTGCGTCTGCTGCCAACAGGCTCTTTCGGGATTATCAACCAGAACGGTAACCCTCTTTCCGTCAGGTCGCTTGTCCTGCAATCCTACCTGAACAGCATGGGGCTCCTGCTATCAGCCCTGGCTGCTGCGGCACTTCTGGGAGGGGTCGTTGGTGCACTCCTGGCGTTGACGCGCCTGCGGCGATTGACGACGCCGGTTCTGACCCTGACCGTGCTGGGCGTTTCCACGCCTTCCTTCTTCGCCGCGTTGCTCCTGCAGCAGGGCGAGATCTTCTTCCTGAGGGAGACTGGCTTCAGATTGGTACGGGTGGCAGGTTTCGGGTGGAGCTATGAGTACATGCTGCTGCCCCTGCTGGTGCTCATGGCGCGCCCATTGGCTTACCTGACTCGAGCCGTCTATCTCAACCTGCGGCGCGTGATGGGCGAAGATTACATCCGCACAGCGCGCTCCAAAGGCCTTTCATTCGCGAAGATCGTCAATGCGCATGCAGTCCGCAATGTCGCGGTTCCTGTCCTGACAGCTCTGGGCGTGTCCCTCCGGTTCAGCCTGGGAAGCCTGCCAATCGTCGAGATCTTCTTCGGTTGGCCTGGCCTCGGCCAGACGCTGCTCGCGGCTGTTGACGCGCGGCAGACCGTGCTGGCTGTGACGCTGGCCCTGGCTCTGGGGCTCACCATTCTGGGCACAAACTTGCTGCTCGACATCATCTACCGCCTGATCGATCCCCGCCTGCGAGTCGAACATGAAGCGTCGGGCTAGCTGGCTTAAGCGCCTACTCGAAGCGCGCCCGCTTTGGTTTAATGGTTCACGGCTGGCGGCTGATGATGGGCAGATACCCGACGTGCAGGGGAAGGTGCGCAAGGGCGTTTTGCGCATCATGATCAGCAACCCTCCCCTGCTTATCGGGTCGGTGATCGTGCTGGCGCTTTTCCTGGTTACACTTTTCGGTCCGGCCTGGGCGCCTCAGAATCCATACCTCACGAGCCAGCCGATTTCCCGCTACTACGATACCGCACAGCGTGTGCTCATCGACCCACCGCTCCCGCCGTCGCCTGAATTCCCTCTCGGCACAGATCGCTGGGGCATAGATCTTCTGAGTCTGCTGCTGCACGGGGCACGCAACACGCTTGTCGCATGCCTGTTCATCGCCTCTGTGCGGATCTTGCTGGGCGTATTGATTGGCGGCATCGCCGGTTGGAACGAAGGCCGCTTCGTGGACCAGTTGAGCATGGGCGCTGTGGGGGTGGTCACTGCCGTCCCGGCCCTGATCAGCAGCGTCTTTCTGATCTTTGCCCTCGACATCCGCCGCGGCCTGGTCACTTTCATTCTGGCGCTCTCGATCGTTGGCTGGACAGAGATCGCGCAATACATTCGCGGCGAATTCCTGGTCCTGCGGAAAATGCCCTACATCGAGGGAGCGAGGGCATCCGGAATGGGGGCGTTCTCGATTGCCGTGCGTCAGGTCTTGCCTAACCTGCTACCGAATCTGCTCGTGCTTGGTTTCCTTGAGATGGGCGCCGTCATGATGCTGCTGGGCGAGCTGGGCTTCATTGGCGTCTATATCGGTGGTGGAAGCCGGGTCGGCGTCGATGTCGCCGTGAATACCGCGGCTGGCTTCCGCCAGCAGGTGTTCCAGTTGATTGAAGTCCCCGAATGGGGGGCGATGCTGGCGGAGGGCTTCCGTTTCCTGCGCTCCAAACCGTTCGTCGTCTTCCCGCCAGCCATCGCGTTCTTTGTCGCGGTCGTGGGCTTTAACACCTTCGGAGATGGGCTGCGGCGGCACATCGAGACCTACGGACTGAACACCGGCGCGCTGCTCCGCAAGCGGTCTCTGCTTTTCTTCGCGGCGGTCGGGGCAGCGACAGTATTCGTCATCAACCGCACCGGCCCGGCCCCCTGGTTTGAACGCGTGGCGCACGCATTTCAGGGCGAGCGGGCGTTGGAGCAGGCCCGTTCGCTGGCGGCTCTCGAAGGCCGAGGACATGGGCAGCCGGGCGGTGAGCAAGCAGTCACTGACATTCTGGCAGCTGTTCAGGAATACGGATTGGAGCCGGGCTGGCAGGACGGCTCGTACATTTACCCGCTCCCGGCCATGCTCGTCCGGCCGCTCGAACAACCGGCACTCGAGCTTCTCCCGTCCGGCAGCTCGCGGGGTGCGCAATTCATCCACCAGACCGACTTCGCCTATCTGATCGCAGGTCATGCAGGCGGAGGGGAGGCTCAAGGAGCGCTCACCTTCATTGGTTTCCTCGGCGATAACAATGCAGGCCAGGAGGCTTACGCCGGTCTTGACCTGCGGGGCAAGATCGTCCTGCTGCAGGAGGGCAATGCTCCGACTGATTTCCCGACGGAGGCGTTGATCCGAGGTGCTAAGGGAGTGATCTGGATTACCAGATCGGAAGAATCGCCGCTCCATTCACAGACATTGAAGCTGGCCACTGACAGCAACACTTTGCTGCTGCCCCAAATCCCGATCTTCCGCATCCGGCCCTCGACTGCCCGCATGCTGCTCGGCCAGGATGGGCTGGAACTGGCGGATCTATTCGACCTGAGCGGGGAATCCACCTCCCGTGAGCGCATCTGGACCCGGCGGGACCTCGAGGCGCGGGTCCGCATGTCGTTGAAGCTTCAGGAACCTCAGCCGTATGAGGTGAAGAACGTGCTCGGGTACCTGCAAGGTTCGGACGTTGATCACGCGGACGAGATGGTTGTGCTGTATGCCAACTACGATGGTCTGGGCATGGACCCTGATGGCACCGTGTTTCCTGGGGCAAACAACGATGGCTCGGGCGTAGCGCTGCTGCTCGAGCTGGCCCGTCTCTGGCAGCAGGAAGGCCTGCAGCCGCGCCGGTCGGTGTTGTTCGTTTTCTGGGGTACAGGCAGTCTGGATAATGCAGGTGCACGCGATTTTCTGCGGGAGCGATTCAACTTTCGCCACCTGCTGGCAGCGAACAACCAGGCACATGTAGAACCAAGCGTGATTTATCAGTTTGAAGGCGTGGGGTCTGGAGGCGATCTGCTGACGGTCAGCGGACCGGCCGGAGATTTCCTCGATGTCCTGGAAGAGACAGCGCAGGAGCTTAACCTGAATCTGATGCACGCCGACGATGGGGGAGAGCAGCTGCGCACGACAACCGGCACGCGCCTGCCCTGGATCCAGATCAGCTGGGTTGGAAGCGCAGTCCCGCCGCAGGCCGACCGGGCGGGAAATCTGGATGCGGAGCATTTTAACAAGGTGGGGGAGTTGGCGGCGCTGACCCTTGCCAAGATCCTGCGACAGACGGAATACTGAGCCATGGAGCAATCACGTTTTGCAATCAAACATCAAAGCCTTATCTGGACGCTGCTCATCATCCTGGCACTCGCCTTGATGGCCATAACAGTTGCCTACACGCTGAGATCAGACACAGCGTACCGACCTCGTGTGCAGGCGTTTCTGGTAGGTGATCAACCCATGGTGGTGTTGCACGCAAAGCCGGAGGCCAGTTCCGGGATCGCAGGATTGCTGACTCGCGAGCGCTGGGTAAACGTCCTGGAGTACGACCCTGGAAGCAATCCCGATTGGGCGCGAATCGAGTCGGGTGAGGAATCCGGCTGGGTGCCGCTCGACCGGCTGCGGATCGAGAATTGAGAGAGCCGTTCATGTCTGAAAGCAGCGAGCAGGCGGTGGGCATGCAGCCCAAGCCAACAGGCCAATCCGAGCGCATCGAGCTCGTCGATGTGCTGCGAGGTTTTGCTGTGTTTGGGATTCTCGTTGCGAATATGGCCAGCTTCAGCGGGATGTTCAGCAATCCGGGTGCTGGAGGCCGCCCGCTCGATCAAACGATCGTCACGCTGATCCACTTCTTCGTTCAGGCGAAATTCTACTCGCTCTTCTCCTTCCTCTTCGGCTGGGGCTTTGCCCTGCAAATGCGCCGGGCAGAGCAACGCGGTTCGGCCTTTCTCCCGCTATACATCCGCCGCTTGCTGGCATTGCTGCTCTTCGGGGTGATCCATGGGACGCTGATCTGGACCGGGGACATCCTCACGTTCTATGCTCTGCTCGGTTTCCTGCTGCTGCTTTTCCGCCGCCGATCCATCCGTTTCCTGCTCGCCGCAAGCGCCATCGCACTGGTGCTGGCGATCGTGCTGACCTTGCCCTGGGAGGCAGTCGCTTCATTCCGCGAGGCATTCCAGGACTTTGTCTCGCCGGTAGTCCTCAACCGCTACAGCCAGACCTTGTACACGGACGGTACCTTTCTCGATATCACCCGCTTGCGGATCCAGGATTTCCTCGCCGGAACGGCGTATTCCTTCTATGCGTTCGGTAATGTGTTTGCCATGTTCCTGCTCGGACTGGCGGCGGGAAAGGCGAGGCTGTTCACCCAGCTCAAGGATCATTTACCCCGCCTGCGGCGCGCATTGATTCCGGTGCTTCTCTCAGGAGTCCTCTTCAACACGCTCTTCGTCCTTTCGAACCGCCAGCCGGATCTCTTCCCGGATGCCTATCAAAACACCATCCGCGTCGGAGCCCGCACGATCGGGGCTCCACTGCTGATGATCGGCTACGTCATGACGATCACGCTGCTCTTCCAGAAGCAGAACTGGCGCAGGAAGCTGAAGCAGCTTGCCCCGGTTGGAAGGACAGCGCTGAGCAACTATATCTTCCAATCCATCGTTTGCACGCTCATCTTCTACGATTACGGCCTTGGTTTTTACGGCCAGTTGGGTCCAGCCGGCGGACTGCTGCTGACGCTGGCGATCTATGCCGTCCAAATCAGGCTCAGCGCATGGTGGCTGGAGCGTTTTCTGTATGGGCCACTGGAATGGTTGTGGCGCACGCTTACATATGGTGTTCCGCCCGTCCTGAATCGCAGATACCCATTCGAGTCGGCACTACGACAGCCCGTAGCCGATCCTGCAGCTCGAAGCAGATGGGCGTTGGTCTCTGCTGCCGCCTGTCTTGTGATCTGGGGTGGGTGCCTGGCGGTCTGGGGACGATCGATCCAGGGAGTGTCGCTAAACGCGCAGAGCCTGTTCCACGCCATACAATCGATCGCACCCGAACCAGGCAGCGGGCCCAACCCGCAGCGGGCCGAGGCTGAGGAATCGCAAGCCCGGCCGGGGTTGCTAGAACAGGCCGTTGCGGTTCAACGCACTCCGGGCAACCTGGCGGCTACGGGCAAGTTGGGCGCGCTGGCGGAAACATTCGATGCGTCCTCAGCCCAGATCGAAATCGAAGCGTTGGCGGGCCGGAGGTTTGCCGGTCGGCAGGCGGGTTCGCCTGGCGGTGAGGCCGCGGGCGATTACCTTGCCTCCAGGTTTGAGGCGCTCGGCTTGCTGCCGGCTGGCGAGCAGGGCACCTATTTCCAATCATTTGAGGTGCCGTACTCCTCGCCGTCGGGTATGCCGAGATTGGAAGTGTGGCCTCAGGGATCAGCGGTCCGGGGTGATTTCCGCCTGCTGCAGGATTTCGCTATCGTCGCCGGCGGCTATGCGGGGCCGGGTGAGGTGCAGGCGGCTGTGACATGGGTGGACGACTGTCAGCCTGAGGATTTCAGGCGTACGGATGTAGTTGATAAGGTCGTTTTCTGCCTGCATGAACCGGGGGTGGATGCCGATCGGAACGCGATTGAGTACGGCGCCGCCGGATTGCTGCTCCTGAACGAAAACCCTGATAGGCCGCTCGACTTCGCCTACCCTCGCTTCGAACCACTTGTGCCGGAGCCGATACCGGTAGTCCTGGTGGGGCCGCGCGTGTCCACAGCGCTGCTGGCAGGAAGCGGAATATCGCTCCAGGACTTAAAGCTGAGTTCAGCGCCGCGTGAACTTGAGAGCGAGGTCCATCTGCAAATCGACCTTGAAGGCCGCGAGGCCTGTGTGAATGAGACCTGTCTCGGCCGCAACGTGCTCGGGTGGCTGCCCGGGAGCGACCCGCGCTTCTCGGATCAGGTTATCGTGCTGAGCGCTCACTACGATCACATGGGCGCCTCCCCCGACGGCACATACTGGCCTGGTGCAAATGACGACGCTTCCGGCGTGGCTGTGCTGCTGGAGATCGCCAGGAGCTGGCAGGAACAGGGGTATGTGCCAAAACGCAGCGTGCTGTTTGCAGCCTGGGATGCGGAGGAATTGGGGCTGATTGGGTCCAAGGCATACGTCGCGGATCCGACGCTGCCGCGTGATTCGATCCTGGCAGTCATCCAGCTCGATATGGTTGGAGCCGGGGGACCGCTCCTGGCGGTGGGTGGTGAGCAGCGGCTCGCTGCTCTGGTGGAGAGAAGCGCCGCTGCTTATGGCGTGGAATCGGTCGTAGGCGATTTCGGCGGGAGCGATCATATCAGCTTCCTGGAGCGTGGGCTCGACGCGGTGCTGCTGATCTGGTACGGCGAGGATGGACTTGCTGCCGGATATCACCGGCCCAGCGACACGGCCGGCAGTATCGATCTTGAGCGGCTGCAGCAGGTCGGTTTGGTCACGCACCTTACGCTACTATCGCTCGCCGACGGAGAGCCTACCATCCAATCGGTTCTCGACCGGCGCGCTACGGCCCTGCTCGCGGGCGACATGCAGGCTTTTCTGGAAACGAGCGACCCGGAACAACTCGTTCAAAACCAGTCCTGGTATCAGGCCGCGACGGCAAATGATTTGAGTTCCGCCGAGTTCGTGCTATCGAATCTGGCGCTGGACGGTGATGAAGCTCGCGGCGACGTCAAAATGACGCTGGCGTATTCGCCGGAGGAGGGAAGCGACGACACACAGCGCGGGATCTACGATCTGCCAGTTCGCTTCAGGCGCGTAAACGGGTCATGGCGCTGGTCGGGCCCTGGTTTCGTCGACTTAACCCCCCTCGCCCCGGCAGGGAGTGGGCAACCGCTCGTCTCCTCACTTGATGTGCGGGTGCACGCCAGCCAAGCAGAGGCATTGTCCGGCCTGGAGGCTCTCGAGCCCTCGCTGGAATGGCTGAGTCGATTCGGCCGGCAGCTTGATCTGACCATCCCATCCGGGCTCACGATCGAGATTTTCCCAAACACAGTTAAGTTGTGCGCATTCTCGGACCCCGGGCCGGAATGCAGGCGTTCGCTCTGGATTGGCTCGCAGACGTTGCGCGTCACGGATGATTACTTTGGGGGCGATTTTGACAGGCTTGAAAACGCCCTGGCTCAATGGCTGCTGTACAGGTATGGCCTGAGGGAGCAAATTGCTCCGTGGATTTGGAATGGCCTGCCCGCTGCTTTCCAGATCGATGAAGATCCAGAGCAAGGTGCGGGCTATTTCTCTCCGCTTTATAACGTCTTGATCCAGGAGGGGCGCTCCGACGAAGACGTGGAAGCCTGGGCTGCGGCCGATTACCTCAAGGATAGGCTGGGGTGGGCTGGCGTCGGCCGCCTAGTGAGAGTGCTGGGGTCGGGTTGCGCGGCAACTGATTGCACGCTCGAGAGTGAACGTGTCCGCGTGCTGTCGGAAGGACTGCGGATGGCGCCGGAGCAATTCGAAACGGCATGGCGTGAAGCCTGGACCTTACGCTTCGAAGGCGTAATGCGTGAACTGCGGAGAACGCTCGAGCGGCGGGCGGAAGCCCTGCTCCAGGCTGAACCAGCCGAATTCTTAAGCACGGTCGACCCAGCAATCCCCGGTTTGCTCGCTGAGCAGGAAGCATATTATCAGCGGCTCCTAGACCTCGGAGCGGTGGACATCCAGTGGGGTGCAGATCCTGTCTTGCTTTATCCCGATGGCAGCGTGCTGGCGCTTGTCCGCTTCAGCGGCATGACCGTAGATGGCGAAGCCATATCTGATCTGCCACGCGGCGGGTCCTACATCTCTTTCACGCCTTCAGGATCCGGTTTGCGCTGGTCAGGGTATCCACTGCAGGAGATGCGGCACGGCCACACGGTCATTCTATATCCCGCCGGGTTTGACGCTGTCGCAGGAAAGATCGCAGGCTTTGCGGAGCAGGTCCAGGACCAGATTTCAAGCCGGTTGGGATTGCTACCCTCCCGGCAGCTGGTCTTGAAGCTCTACAATGTCCGCAGCGCTCTGTCGAACACGATCCCAATGCTCGCGGTAGATGAGTCGCTTGAACTTTGGGTCACGCCTGGTGCGTCGATCAAAATCCTGGTATCTGAGCCGGATCCTGAGGGAGAAGACATCTTTCAAGCGAGCCTGGTGGAGGCTATTCTTCGATCGACCCTCTCTGAGGCGGGCCTGGACCAGGAATGGCTGGTGCGGGGAGCGAGCCTGTATCTTGCACCGAATCTCGATCACCGCGAGCGCAAGTTCGCTGCAACGCGCAACCTGCGTTCGCTTGCCTCAGCCGCGTCGAACGAAGAGCTGCCGCTCCTGTCGGAGATCCCCGGGGATGAGCAGATAGCAGATGAAAACCTGCGCGATCTGGCCGATGCGCAGTCGTGGGATGCTGTGCGCACCTTGGTCGAAATGTACGGCTCGAAGGTTCTGAATGAAATCCTGCAACAGATCGCGAGTGGCGCAACGGCTGAGCAAGCTTTCGAGCAGGCTACAGGGGTGACGCCATCCCAGTTTGAATCGATCTGGCTGGAATCTTACTTCGCTGCTCACATTGAACCGGACTGGCCTGTGCTGGTGGGGGGCTTCGACCCGGAGCAGGCGATGGACTTCCTTTCCGACTTGACGCAACCAAGCTACAGCGGACGAGGCAGCGGAACATCTGGAGCCGAGGCGGCTGCTGAGTACATCCAGGCCCGATTCCAGGAATTTGGATTGCTTCCAGTGGTGGCGCCGGTGCCGATTAGCCCGTCTGACCCCGAAGCACAGGAAGTCCTCGAGAAGGAGGTTGGTTCCACCGAATCGGCTGCCGAATTGAGCTACTTCCAGTCGTTCCAGATCTACCGCGTGCTCTACGAGCGCGCACCGGGGCTCAGCATGACGTTCACGGATACAGGTGCGCAACAATCATTCCTCTACCGGGAGGAGTTCATCGACCTTCCACAATCGTACGAATACGATGGCCCGGTGCGGGGTGATCTGGTCTGGTTGGATAACGAGCGCAGCTATCCACAGGTCGATCTGGCTGGAAAGGTCGTGATGAAGATCGAATCGGAGGATCCAGCCGCGGATGCACTGCAGGCAGCCGAGCGAGGCGCAAGCGGCTTGATTCTTGTTTCACGACGTAATCTGGTGAACTCATTCTTCGCCAAATCGCCGCGTCCCGTTTCCCCACCTGAAACGGTAGGGATTCCGGTCTTCCGGATCAATCAAGGGCTGTACCAGGAACTCTTACGTGCGGCAGGTAGGAACGAGCCCGACCTGAAAGATGGGCCTGCCGTGGCGCAATTGCCGATCGTGGCGGAGCTCGACCTGCCTCTGCTCCCAGCAGAAGAAGTTCAGGCTGTGAACGTGCTCGGCTTGCTGCCCGGATCGGACCCCGAACTATCCGATGAGATCATCATCCTGGGAGCGCATTACGATCACGTCGGAGATGATCCAGATACATGGGGTTGTAGCCCGGGCACGACACCGGATGAAGAAGCAATCCTGGCCGGAATGTGCGAGGTCAGTCCCGGAACCCGTTACCCTGGCGCAAACGATGACGCTTCAGGCATCGCAGCGTTGCTCGAGATCGCACGCATATGGCACGCAGCTGGTTATCGGCCTGCACGCAGCGTGCTTTTTGCTGCCTGGGGTGCGCAAGAACCCGGACAGTACGGCTCAGAATATTACAGTGATCATCCTGTCTTTCCGTTAGAAGACACGGGTGCTATGATCCAGCTCGATTCCGTCGGCGGAGGCCGCGGATTCTACCTTGAGGTTCATGGGACGCTCGAACACGACGGCTTGCTCACCGCGAGCGCAGGCTTGCTGGAGGAGTTCGCTCAGGTGCGGCTCAGCCTGGTACGGAAAAGCATCGATTCGAGCAGCTTCCAGCCGGCCATACCCGCCCAATGGTTGACGTGGCCCGATGCCATGGACGAAGAGACGAGCGACCAGCTTCCATTCCGCGAGCAGGGCGTGCCATCTGCCCTTCTCACCTGGCGCGGTGCGAGCGAGGCTAACCTGCCAGCGGATCTGGCAGATGAGGTCCAGCCGGAGCGCTTGGCCATGGCGGGAAGGCTGGCCGCGCTGCTGGCGATGACGCTCACCCGCTGATGCCGGAACCACAGGCGTAGTGGCAACATGCAGCTGGCCATCCAGGCTGCGTGACAGGGAGGTGGCATGACGGCCATCCACGTGGCGATCGCGCTCATCTGGCTTACGCTGTCCTTTGCCGTGCTGGTGCTGCTGGTCCGGCGCTATCGTGCGCTCAAACCGCTCTCCGCCGAAACCGTATCCCTTGATGAGTATCCCCAGGTGAGCGTCATCGTGCCGGCCAGGAACGAAGCGGGCAATATCGAAAGCTTTCTGCAGGATCTCGGGCGCCAAGCGTACCCAACCGGATGTTATGAGGTGGTCGTCGTTAATGATGGCTCAACCGACGCGACCCGCAGCCGCGCTCTGACCATCACGGACGAACACCCGGAATTTGACCTGCTCGACGCCGGGCCCTTGCCGCAAGGCTGGCTCGGAAAGCCGCACGCGTGCTGGGTGGGAGCGCAGCGTGCTGGCGGGGATTGGCTGTGCTTCCTCGATGCCGACACGCGCTTGGCGCCGCAGCTGTTGTTCGCCCTCATGGCGCAGGCGGTAGAGGCGGACGTGGACCTGCTGTCGCTTCACCCCCGTCAGTACATGCTCGGCTTCTGGGAGAGGCTGTTGATGCCGGTGCCCTTCATGACGCTGATGATCCTGATGGATGCGCAGGCGATCAACGATCCGCAGAGCCCTCGTGCAATGGCCAACGGCCAATGTATCTTGATCCGGCGTTCGGTTTATGATGAGGTCGGCGGGCATCGGGCGGTGCACTCAGCCGTGCTCGACGATGTGCGCCTGGCGGAGCTCGTGAAGGGTGCTGGCTTCCGCATCCAGCTGCTGGGAGGCGGGGAACTGATCCACACCCGGATGTACTCGGATTTGCCTTCCCTATGGCAGGGTTTGGCGCGCGGCGGCTCGGAGTTGTTCGGCCTTCCACTTACCGTGGCTGCGATCTTCAACGCCCTTTTCGCGGCTGTGTTCCCGCTTGCGTATCCAGCGTGGCTCAGCCTGTGGCCTGGAAACTTGCCTGAATTCTGGCTGGCGATCGTGCTGAGCGTTGGCGGCACGCTGATCTGGTATACAGCCCACGCGCTTGAACTGCGCCGGCACCGGGTACCGCTGGGCTACCTGGCGCTGCTGCCGCTCAGCAACATCCTGATCGCGGTAGTGAATGCCGAGGGAGTACTGCGGCGGCTGTGTGGCCGGCGGATCTGGAAAGGCCGGCAAATCTAGCCCCTTCATCGGGATTCAACAGGCGCAGCTGGTTGAATCACCACCAATGGCCGGCCGGCTGCGTAGGCCTCCAGATCGGCTCGTGTTGGCGTTCGAGGCAAACCCGCTGCACGCATGATCGTGCCGATCATGCGCGGATGGCGTTCGAGCCGCAGCTGGAGGACGTCGGCGATTACCCCAGGGTCTCGTATGATGCGGGCTTTGCCAGCCATCCGTCGTGACCCCACGCGAATGTCGACCTCTGTGCGTTCAGCCAGATTGCGCAGCCAGTCCGTCTTCTCACCGCGTGCGGCGGCTAGATAGAAGCATCCATCGATCTCCTCGTACTGCAGCGGCGTGAGGCGTGGCTTGCCGCTTCTCCGGCCGCGCGTGGTAAGCAGCAGGATCCTGCGGCCGAGCAGCGGACCCAATCCGAGGGCATAGACAAGGCGAGGTGGGTAGTGGAAAATACGCCAGATGGCGCGCGGGATCCTCTGTATCAGGTTCATGGCGCACTCCGGTCGTCAATGTCCCAAGCGGCGCGCAGTCTCGTGCAAACGGCGGGCGAATTCGATCTCCTGCTCCCGCCGATCGTAGCCTTTCGAAGGGGAAAGGTCATCCTGGTCGCAGTACCAGCGCACGGTATCCGGCCACCAATCCTCAAGCGGCGTGGAATGGAAGCCGAACTCGTGTTTCACACGGCAGGTGTCGAGCAACAAGGTGAAACCAAACTCCCAGGGTTCGAGATATCCTGGCAATCCCTGCTGGAGCAATTCGTCTCCGACGGAGACGAACTCAGCCGGCTTCGAAAGGGCCTGTGCCGCGAGGTCGAACCAACGCCGGGCCGGGAGGATTTCACGCCCGGCGATGTTGCAGGCATGCTGGCGCGCCTCGCCTTCGATAGCCAGCATGTAGGCGCGTGCCACATCGTCACGGTAGATGTTCTGTAGCGGGTGCACCGCGCCATTGGAGAGCAGCAGTGGACCGCCGTCTAGAATGCGCTGAATGTAGAAGTAGCCACGCTGATGATGATCACCTGGGCCGATAACGACTGGTGGGCGGAAGATCGTGAATGGCACTTCCTCCTGATCGAAGAGCAGGCGCTCCGACCGCAGCTTTTCGAGGGCGTAATCTCCCATCGTGCGCGCGATCTGGCTCAATCGGCCCATGAAGCGCTTCGATGCAGGATCGAAACCGTCAACGTCGAAATCCACATCGTCCTCCACCAGCGGCATGGTGAGCGAGCCTGAGAGGTAAATAATCGCCGAGCTGGTGAAGATGTAATGGCGGCAGTTGTGTACCGCCGGGCACTCCAGAGCGGCGGCGACATCGCCGGCTGCGTACCCGAAATTATCCACCACGACATCAAATGATCGCCCCTCCAGCTTGCGCTTGAAGTCCGCATGATCGGTCCGATCGCCAAGGATATGGTTGACTCGCTCCCAGAAAGGGGGACGGGAATTCCCGCGTGTGTAAAGCGTGACTTTGTGGCCGGCTTCGAGCAGTTGCTCGACGATCCGTTTTCCGAAGAATCTTGTGCCGCCAATCATCAAGACATCCATGTGGTTGTTCCCTTTCAACTGCTGTACCGTCGATTCAGCGAAGCAGATAGCAGGTGACAAACAAGTCGTAGGGGCTGTGGGGCATGTTCTCTGGATGGCAGAGCACGCGTGTCCGATCGCCAATGACCGGAACACAGGCGAAGCCATTGATGTACGAAGTGACGCTCGAGGAGAATGTGACTTGCTGGTAATCGAAGCTTTCAGCCTGATCGAAGCAGTGCATGAAGCGCAGGATCAGGCGGGTGTTCGGCGTGATCGGATCGCTGGCGTATTCACATGCAAAGAGATGCACCCACAGGCGCAGTTCTTTATAGCCGGCGCTGTGGATGGTTTCATCAAACAGGATGCCATAGCCAGCCCCGACCGGCTCAGGGACGGCCGGGACGTTCCTGAGCGCCAGCAGTTCCATGTAGCGGCTGTGCTGCCAGAACATCGCAAGATCCTCCTTACGTCCAACCTTTTCGGGCCGTCTGATCTGCTCTTATTCTCGCGTGGGCGGGGTCTGGATTCAACCGCAGTTGCAGCCGGCTTTGATATCATCATCGGGCGGGATCTCATCACGATGCCGCGCTGCGCAGCGTGAGCAGGGTGATCTCTGGCCGGCAGTTGAAACGCAGCGGTGGTCCGATGACTCCGATCCCGCGTGTTGTGTACAACCACATGCCACCCAGGTCGTACAATCCCTGATCATACTTCTGTCCATAGCGCGGCAAGAAAGGAGCACCGATGCCCGGCAGGCGTACCTGTCCGCCGTGGGTATGCCCCGATAGCTGCAGGTCGACCCGCCCATCCTCGTGGTAGCGATCGGCGAAGTCCGGCTCATGCATCATCAGGATGACGGGCGTTCCATCCGTGTCCTCCGGTAGCGCGGCGTCGAGATCCGGGCTCCCGCTCCAACCATCTTCAAGGCCTGCCAGGATGAGCGTTCCGCCGGGCAGATCGAGCTTCAGGTGTTCGTTTGCCAGCAATGGAATCCCGTTCTTTTCGAGCACCGAGGCAACCAGATGCGCATCGGTCCATAAATCATGGTTTCCCAGGATCGCATAGCGACCGTGTTCCGCCTGGATCCGCGCAAGGACCGGGGCGAGTTCGACGATGGCGTCGGCCCGGCTAAAGACGTAGTCGCCGAGCAGGCAGACGAAGTCCGCCTCCAGCCGGTTGACCTGCTGGACGCAGTCTTCGATCAGATCGATCTCGGTATATGGATACAGGTGGAAGTCGCTCAAGCAAACGATTCGCGTCCCGGCTAATCCGGATGCCGCCGGCAAAAGGGGGACATTGACCTGTTCGAGTTGGAGCAGGTGGGGTTCGATCTCGCGCGCGTATTTCACACCCAGCGCGCCAGCCAACCCCAATCCGAAAGCTCCGCCACCGAAAGCCTTGAGAAATGCTCGCCGGCTTATGCCAGGCTTAGCTCGAGAGGACCTGCGTTCCCGCCCGCTTTCCGTCATAGATCGAATCCGGCGACAATCGCTCGGACTTGATCCAGTTCCTCCTGGCTCAGGGGGCCAAAATCCAGCGCAACGGTGTTCTGCTCGACCTGCTGAACGGATTTAAAGCCAGGGATCGGGATCATGTTTTCGTCGAGCGCCCATATATAGGCCAGCGCGCCTTGCGCCATGGTACGGCCGCCGGAGGTCAGGAGCGGACGCAGCGCCTCGACCGCCTCCAGCCTGCGGCGCATCTCGTCGCTGCCGTAATCGCGCAGCGAACGGATGTCATCGTTGGGAAATTTGCTACCAGAGGTAAATTTACCGGTAAGCATGCCACGGTGGAGAGGGTCTTTATTGACTCCTGCCAGGTGGTTTTCGGCGCAGAGCTGGCGCATTTCCGGGTTGTCGAACAGTGCATTCAGGCCGAACTGGATCGCGGCGCACCCCGGGCCCGGCGCGAAAACGCGCGCCCGGTCGACCAGGTCAGTACTCCAGCCATAGGAGCGGATGAGACCTTCCTGGACGAGGGCCTCAAGCATTCCGCGCAGTTCGAGAGCGGGTTCGGGATCGAAGCCGCCGGCGTGTAGCTGGTAGAGATCGATCCAATCCGTGTTGAGGCGGTGCAAGCTGTTCTCGACGTCATGGCGCAGGTTGGGGATGATCCGCTCATCATCGCCGTAGACCGTCTTGCGTTCTTCATCGATGATGTGCCCGAATTTGGTCGCGATCACGGCTTGCGCGCGCCGGCCTTTCAACGCCTTGCCCAGTATTTTCTCGCTGTGGCCTGCGCCGTAGTTTGCGGCGGTATCGAAGAAATTGACACCAGCAGCTAGCGCGGCGTGAATCGCTCGCACCGATTCATTGTCATCAATCGCGCCCCAACCAGCCGGCCAGGGCTCCTCGCCTGGCTGGGTCCAGGTCCATGGCCCGCCGATCGCCCAGCAGCCCATGCCCAGGGCGCTGACCTCAATCCCGCTCTTACCCAATGTGCGCGTCTTCTGCATCGGGGGAATCTCCCTTCAAGCTACGCATGTTTTCCTGATCGCTACTAACAGAGTCAGAAGCGGCTTGCTCCTATTATGCTACCCCATGCTGTAGTACTGGTTCGCGCTCATGGTGGATCACGCTTCCAGGAAGAACTTTCCATGAGCTCGCGTGCGTAATCGATCTGGTCTTGCCCGATCCCGTTTCTGGCAAGCTCTTCAGCGGCTAGGCTGCCCTGGAAATGCTCGAGGATCAGATCGAGTTTGGCGTAGTCGAGGTTCAGCCCAAACTCATCGCTGATCCCGGGGATCATGTCGGGGGAGGGTTGGTTGGCTAGCACGCAATTCGGCACTCCGAGATATTGGGCGAGCTGCCGCACCTGAGTCTTATACAGGCCGATAAGCGGTTGTTCTGGAAGATCATCGACCCCGCCTTTCACAAACCAGCCGACCATCCATTCGGAACGGTTGGCCGCGCCCAGCAGCAGCCAGTTTTCGTCATGAGCCAGGCTCTCCAGCACCTGACGCCGGTGGCGGTGGCGGGCGTTCATGCCGGCTTCTGCCTGCGCGAGGATCGAGCCGTACCACGCTTCAGGCTGTGAACCGTGAGCCTTAAGCGTGGAGAGGAAAGGCGTTTCACCGGTGGATCTCAGGAAGAGTTTGTAGAGCAGGCGGTTAAACCATCCCGCAAAGCCGGTGATGCGCATTCCGGGAGACGCGTACAGGCCGCGGGCTTGCATTCTGGATGTTATTGACTGCTCGTGGAAATCGATGGACAAATGTTCGGCAACCGTTCTGGCGCAGCTGCGCAATCGAGGAGCACTGAAGCGGTCGTGCAGATAGACGGCGTGAACCATCTGGGGCTCAACTGCACGGGTGCACAGCGCGGCCAGCGTTGACGAATCAACACCGCCGCTCAGCCCGAGCAGCAGGCCGACTGCTCCTGCCTCTTGCGCCTTCCGGCGGATGGACGTGGCAATCTGCTCCGCTGTATCCGTGGCATCAATTGCGAGAAGGTCTGTCAGCTCATCACTCCATGCGGTAGAAAAGGAGATGCTTCAAGGGGACCATCTCAACCTGTCCGAATCCAGCCTGAAGCGCGCGCTCACGCAGGACTTTCGGCCGAAGGCGATGTTCAAGGGGCGGGCCGAACTCGCTCATTTGGTATGGCCATTCGAGGGCAGCGGCTCGCAGCCGCGCAACACGCCGTGCTTCCTTCAGGGCTTGGTAAAGGTCATCCGTTTCATGCAGCACCAGGCCGAAGAAGACCAGGTCGCTGGATCGGGCGGGGAAGGGTAGCGATTCAGCAAGACCCTCGCGGAAGTCCGCGCCGGGGACGATCTGGCGTGCGGCAGCGAGCATGTCTGGATTGACATCGAGGCCGGTTACCTGGCAGCCGGCCTGGACGAAGGCCTCGCTGAACAAACCCGTGCCGGCACCGACGTCCAGCACCTGGTGTATTTCCACACCTTCCATGGCGAGGCCGATGACGCGCTCGATCTCGAGGCGGGCGATCCGCTCAGTGGCGCGCAGGCGCTCGAGTCCGCCGTCAAAGCGTTTTCCGTGCATCTTTCAGCGCCTTGGAGGCAGGTCGTCCGAGACCATGGTCACATCATCGACATAGCAGTAGAACCAGCGTTCACCTGGCTCGAAGGACTGGATTAATGGATGGTTCTGGTCGTGCGCGTGCTTACGGGCGTGCCGATTGGGCGAAGCGTCGCAGCAGCCGACGTGGCCGCAGGTCAAGCACAACCGCAGGTGGACCCAGCGATCGCCGCTCTGCAGGCATTCCTCGCAGCCCATCGTTCTTGGCGATACATCACGGATCTGGTCAAGATGAGAGCATTCAGCGTCCACAGTGCCATCCTCTTCTGCCGGATGAACTCGGAACTCACCAGGCAAGCCGATCACGGATCATTCGATTGTACATGATCGCTCCCGGACCGGTTCAGGACAAACCGGCGCTGCCCGGCGGCATGATGGTTGTGTAGAGGATCAACGCCAGGGCGACCATCAATGCAACTGCGGCCGGCAGGTAGGCCGGGCCGACAGAGAAACCGGCCAGGCTTGTGAGCATGAGTGCGAGCGCGCTTCCCAGGCTGGCCAGCCAGCGCCGGCCGATGCGGTAAAAGTAGAAGCCGCTGGAATAGAGCAGGCCAAACACAACCAGCACAAAGATGCCCCAAGCACCCTGGGCCTGGTAGAAGCTGATCTGCCTGGTGATGATCCCGCTGCTGGTAGCCCCGCCGGTGCTTGTAGCGGTAACCTGGACTGTAAACGGGCTGAGGGCAAACCAAAGTCCTGTCCCGATCGCCCACATAGCTGCGAAGAGGAAAAGAGCGAATTTCAAGCGTTGAATGAATCGTTCCATAGATGTCTCCTTCGATCGGCTGGGAGCCAGATCGATCGGGTGGGGCAAGAACCCGAGAGTTGATTGTAACCCGCTGACCAGCGCCACGCCGCCCGAGGTTGTTCTGCCGAGAAGATGGGTGGGGCTGTTAGCAGGATCAGGCTTGACAGCTTGCTGAAATCATTGTATATTATTGCCAAGAACTTTGTAACGCAAAGTATAAAGCATCACAAAGGATATCCCAAGGAGAGTGCAAGATGGCTAAACAAAATCCCTTCAAAGAGGTAGAGCAGCGGACGATCCAGCTGATCAACTTTGAGGATGGCCTGTGGGATCTGATGCTCGGCGTGATTTTTATGGCACTCGCTGTGTACCCGCTCACACGCCAGTGGTTGGGACCAGAGTGGAACCTGCTGCTATTCGTGGTTCTGCTGGGGCTGGTCGTTTTCGTACAGCAGATGCTTCGGCGGCGTTTGTCCAGCCCGCGCATCGGTCGTGTGGTGCCGCGACGCACACCGAAATTACGCCTGGTGCTGGCCGTCCTGGTCCTGATGGTAGCCGCGACGCTGGTGCTGGTGCTGGTGACGCTGCTGCAGCCGGCCGGGTCCGGCGGCACGTTTGAAGCGCGGGGCGGCGGGGCCCGATCCTATATCATGGAGTATGTCGTGCTGCTGGCGCTGGTAGTTCTGTTCAGTCTGATGGGCTATCTTTTCAATGTGGCCCGCCTGTACTTGTATGGCTGGCTGCTGGGGTTGGGCAACTTGGGCTCGGTTGTCCTGGAACATCAGGCCGGCTGGACCTTCAACCTGCCGCTAGCCATTGCGGCCGGGATCATCATGGCTATCGGTGTTGTGCTGCTGGCTGACTTCCTGAAGAGGTATCCGCTGCATCAGGGGGCAGGCTGAGATGAGCGGGGAAACAGGGAATCTCGAGCCGCTGCGTGACCTGGCCGACATCGATCGATTGGTGCACGAGCCAGCCCGATTGATGCTTATGATGTACCTTTACAATGTCGACGCAGCGGATTTCGTCTTTCTGGTCAACGCTACCGGGCTCACTTGGGGGAACCTATCTTCACACCTGAGCAAGCTTGAGGAGGCGGGGTATGTGGAGATCGAGAAGGGTTACGTGGGCAAGAAGCCGCACACAATGGCCCGCCTGACGGATGAAGGCCGTGCGGCGCTCGACGGTTACCGCCGGACCATGCGGGATGCCTTGAAATCGAATTGACCGTATGCTTGAAATCACATCGTAGGAGCCCGATCTATCGGGCCCCTACACGATAACCCTCGCAGCGGTACGATTCAGCTGGCAATCACCTCGAGTTTAAGCACCGCCGCGGCCGGTGAGAAAGCAAGGATCAAGTCACGCAGCCGCTGCAGGTGGATGATAAGCTTTTCACTCCCGATCCCGGGCACACCATAGGTTGTGAACAGCGCCGCCGTCGTGGATGGTTGAATGCGGGTGCGGTGGTCGGGACCGTAGATCACGCTCGAGAGAATTCCAGCACCGTCAGCTGTGTACAGGTCACCAGGTTTCAAAACCTGCTGTTCGCCATTCATACGCTCGTACTGCTCCGTGCCCCGGGCTACATCGAACCGAACTGGACCGGATATCTTCCCAAAATCATGCCCGGCCGTCAGCAGCAGGTCCTCAAGCTCCGCCATGAACATGGCGCTGACAAGGGGGTCGCCGCCGGGAATGGGCTTCCCACCCAGAACCGATTCGAGCTGCAGCAGCAAATGGTAGGTCTTCTTGAATATGCGGTAGAACTCGTCATACGCCTTGATCGTGGGGATGTCTTTTAGCGCCGACCGGTCAAATCCTTGATACCGCTGCCGGAGTTCTCCCTCGAGCTGTTTGCGAAGCGACTTCAGATCAGGGGCTGGATCGGCTTTTGAAATGCCCTCCATGATGAGCACGCCCATGATCCCCTGCGGGTACATCTCCTGCCAGCGATTGGTCAGGTCAAATTTCAAAGCACACCTCTGCTTTCAGTTGGAAAGGCTTGCTCGGTGTATTTCTTAAGGCTGATAGAGCAGGTCGGGTATATTCCCATCCGGGCCCGGCCCCGCCTGCCATCTCATTGGTAGAAGATGAAGTCGATGTCACCTGGCGACCGGCCGCGTTCGGTAAGCAGTTGGGCTAATTCCGCATGATGCTGCATCCCGTGCAGCAGCAGGTGCTGCAGGATGCGCCAGCGGGGGAAGGTGCGTTTCATCCCATGCCGTGTGGTGAGCTCGACGTTGGAGCCTGCTGATTCTTCATCGATCGCGTCGAGATATCCCCGCCACGCAGATCGCTCCTCTTCGAATGCGTGCTGCAGAGCATCGAGATCGGGGAACTGACCTGCTTCAATTCCATCCGGCTGTTGTCCGCCCTGGAGCCCCATCCGCCAACCGCGCATCGCCGACAGCAGGTGGATGAACAAGTCATGGATTGATCCGCGGCCATAACCTGGATTCTCGTATAATTCGGCTTTGTTCAATTCGCGGGCGCCCGCAAGCAGACGCTGTGCAGTATCGAAGCTGTAGTCGAAAAGCGTTTGAAAATGAGAGATCTCGGTCACAAGCGTGCTCCTTATTGATGCTTGTTTCCCTGGGGAATCCGAACGTACGAATGCCTGATCCCATCTGCTCATTCTACACGCAATATCGCGTCAAGGTCCGGTGGGTTGGGTTAATGGACCTGGGGGTGGAACACCTGAAAGTTATCTCTTGTTCTATTGTTAAGATTGTCTGTTGTCAGGAACCTCAGCCGTGGGTTTCGTCTGATCAGCAATCCCCGCTTTCTTCGAATACCGTGCGGCTAGCCAGATCACGATCCACATCACGATGAGCACTTCAAAGAAGCCCAGCGCTGCCAGAGTCGGAAGCGTAAGGCGATCCTCAAGGAGCGTCACCAACTGCCCCATCGGCTGAAGCAGAGGCCAGAGGATGAAGATGCTTTTCGTCAGGCGAAATACAAGCGCGTAGATCAATCCGATCACGAAGAGGAAAGCCATTTCGCGGACCGGCATGGCATATCCGACATGGTACGCGGCGTACAGCAGTGATCCTATAAGCAGTGCGGCGATCAAGCCGAAGGATTCCTCCAGGCGGAGCAGGACCCAGCCTCGCCAGAAGATCGCTTCAAAGAGGCCGATGGACAACGCCAGTGCGATCAGTGGGAGCAGCTTCCCCCAATCGGGAAAGGTTATTCCACGGAACGCGGAGAAATACTGGATCACAGCGAAGACCACCTGTAGCGTAACGCTCAAGGTAAGGCCACGGGTGGTTAATCCCAGATCGGCCAACGGCCGCTTGCGGTATATGACGATCCAAAACACGGGAATCCCAACCCCGAAAATGAGCGCCCCGAGCACAGCGTACAAACCGAAGTAGGCCATCCCACCTGCTGCCTCAGGTCCGATCAGGACGGTAGCGCTGTACAGTGCTGCCACGACGAGAATCCAGGAGATTGCTAGAACGAGCAGGTCTTTGCTTGGCTGCCAGCGGAATAATTTCGTACCACGCCAGCTTTCGCGGAGCGCATTATTCATGCGTGCACCTTCCTTATGAAAGTTCGGGCCAACGTCATTATAGGACTCCGGTCCGATCCTCGAGTTCTCCATACTGAGAAGCTTGGGCAACACTTGGTGAGCGCTAGCGGAGGTTATTCATAGTGGAAGATGATCTCGGGATGTTCTTCGAGGAAGTCTTTTAATCTGTCCTTGAAGTGGCTCCGGGCATGGGATGGCATTTCATCTGGAGCGAAGTAGGCACAGCGGCTGATCTCGTGACCCGGTTTGAGGTCGCCACCCTTCACCCGCCCGGCGTAGGTCACAGCCAGCGTTTCAGTCCTCGCGTTGAGATAGATACCGACAGTGCGCGTGAGGACGACCTCAAGCCCGCTCTCCTCGGCAACCTCCCGCACAGCTGCGGCTTCAAGCGTCTCGCCGGGTTCGACCAGGCCTCCAGGAAGCGACCAGAAGCGCTGGCCGTAGCCCTGCTTGACCATCAGCAACCGGCCATCTTCGACGATAAACACCAATGCTGCGAATTGCATGATCCGCTGCTGTGCCTGTAAGGGGAAAAGGCAGAGCCGTGCGCCTCTTAAAGCGCTGATTTAATCTCCGCCATGTGCTCCTCGATGTGTTCGTAGGTGTTGGCGGCTATATAGTCGATCCAGCAGAGTGAGGCTGCCTCCCCCGTGCTTAATTCAGGATGCGGTTGATGCAGCCGTTCTTCAGGAAAATTGGCCAGTGCTTCCATCAGCTTCGCGTGAGTCTGGAGCAGCATCGACCGCACTTCGTCCGCGGATAGCTTGCGGTTCACGGCGTGCAGGTGGGCGTTGACTTCGTCAAAGCTTGTCACGCGGTAGCGCGCTCCAGGCAGCCCGGTGACCCGGTCAAACGGTTCACCGCCCAGATGAAAGCGCAGCAGGATCCGCTCCCAGGAGGCGATGTGTGCCAGGGTGTCTTTAACCGTCCAATCGCCTCCAGCCTTGCGCTCGAATGCCTCATCATCCATCGTCTCCAACGCTTCGGCGATGGGCTGAAACGCCGCTTCGATCCGTTGCAGCAAAGCCTCTCTTCTCGGCAGCGGCTTTGTGCTCTGTTCACTCATGCAGAAGGACTCCTCTTCCTGAGTCTGGCATGCAACCCGGATACCTGAACGAATGCTCCCCACACTGAACGATAATCCCGCTGGGTGGCCTGTGTCAACCAGCGGCAGGTCTGTGTGCCTTTGAACGGTTCGTCAGTGTCACGCCAGCGACGATCAGCAGCCCTCCGAACAGTGCGGCCGGGCTCAGCTGTTCGCCAAGCAGCAGCACGCCGAGCAGCACCCCAAACAGCGGCACAAGATTGAGGAAGATGCCTGTGCGGACCGGACCCAGTTCGCCGAGCGCGTCATAGTACCAGGTGAAACCGAGTGCCGTGCCGAACAGGCCGAGATAGGCCAGGGCGGCCAGAAGGGATGGGGAAGGCGCAGACCACGTATGGGTCTCGAGCAACGACAATGGGAAGATCCCCAGGCATCCGATCAAACTGGTGTAGGTCGTTGCCGCGAGCGGTTCAAGGCTGCGCAGGGCCACCTTGCCGAGCAGCGTGTAGGCAAGCCAGCAGAGAACCGCGCCGAGGATGAAAAGCTCACCCGAGCCGAACCCGGCGCGAATCTGGCTCAGGTCACCGCGGGTGATGACCAGCGCCGCGCCGATCAGCGATACTGCGATCCCGGCCAGCCCCATCCGGGGCAACCGCTCGCCGAAGAATAGGGCTGTGCCGAGCGCAATAAAGATCGGATTGAGTGCGATGATCAACGATGCCCGGCTGGCGTCGATCTGTCGCAATCCAAGGAAAAACGCCGCGTTGTACCCGATGACGCCGCTTATCGCCATCGCGCAGAGCAGCAACAAGCGCCTGCGATCCAGGCGCGGTAGGCGCTCGCGGCGCAGCAGAAGCACGGCCAGCAGCACGAGGGACGCAAATAGAAAACGACCTAGCGCGCCGCTGAAGGGGCCGATCTGCACGGCGGCAATACGTCCGGCGATAAATGTGCCGCCCCAGAACAATGTGGTCAGGATAAGCTTCAGATAGGTCATGCAGGGACTCGCTCACCGGTCGGGTCGGGTGCAATTATAGAGTGCAGGCTCTCATCTGGAGGGTTCTTGAAGTGGTGAACCTGGAAAGGGCCCGAACAGTCGTCGCGCAACAATCAAAGTCCTGTTCCAGACCGGGCAAGGTCGAATAACAGCTCGGGCAGGCGATAACGGTGCCGAAATCGGCAGCTGGCGGCCTATTTGTATCTCGATGACGGTGCATCCTCGCCTCAGCGCGCAGCGAATAAGAAGTCAAGGGCACGATCGAGGACAGCGTCGAAGTCGAGCGGGTAATCGTGCACGAGCCCATGCCGGACCTCAAGTCCTACAGTGTAACCGGAGGCGATGAATTTCTCGTGAATGGTTTGCGCGATCGCACAGCATGGGTCGTCGCGGTCACCAACGACGATATAGCCGCGCACATCCTCCTGATGACGATTTGTAAGCAGTGGATCGAGCGTATCAGGGTCGGGCAGGTAGGGGCCAACGAGGACAAAGTGCGTCAGCGATGGTTTGGCACCCTGCAGCGCGTGCAGCAGCGCCAGTCCGGCGCCCATCGAGAACCCGCCGATTATAGAGCGCGCTGTATCCGGGTGATACTGCTCTTCGAGTTCTACAAGATGACTGCGCACTTCTCGCATCCCGGACTCCAGATCGTTCCAGTTACGCCGATTATCCCAGGCGACTTGAGAGGAGTGAGGCGCAGCCAGGATGTACCCACGCGCGAGCATCGCGTTCCATGCACGCAGTGCATGTTCCGCGGTCTGTGAGTTGCCGTGCAGGGCGAGCATCAGGGGGAGCTGGACGTTTGATTGGATCTGGCTGGGGGGAGGTTCAAGGATCGAGAAAACCGGCCGGGAAGAGGCCTCGGCGGCTTGCTGGCGCTCGAGGCAGGCTTTAGCAAGCCGTTCAAATGGCGCCCTGCCCTGAAGCTCAGCCAGGTCATCCTCTTCGCGCAGCTGCCGCGCGGAGTACCATGCGCCCTCTGCTACGGTTTGCTCCAGCAGGCGCAGCGCCAAATCCGCATCACCGCTGCATGCGGCCAGGCAGGCCCGCCAGTAGCGGATCTCCACCAGCTCATCCTGGAAACGTGGCTCGGCCTCGGTCATGATGTCGTAAGCCATCTGATAGTCCTTGGCCTGGTAAAGCTCGTCAACGTGGTGCTGGATTGCCGCGAGGCGCTTGTCCTGCAGGTGCAGATCATCAGACATAGCGTGATTGTACTTCAAGCATGAGCGAATCCATCGGCCGGGAGAGGAGCGGCCTCCGCTTGAGAGGGGGAGATTGCGCTGGGGCACAGCCGCGGCTGTCTGAACCGCTCATTTTCCCCGGCTGTATACTTAGTACCGGCGGGAGAGCCGAACGCGCATCCTGTTCGCCCCTCGCCCTGCAGGACATGCGTCACATCACGCCTGGCATAGTAGACTGATGATGGCATGGAAGCACAGGAACCCACCAGCAGCGCAGGAAGAAGCCCCTACTCGATCGGCAGTCTTTTACCAACGCTGACGTCGAATCAGAGGAGCCTGCTGCGTTCATTGATGGGGATCTTATCCTTCGTTATTCAACGGCTCGTATTCGGCGCCGTCGTCTTGCTCTTCATCATTTTCCTCAGCTACCTCGGTATCAAAATGGCCTCGGGAACCAGCTTCGGCCCCGCGAGTTCGCAGGCCATCGAAAGCACCGGCAGATATGTCTCCCGACTGGCGCATGGCGATCTGGGGCTGACGACAACTGGCAGCGAGACTCTGCTGCCCCGCCCGGTCACGACAGTGGTTGCGGAGCGGCTGCCGCGCAGCCTGGCGTTGCTCGGTTTGTCCCTGTTCTTCGCCTCAATCGTGGGTATTCCCTTGGGGATCCTGGCGGCGCGTGGCCGTGGGGAGCGTTCGGTCGGAATCCTGATCTCGACGCTGATCGGTATATCGATCCCGAGTTTCTTCGCCGCATTTCTGCTGCAGTGGGCCATCACGGCGTTCACGCGCGCAGCCGGATACCGGTTGCTGCCCGTGGGCGGGTTTGGCTGGGATAACCACATCATCCTGCCAATGGTCGTGCTGGCTGCCCGGCCGATCGCACAGATCACGCGCGTCACATTCCTGGCGGTGCGGGACACCCTGGCACAGGACTACATCAGGACGGCGGCAAGCAAGGGGATCAACCAGCTGCGCATCATGACGGTGCACGTCATGAAGAATGCAGCGATTCCGATTCTCACCACGATTGGGGTTTCGCTCCGCTTTGCGCTGAGCAGTTTGCCGGTCGTGGAGCTGTATTTCGGCTGGCCTGGTGCAGGCTTCTCGCTGCTCAAATCCATTGCCCAGCAGGATGACAACCTCACGGTGGCGCTGGCGCTCAGCCTGGGCTTACTTTTCATCCTGGTAAACCTGCTGCTGGATCTCAGTTACCGGCTGATCGATCCGCGGCTTCTCAAGCGGCCTGATTTCGTGAGCGCCGGCCAGCGCTTCTCCGTGATCGACCTGCTCAAGCAGATGCTGGCGGAAATCCGTGACCTGTTGGTAAACAACGCGTTCGTACAGCGCCTGCGGAAATCAGTCGCAAACGGAGCCAAGAACGCCCTGGATCTGCCAGCCCAGGTGGATCTGGCGTCCCGGGCTGCAAACGCAGCCGACGAACAGTGGGAGAAGCGCGAGCGCCAGTCGCTCAAGCTGATCCTCAAGAACTTCCCCTTCGTGCTTGGAAGCATCCTGGTGCTGGGTTTACTGGCCGTTGTGCTGTTCGGGCCTTATATGGCGCCTAACAGCCCCTTTCAAACGCAGCGTCTGGTGCGCATCGACGGACAACTCACGCCGCCGCCTTTCGCGCCGAACGAAACCTACCCGTGGGGCACCGACGCCCTGGGACGCGGCATGCTGAGCCTGATCCTGGCCGGCGCCCAGCAAACACTCGTCCTGGGCATGCTCGTCGTCGTCGCGCGGACGGCGGTGGGCATCCTGCTCGGCACGCTCGCCGGCTGGTCGCAGGGTAGCCTGCTCGACCGCACGATTTTGTCCCTGGCAGAGATCATCTCCGCTTTCCCCACGCTTTTAATCGCCATGATCCTGATCCTGGCGATTGGAATCCGCCTCGGGATGCAGCCCTTCATCATCGCCCTTTGCTTCGTGGGCTGGGGTGAGATTATGCAGTTTGTCCGCGGGGAGGTGATCTCGATCCGCCCCAAATTATTCATCGAGAGCGCGGTTGCGCTCGGCGCGCGTTCTCCTCGCATTGTCGTGCGTCATATCCTGCCCAACCTGCTGCCTTCTCTGATCTCGCTGACCGCGATCGAGATGGGCGCCGTACTGATGCTGCTCGGCGAGCTTGGTTTCATCGGTATTTTCATCGGCGGTGGATCGCTGATCGAACTGCCGAGCATGGCGGTGCTGTACTCTGACGTACCCGAGTGGGGCGCGCTGCTGAGCAACATTCGATTCCAGGCCCGGTCGTATCCGTGGACGGCGCTCTATCCGATGCTGGCGTTCTTTGTCTCGATCGTCGGCTTCAATCTCTTCGGGGAAGGGCTGCGGCGGCTGATCGCGGAAGGCAGCCTAGTGATCAACCGCATCTTCAACCGCTATACACTGATTCTTGGCGCCGCCGTCATCCTTGGAATGGGCTGGTACCGGGATCACAGCGGGGCGCTGGCCTTCTATCGCCAGCAAGCAGGCGAATTCAGCGCCGCGCATGCGATGGAGTACGAACGCGAGCTGAGCGCGCCTGAATTCATGGGCCGGGCGCTCGGCACGCCGGGGATGGACCAGGCGGCGGAGTACCTCGCGGGCGAATTCGAAGCCCTCGGACTGCAGCCTGCCGGGGAAGCGGACACCTACTTCCAAACTCGGGAGCACGCATACGGAAAGCTGAATGGCCTGCCCGAATTTACAATCTATGATGATGGTCCGGGACTGATCTATGGCCAGGACTTTGCTGCCTATCCCGGGAGAAATATGAGCGGAGGGCAGGGTTCGGGACCGGTTCGTTTTGTCAGCCTCGGGGAGAGTTCACCGACGACTGTTCTCGGGCGGATCGCGTATCCGGAGCTCGACACGGCTGATTTTTCAGGGCAGGTGCTGCTGGTGCTCTCCGATCGAGAAGCTTCATTGCTGGCGTATCGGAATAGGACTGGCATGCTGGTCGTCACAGATGATCCCGAAAAACTGGCCCGGCGCTACACGCTTTCAGGCCGCTCAGGCCGGGGCCACAACTACCTGACCGGCGAATCGTGGGGCACAGAGACACCGGCAATCTGGATCTCAGAGGAGACGGCCGAGAGGATCTTGGCGGGTTCCGGATATTCATTGAATGACCTGCGCCATATGTCGGAAGAGCTGGGTGTTGAAGAACTTTTCGAACTGCCGCTGTCCAAGCGTGTTGCTATCGATATGAAGAAGGCTGAAATCGAAGAGACGCAGGTGCAGCATGTGCTCGGATACCTGCCCGGGAAGTGGGGTATTGAGCGCTGCACGACCTGCCTGGATGTCAAGCTGATCGTTCTGATGGCCCAGTACGACACACCGCCGACCGGATATGACGGTGAGGCCTTCGAAGCGGCCAACGACAATGCCAGCGGTGTTGCCGTCATGCTGGAGACTATCCGGACGATGCAGGAATCCGGCTATCAGCCCTACAAGACTTTCCTGTTCATCGCCTACAGCGGCGAAGGGCTTGACGGTGGTGAACCCACGAGTGATCCGGACATCAGGGGTTTCCTGCAAGCGAGGACGGGATTCACAAATTTCGAGGTTGAAGCGATCATTCATTTGCGCGGCCTGGGTGCGGGATCGGGTGACCGCCTGGAGGTATCCGCTGGAGGTAGCCTGCGGCTGGCCGAGTTGTTTGAGCGCTCGGCGAAGCAGATGGGCACAGCTGTAGGACGAGCCAAGGAGGGTATCGACATCAGCCAGATCTACGATGAGGGCAGTACGGTTCAGTACGGCGGCCAGGAGGCACCGGAAGTGCGCTTGCACTGGGAAGGCTGGCAGAAATATTCGCGCACGAGCGCGGACCGGATGGATGTGATCCGTCCGCGCTACCTTGAAGATTCGGGCCGCGCTGTAACGCTGGCTTTAATGGTCCTTGGCCGGGAGACGGAGTACTAGAGGAAGCAGCCCTCTACGGTCATGACATTCCGATGCATGTCTGCGGTCGGAGATGCCATTCTGGATTAATCAACTGGGACAAACCCAAGCAGGCACTGGCACCGATCACGTACCTGTGCTACTCTTTCCTGCACCGGTGATATGGTCCAGATATGCCCTACAGCATCAATCCCGACCCACAGGCTGGTTTGATCGAGCTGCAGGTCTTTGGCCGCAGCAGCGCACAGGAGGCGCTGGAAGCGCGCCTGGAGCTCGCCCGAATGGCCCGAGAACATCACATCCCCCGGGTGCTAGTTTCGGCCCGTCAGCTTGAGGCCGTCGAGAATTTCTCCCCCGCGATCCTTTATAGCTTTGCTTCGAGCTTCCGTGAGAAAGGTTTTCCAGCAGGTACGCGCTTTGCGATCGTTCCGACACGCATCAGCAAGACGCTTCAAATCTGCTGCCGGATCGCGCGTGAAACGGGCACACGCATGCAGGCCTTTAGCGATCTGCGCCTGGCGTTGGAGTGGCTATTCGAGAGGATCACTACCTCCGAGCTGCGCGCTTCAAGCTGACGCTGTAAAGGGTGCATTCCAGCGGAGCGAATTTGCCGCATCTCGTGAACCGCCATCGCCGCACGCACTAATCCGGCAGATCATTTAAAACCTGCTGCATGCTGCGCTTGTAGTCCTGGAAGGCAGACCTGCCGCGCTCGGTCATGAAGATGGTTGTGTGCGGCTTTTTGCCTTTAAATTCCTTCTTGATCTCGATGTAACCGCTTTGCTCGAGTTTCCCGAGGTGAGTGGCGAGATTTCCCCATGTAAGGCCGGTCATGTTCTTCAGGAAGATGTAATCGGCGTTATCGACCACGTAGAGATAGGTCAGCACCATCAGGCGCGCCGGGGCATGAATGACCTGGTCGAGATCGACCAGCGGGTGGGTTTCAGCGCCGTTCTTCAAAGCGACCATGTCACATGCTTTCCAGGGGCTGGTCATCGTCAGAGGCAGGATATTGTGCGATCAAGCGCAGCAATAGCGCGAGCCCGACAAAGATCATAGTGCCCGAAATGAAGCCGAACATCAGCGGATAACCGTGATGCGAAACCAGCCCGCGGGTCCACAACCACTCGCCGATGGGAGGGCCAAGCCCGGTTAGCAGTCCGTAGACATACAGGCGGCTGATGCCCAGGTAAAAGGCAGCGAAGCTGAAGCCTCCCAGAAGGATCAATCCGAGCGCAAAGCCCATCACTTGCCCGGGGATGCGGCTTGCATAGGCGGCAGCGAATAGGCCGAGCACGAAAGTCAGCAGATTGAGCACCAGCAGGATGACGTTGAAACGAGAAAGAACCGCCCGACGGCTTTTCCCGAAACGAACGCTTCCGATGCGCGGGCGGACGACATGTTTACGAATAAGCCGAAGCGCAACGTAAGCCGCTCCCCAGAAGGGTAGAAAGACAGCTGAACTCCAGAAATCACCAAGTGAAGCGCTGAGGAGAGGGGCGATCGCGAACATAAGGAAGAAGCATCCAAGCAGGATATCCCAGGTCCCGTCGTTGGTTGCGGTTTGGAAAACCCTCTGTTCGGCATCTTTCAAGCTGATAGAGTGGGACATGTCAATCTCCTTGGGTTGTCTGATGTGCTAAGATCGAAATACTTTGAAAAACAAAGTACTTTTTTAAAATACAGCAGATTTGCTACCATGTCAAGATCGAGAAACTCGCGGCGATTCGAGATAGCGTAAAACATCACTTTCATGTACATTTGAAGCATGGATGGACACCAGGTTCTCGTTGAGCGTGCGCGCGAGCTGTACCGCTCACTCGGGCACACCGTTGAGCAGAGCGTGGATATCGACGAGCTGCGCACCGACCTTCTGATCGCCTCTTCCGGCGGCGAGCGCTGGGTCGCGCGCTGCGATTCGAACGCCCAGATCTCGGCTGGTAGCGTGAAACTCTTCCTGACGCACCTGGCGAATTACAAAGCACAGAAGGCAGCCTTGATCACGACCGGTATACTGAATGCGGAGGCCCGGCGCCTGATCGCCGGCAAACCACTCGAGTTCATCGACAGCGCGACCTTGTCTGATTTCGAGAAGCTGGCCGGCGAGAAAGGGCAACCCCCCGTACCCGAGTTCGATACGGGCACGATCGACTGGGAAGGGGTAAAGAAGGGCCGCACAGGCTGGCGGCGCTGGGTGCGGCCTGTGCTGATGGGCCTCACCCTGCTGGCGATCTTGCTGGTTATCGTGCTGCTCGCCTTGTACGGCTTGATTCCGATCTAGCTGGCCCGTTCCATCTCCCGCACGCTGCGCTCACTACACTCCCCCGGAGCTGCCCGCCGGCGGGCGGCTG
>JARRJK010000011.1:0-45568 GCA_037379555.1 Anaerolineales bacterium | reverse complement strand
TCGATTTTCCACAGCCGGAGGGGCCGATAATGGCTGTGATTTTTTGGCTCGGGATTTTAAGCGATACTCCCGCCAGGGCCCGGAACTCGCCGTAAAACACCGAGAGATCTCGAATCTCCCTCTTTCACCTAACCGAATCGGCCAGTGACGTAATCTTCCGTGCGCTTGTCCTTGGGACGGGTGAAGATCAGATCGGTCCGGTCGAATTCGATCAATTCACCGGCGCGATCTTCGCGCATCATCATCATGCCCGTGAAATCGGAAACGCGCGCTGCCTGCTGCATATTATGCGTCACGATCACGATCGTGTAGTGCTCGACCAGGTTCTGCATCAATTCCTCGATCCGCAGCGTCGCCACCGGATCCAAGGCGGAGGCTGGTTCGTCCATCAGGATGGCCTCTGGCTCGACCGCCAGGGCGCGGGCAATGCATAAGCGCTGCTGCTGTCCGCCGGAGAGCGCCAGACCAGATTGATGCAGCTTGTCCTTGACCTCGTCCCAGAGGGCGGCCTGGCGCAGGCTATTTTCGATGATCTCATCCAATTCCGAGCGCCGCCGCACTCCGTACAACCGCGGTCCATAGGCTACGTTGTCGTAAATACTCTTCGGAAACGGGTTGGGGCGTTGGAAGACCATGCCGACTCGCCTCCGCACATCGACCACGTCAACACCTTGCGCGTAGATGTTCTGCTCATCGAGACATACTTCACCCTCGGTCCGTGTATTCGACGTGATCGATTTTCCACAGCCGGAGGGGCCGATAATGGCTGTGATTTTTTGGCTCGGGATTTTAAGCGATACTCCCGCCAGGGCCCGGAACTCGCCGTAAAACACCGAGAGATCTCGAATCTCCATCTTCATTTCAAGATCGGCAAGCACCATGTCAATCGAAGCCTTCGTCGGAAGATTCATCGGAGCCAATCCATCCTTTTCCAAATTCAGTTCTCCATTCATGATCTGTACGGTCACCGGTTCTATCCCTTCAAGCGAGCCGCCCGCCGTTCGACCCAGAGCCGGGCGCCGATGTTCGTTGCCAGGACGATCGCCATCAGGATCAAGGCCACGCCCCAGGCTTGGTCGATCCGTTCCGGGTAGGGCTGCTGGGCGTACTTCCAGAGCGTCAGCGGCAGCGAGTCGATCGGCTGTTCAATTAGGGCGTTCAGGATCGAGAGCGGACCCTGGCCGGTCTGCACCCCGATCTTCACGATTCGAAACGCATCGTAGCGTTCATTTCCAAGTGCTGTGAACAGCAGCGGAGCGGTCTCGCCCGAGGCGCGGGCCAGCCCCAGCAAGAGGCCGGTGATGATGCCATTGGCCGCCGCCGGCAGGATGACGCTCAAGGTCGTTTTCCATTCCGGCGCGCCCAGCGCCAGCGATCCTTCCCGCAGCGTGTGGGGAACGAGTTTGATCATCTCCTCCGTCGTCCGCACGATGATCGGCAGCATCAAGATCGCCAGCGCCAGCCCTCCAGCCAGGGCCGAGTAATGACCCTGGGTTTTGACGATCAAGGCGTACCCGAACAGCCCGACCACAATGGAAGGCACCCCCGAGAGCACATCGGTCGCGAAGCGTACCGCGATCCCCAGCGGAGAATTGGGGTGACGGGCAGCATAAATCGCCGCCAATATGCCCGGGGGGATGGCAAAAAGACCGGCCAGCGCCGTGAGAATCAGCGTGCCCTGGATTGCATGCAGCACACCTCCACCCGCAGCACCCAGCGGTCGTGGTAGCTGTGTGAAAAATGCCAGGTTGATCGAGCTGCCGCCGCGCAGGATGACGTAGGCGATGATCCAGATCAGGGGAACGAGCGCCAGGGCGGCCATCAAGCCTGTCAAACCAAGCATCAGCAGGTTGGTGATCCTGCGCCGGTTGTAGCCAGCACGGCTGAATGTGATGTGTCGCTTCAGCGGCAAGGTGGAGGAACTCATGCTCGTGCCTCCTGCGGGGTCCTGCGGGCCACGCGCCAGACCAGGAAGCGAGCCAGGATGTTCAAGAGCAGCGTCATGACGAACAGCACCAAACCGATCTCTACCAGTGCTTCGGTGTGCAGTTCGGTCACCGCCTCGGCGAATTCGTTGGCGATGATACTGGACATGGTATATCCCGGCCTGAGCAGGGAAAGCGACCCTTCGATACTGTTGCCGATCACCATCGTCACGGCCATCGTCTCCCCCAGCGCCCGCCCCAACCCCAGGATGACGGCCCCCAGGATGCCCGACAGCCCGTAAGGCACCAGCACCTGCCCAATCATCTCCCACGATGTCGCGCCCAACGCCATCGCCGCTTCGCGCTGCGACTGTGGAATGGCGCGAAAGACATCCCGGCTGACAGCCGCGATGGTGGGGATGATCATGATGGTCAGGATCAGACTGGCTGCCAGGCGGCTCGATCCGCTCTGCGGAATCGGCCCGGTAAAGAAGTCGCCCAGTCCGGGTACGCCGGCCAGGGCCTGTGCCAGGCCATTTCCCAGCGGCGTCACAACCACCGGGAGGAAAACGAAGATCCCCCACAGGCCGTACACCACGCTGGGAATGGCGGCCAACAGCTCGATCATCCACCCCAGCGGCGTCCGCAGCCACGCCGGGCTGAGCTCCGCCAGGAAGATCGCAATCCCCAGGCTGACCGGAATGGCGAGAAGCAGGGCGACAAAGGAGGTCTGAAGCGTGCCGTAAATGAACGGCCAGGCCTGAAATTTATCGAAAACGGGATTCCATGAGGCATCGGAGGTCGGCAGGATAAACGACCAACCGAATGCCTGGCGCGCGGCGGCCGAATCGCGCCACAGGAGCCAGCCGATGGCCAGAATTAAAAGGAGCACGCCGGCTGCTGCCAGACCGATCAACACCCGCCAGACGAGATCGCCATGCTGCCAGCGGTTCTCCACCCAGGATCTCAATCCGGATGACGGTGTCCTTTCAATCGGATGAACTGCGTTCAAGGGCCTGCCTCCTAACCTGTAAAAAGAAAGCTCTCAGGGGAACCCTTAATTTCTGGGTTCCCCTGACGGGAAAAACCGCAGGAAACTTGTTTTCTAGCCGCCGCTCATCACCGGCGCACCGCTGCAGGTGACCTCGCCCAGCTTGGCCAGGACCTGCTCGCGCACGGCATCGGGCAGGACGGCGTAGCCGAGATCCGAGGCGCGCTGCGCTGCGCCGGCGTCGGTCAGCGTCCAACGAACGTACTCGAGCAGCTTGGCCGCCTTGGCGCAGTCCTCCATCGTGGAGGTGTGCAGCACCAGGTAGGTGTAGCCGGCGATCGGCCACGAGCCCGCTCCCGAGCCATCGACGATATCCGTCGTCAGGCGGTCGCTGAAGCTGCCGGCGAAGTCCGCCATGGCAGACTGCAGGCTGGCCGCATCGGCCGTGACGGTGCTACCCGCCTTGTTGATCATCTGGGCGAAGGTGATCTTGTTCGACACGGCGTAGGAGAGCTCGACGTAGCCGATGCTGTTGGCGGTGTTCTGGACCGCTGCCGCCACGCCCTGGTTGCCCTTGCCACCAACGCCGTTGCCAGCCTTATCGACGGGCCATTCAATCGATGAACCGGCGCCAACGTTCGCCTTCCACTCCGGGCTGAACGAGGAGAGCGCCTTGGTGAAGATCTCGGTCGTACCGGAGCCGTCCGAGCGGTGCACGGCGGTGATCCCGGCCTTCGGCAGCTTGTCGGCCAGCGACGGATTGAGCGCCACGATCGCGGGATCATTCCACGTATTGATCGTGCCGTCATAGATACCGACCAGCACTTCGCGGCTCAGGATGAGGGTGGGATCGTCACTGGTGAGACCTTCGACGTTGTAGATCGGTACGACGGCGCCAGCGATCATCGGGTACATCTGCAGGTCGCCGCCAGCGCTGTACTCGTCGTCTTTCAGGAGCGAGTCGGAACCGGCAAAATCGACGGTGCGGTCGACGATGGCTTTCTTGCCGCCGCCGGAACCGATGCCCTGGTAGTTGATCGCAACCGATGGATCAACATACTGGTAGGCATAGGTCCACTCGGTGTAGACCGGAAGCGGGAAGGTCGCGCCGGCGCCGTTGATCTGGATCGATCCGGCAGCAACCTGGGCTTCGGGAGTCGCCGTGATCACCATCACCTGCGGCGTCCCCTCGACCATGCGGGTTACTTCTACCGTCGTCACAGGTGCTGGCTGTGAGCCACAAGCGGAAAGCACCAGCGCAAGCACAAGACCAACAAAAAGAGCGGAACGCTTTATCGACATACTTCATTCCTCCTCAAGAAATAAGATCTGCCATTCAGGTTAACGCGCACCACTTAAGGACAGGTCAAGGTTCGATTAAGCTTTCTTAACCCATGGACACCTGACGCGCCGACCACGCCAGGTGTCCATATCGAGGGGGGGAAGAAGAGAGAAAGCCAGCCCACTCAAGCGGCTTGATCAATATAGTCCAGCACGCGCTTCCTGACTCCGGTTTGTCCTTCTTTGATCGCACCGGGGCCGCGGCGGATGGCGAAAATCCGCGTCCGGCAGCGGTGGCAGGTCCCTTCGATTTGAACGTTCCTGCCAAGGGCCTGCTGTTTGAAATCGCGCACCTTCGCATGACACGCCGGGCAGCGCAGCGTTAAGTCCGCGTCCTGGGAGGCGTTCCGACTGGCGTCCGTCACCGCAGCGCTCCGACAGTTCGCAGGGTGTTGCCCCAGGAGATCGCCTCCCACGCCCCCGCCTTCGGGATCGAAAGGCTGCGCAGGGCCATCAGCGTCTGCTGATAACCGATCGATCGCCCGATGCCGCCTGATCCAGCCTCCGCCGAGCGGAAGACGAACTCGGATTCAACTTCAATGCCTCGAATATCTTGAAAGCCGATTGTGTTTGTTTCCATGCTCACAGCGTAGCCGGGCTAGTTTAAGCGCAATTCAAGAGCCCGTTAAACATCCTTAATAACAGGATGCGCACCCGGGTTTTGAGGGTGTATGGGGACGAATTTCGGCTCAGGCGGAGCGGAAGCGGAGATGAAAGACTGCGCCGACCTCGGGAGGCCGCAGATTCTCAGCGCTGATCGACCCGCCGTGGGCGCGCATGATGTGATGGGCGATCGAAAGTCCCAGCCCGGTGCCCGGTGTGGAACGGGCGCGATCGGCGCGGTAGAAGCGCTCAAAGATGCGTTCGAGGTCCTGCGGGTGCAGTCCGGGTCCGCTGTCCCGGATGGAAAGCGTCACCATCCCGTCATCCGTGTCGTACGCGGCCGAGATGCTGACAACTCCGTTTTCGGAAGAGAACTTGATTGCGTTGTGGAGCACATTGAGCACGGCGCGCTCTGCCAGCGCCCGGTCGGCGAGGATGCTCAGTCTGCCGGGGTGCTTGATCTTGATCTCGATCATCTTGCGGGCGGCCTGATCCTCCAGCCGGGCAAGCGGGTCAACGAGGATGTCCGAAATTGGGATGGGTTCAAGTCGGATCGGCTGCTGGCCCGATTCAATGGATGAGAGGTCGAGCATCTCGAGCGTCATCTGTTCGAGCACCTCGACCTCGGAGACGATCTTGGCGATCAGATTGTCGGCGACGCCGGGCGCCTGGCCGGCGGGACTGGTGAGCGTTTCTGCCAGCAAGCGGATCGAGGCGATCGGTGTCCGCAGCTCGTGCGACAGGTTGGCGATCATATCCTGGCGAGCCCGGCTCAGGCGCTGCACCTCGGTGACGTCTTCCAACGAAAGTCCGACATATTCGCCGCTGGCCTCCGCCCGCACTTTGAATGGGCGGTCTTCGATCCGGACCGTACGTTCCAGATCGCCGCCGGGGCCGATGTCCCAGGCGTCCTGGGCGATCTGCTCCAGCGCCGTGGTCCGGGTGAGGTTGATCAGGCTCATACCGGGCTGAAAAGGTCCGAAGGTCTCGATCGCGCGCTGATTGGCGAGCTGGACGCCCAGGTCATGGTCGACCACGATCGTCGGGTAGTGGCTGCTCGCCAGAGCGGTTGTCATTTGGCTGCACGCTACGGCCATGGTGTCCAGATCGGTGCCCATTTCCTGCGTCCGGCGCCGCAACTGCCGTTCGAACTGCTGGCGCCGGATGCGCTCACGCTGCCATAGTCCGATGGCGAGCAGGGCGAGCAGCAGGACTGCAGCGAACCAGACGAGGTGGATCATACGGCCTCGAAGCGGTAACCCATCCCGCGTACGGTTTGGATGTATTCCGGCCGGGACGGATCGGGCTCAATCTTCTCCCTGAGCCAGCGGACGTGGACGTCGACCGTGCGCGGATCACCGACGAAATCCGATCCCCACACGCGCGTGAGGAGCGCCTCGCGGGAAAGTACTGCGCCGGGGTTGCGCATCAAGATCGCCAGCAGCTCGAATTCGCGCGGTGCCAATTGGAGCTCTTCCTGCCCCCGGTATACGCGCCGGGCGATCAAATCGAGGCGCAGATCTCCGATGCGCACCTCCGTCCCGGTTTCCGCACCCGCTCCGCGCCGCAGCGCCGCACGCACGCGCGCCAGAAATTCACCCAGCGAAAAGGGCTTGACAATATAATCGTCTGCACCGCTCTCCAGCCCAATGATCTTGTCTGTCTCCATGCCGCGCGCTGTAAGCAAGATGATCGGCACCTGGCTCTCCTTGCGCAGCACACGGCAAACGGTCAATCCATCGAGTTCTGGCAGCATCACGTCCAGAATGACGAGATTGGGGGCGCGCTCTCGCGCTTCTTGGAGGCCGGTCTCGCCGTCTCCGGCCGTGTATACCTCGTACCCCTCCGACCTCAGGTTCAGGGCGATGGTGTCGCGCAGCGTTTCATCATCTTCGACGATCAGGATGGAAGCCATGTTCTGATTATAGGGAGAAAACGCACGGGCAGGTTAAGGTTTCTTAGTCCTCACGGCTCATAAGGCAGCAGAGAGCCATCTTCAGCGTCGTAAGTGTAAACGGCTCGATCACCTGCTCTTTCGATCAGCGCCGCGTCGGCTTCAGGATCGCGACTCAAGGCAATGCTCAGATCGGATTCCAAAAACGGCGGCACGAGCGGCAGCAGCTGCGCATACTGAGTCCAATGATCAGCCTCGACGAGGATCAGCGCATGGCCAAGGTCCGCCCGCTCAATCTGTTGGCTCGGTGCCCGCGAGATATGGTACAGGCCGCGCATGCCACCCAGTCGGGAGGGAAGATACCCGGCGGCATCCACCGCGAACAGCAAAGCCAGCAATCCGAAGACGGCCAGTTTACGGATGCGATGAGCCGGCTTACGCGAGCCGATCCAGCCTCCCAACCAGGCGATTCCGGCTGCACTGATGACCGACAGGGCCGGCAGCGCTTCGGCGTAATAGCGCGGCCCGAACAGCCAGGACCCGATCCAGTACGCAGCGTAGAAGAAGATCAGCGCGAGGGGGATGCCAGCCAGCAGCCACGCCCGCCGGTCGCGGCGCAGCGCGATCAGGCCGATGGGCAGGAAGAGCCAGGACAGGTAAGGCCAGCCGAAGAGATCATGCATGCCTGCGCGCAGGCTGAATCGGGCGTTGTACAGCGCCCAGTACAGGCTGTGGCCGCTCTCCGTGACCCCGATGCCGGAGCCAAATCCAAGCCGATCGTAGGGCCACCAGAGCGTATACGGGTTGAGCCAGGCGTCCCCGGTGACGGCGTATTGCCAGAGGGGGATGCACGCCGCCAGCGCTCCAGTCAGCCCGGCTACGCTGACTAGCCGAATACGCTCCCCTTTGCCAGCGCGCACCAGGCGGATGACGCCATGGACCGCGAAGGGTGCGGCCAGCGCGGCCGCCGTCCATGGCCGGGTGAGAGCCAACAGCCCCAGCGACAGGCCGGCAAGGAGCACCAACACAGCTGGCTGCGTCCCGGCGCGCGACCAGGCATCATCTTCCCCCAGGAACAAATCGACCCAGCACAGGGTGAAAACCAGGCCCAGAACCAGACTGAAGATATGCGGCATCATCGAGGCGGCGAGCATCAGGAACATCGGTGAAGCGAGCAGCAGCAGCGCGGCCAGCACCCCCGGCCATTCTCCCAGCAGTTTTGATCCCAGGCGGAAGGTCAGCCAGACAGCCAATCCGGCCAGCAGGGGGTTCACCAGCCAGGGTGCGCCGGCGCGAGCGCCGAGTGACAGCGCTGCGGGCCAACCCGGCGGGTATTTGGCGAAACGCTGTCCGTGGTAGTCGATCACGAACGGCACGAGATAGGAGCGCGGAGATTCCGGCGAGGGAACGGAGAGCGAGCCCTGCGCGTAGACCTGCGCCTGCCAGAGGTTGGCGAATTCATCCTCGAGGTGCGGCATGCGTTCGAAGACATCGGCCGAGAGATGCGCCGTGAGCGCGATCGCAGCCAGCGCCAGCGCAGCGGCGAGCCCTGCGGGATAGCGATTTCTCACGCGGGCTCCGGCCGCTGATCTGCACCGGCGCTTCGGATTGCATCGAGTGCAGCCTGGTGCAGGTAGCCGTTCGATGCCAGCACGCCGAAGTTCCCCTCCAACTGGCGACCCTGAGTGAAATCGAGAGCCTTCCCGCGCAAGTCGGTCACCCGACCCCCGGCCTCCTCGACTATCAGCGATCCCGCCGCTTGATCCCAGATCTTCTCGCGGTAATCAGGCCGTGCGGGGGAGAGTAAACGGAAAAGCAGTTCGCCGGAACCGGCCGCCAGCAGCGCATACTTCGCCTGACTGTCCATCAGAACCGGATCGGCCTTGATACCCAGCGTCTCAAGCAGCGACGCGATTTTCGCGCTGTCAGTATGACCGGACTCGAAAGAACGCAGCACTCTCGCCTCGTGCGGTGTGCCGACGCTTGAGACGTGCAGCCGGTTGGGGCTGCCATCGTGCAGCGGCATCGACCAGGCGCCTTCGCCACGAACTGCGATTACAGCACTTCCGCTCCCGTTGACATCCGCTTTCATCCCGGCGCTAAGATTCGGGCAGCCAAGCGCCGCGACGACGACCTCGCCATTAGCAATCAAGGCCAGCGCGACGACATATTGGTCACCGCGCAGAAAGCCTTTCGTGCCATCGATCGGATCACAGGTCCAAAAGCGGTCCCCTGGTCCGCCCGCCCCGTGATCAATCCAGCGGCAGACCTGATCGGTTGAAATCCCCTTAAAGACTCGCCTGACATAGCCCGTTACAGCCGAGAGGGTGTTTGCCCGGCCTGCATCTCGCAGGACCTGGCTGTCCTCCTCGGCGACGAGGGCATCATGCGGATAATGCTCTACGAGCAGCTTCGCGACCACCGCCTGGCTGGCGTAGTCGGCGACCGTGACGGGCGAGTGATCCGATTTGGAGATCGCCGGCGTGACCATCTCCCCCTGAATCACGCGGCAGAGCTCGGCCGCACGCCGCACAGCGAGCAAGGCGAATGCCGCTTCATCGGAATAATTAGTGAACACGCCTCAACCTCCCGTCGGACGACTCTGGGACCGCACGGTACAATTGTACGCGATCCCATCAAGTGGAAGGGTGAACATGCACCGAATCCGGTTTTTCTTCCTGATCGCCTTTACGCTGACGCTTACAGCCTGCGGTTCGGCGCAGACAAACTCGCCCGAACCGTTGATCACTCCCACTCCGTTCCAGCCCCAGGCGGCGACAGCAACGATGAGTGACGCAACGGCGCCGGCTGAAGCGTCAGCTCCATCATCCACCCCGCAGCCAGTGATCCCTCCGGCATCCTCAGCAGTTTGGGCGCAGGTGGCCGATGGCTTTTCACGCCCGGTCTTCGTCACACATGCAGGTGACTCCCGCCTGTTCGTCGTTGAACAACGCGGGATGATCTGGATCCTGCAGGATGGCCAGCGATTACCGGATCCATTCCTCGACATCCGCTCCAGGGTGAACGATCGGGGCAACGAGCAGGGACTGCTCGGTCTGGCGTTTCACCCCCGCTACACGGAAAATGGGTATTTCTACCTGGACTATACCGGCACCGGCGGCACGACCCACATCGTACGCTACCAGATCGGTGAGGACCCCAACCGCGCCGAGGCCTCCAGCGAGATGACCCTGCTGCTGATCGACCAGCCCTACGCCAACCATAACGGCGGCATGCTTGCCTTCGGTCCGGATGGGTACCTGTACATCGGCGCTGGTGACGGGGGGTCGGCCGGCGACCCGCAGGGCAATGGTCAGCGGCTCGACACACTGCTGGGGAAGATCCTGCGGATCGCCGTTGACGGTGGAGAACCGTACAGCATCCCCCCGGAAAACCCTTACGCTGCGGGTGGCGGGCGACCGGAAATCTGGGCTTTCGGTCTGCGCAATCCATGGCGTTTCGCGTTTGATTCGCTCACCGGCGACCTCTACATCGGCGATGTCGGCCAGAACAGCATCGAGGAGATCGACTTTCAACCAGCAGGCGCACCGGGCGGGCGCAACTACGGCTGGAACCTGCGTGAGGGAAGCTCAGCCTATGCCGGCGGGACTGCTCCGGATTTGATCGAACCGGTGGCGGAGTATGACCACTCCATGGGCTGTTCTGTGACCGGGGGCGTGGTACTTCGCGACCCGAACCTTCCAACCTGGTCAGGCGTCTATCTCTACGGAGATTACTGCAGCGGCCGGATCTGGGGTTTGCGTGCTGACGGTTCGGGTGGCTGGCTCCATGCCGCGCTCTGGTCGACTTCGTTCCAGATTAGCTCCTTTGGAATGGATATGGATGGGCGTGTCTATCTGGTCGACCTGAATGGAAGCATCCAGCGTCTCAATCCGGCGCCCTAGCGCCGCCGTGGCAGGTAGCGCGGCGTGCGCCGCAGATACTCCCCGGCACCCCGCAGGCGGGTGAGTAGCTCCCACTCCTCGAGCTCAAAAAGTGGTTGCGAGAGGACTAGCCAGCCGAAGAACCAGATCCACATCGCCGGATTGCCGTTGACAAGCGCACCGCCAACCCCCAGCAAGCCGACCGCTGCTCCCATCGGCCTGCGGATCCAGCGGTAGGGCCCATGCGAGATGAGCACTGAGTCCCGCCTGGCGACCAGACTCTGTGCGCCCAGCGTTGCGAGGGACCAAAGCAGCAGCCCTGCGCCGGCCAGGAGCAGCAGCGCCCCTAACGCCTGCATGAGTACATTGCCCCAGGCCGAGTCCGTAACGCTGCTCATCGCCCAGGTGTACGACCAGATCAGGCAGCCCGCTGCAACCAACGAGAGCGCACCCGCCAAACCGTAGAGCCAGATACCGAGCGTGGAGGCGACCCGGCGTATCAGGATCGCGCTCAGCTCAGCCAACGCCGCAGCCATCAAGGCCAGGATGAAGGGGTAGGACGAAAGCGCACCAGCCATATTCGGCTCCTAACGCAGGATGATGTATATCAGCGATCCAAGCAGCCCGAGCCCCAGTGCGGCCGACAGGCTTAATCCTGCTGTGAGCACGAACATGCCCAGGCTTGAGCGCAGCGAAGACGCTCCACGCAGGCGAGCTGGCTCTTCTGCACCGGTTGCCTGATCGGGCTTGCGCGTTCCAAGCAGGTACATCGCCGCCAGGACGACCGCCACGAAGGATGTGGGGGGGACGAATACCAAACCAGCGCGCACGATCGTTTCAAAGGGCAAATGCTCCAACACACGGGCGAAGCTGTCTGGCCGCAGCCAGTAGACAGCGAGTGCGGCGAACGAACCGAGCAACGCAGGGAGAGCGGAGACCAGGACAGCCGTGATCGCGGGGCGGAGCATGCCGTCAAATCCTACCTCCGCACTGCCGCGCGCACCTTGCGCCTCACCACCTCCAGCCGGCCGGGTGAACACGAAACCGGCTGCAGCAATCACAATCAAAAACAGCACCCATGGCGCAAATGGGACTAGCGGCCGCAGGTAGGAATCGCCCGGCAGCGGTGCAAGCAGGCGGTCGAAACGGCCAGGTGATATGAACGACAGGCTCCACAACCCCAGGGAAAAAAGCCACAGGGGTATCGCGACCGCCAGCGTCAGCCTGGGGAGCCAGTCCAGAAGCGAACGCTGGGCTTCCCGGGCTCGCGATGCTATAGCCACCTCCGGCTTTTCTACGGGCTTTTCGATGGCATAGAGCAGCGCCAGCACGACGATCGCGAACAGCGTAGCCGGCGCAAAGACCAGCGCCGTGCGGATAAAGGATTCGCCCGGCAGCCTGGCCAACAGGTCGCCGAACCGGACCGGTGCCAGATAGAACAGCAGCAGGGCTCCCACGGAGATTAGCAGCATCGGCACGGTTGGCACCAGCACCAGCGTCGCCAGCACACGGCTGTAAGGCCAGCCGGTATAGGGCCGGCGCGCATTCCTGCGCTGTTGGGCCGGTGAAGTTTGTTCATCCATCAGGATCACTCGCTCTCCTGGAGCAATTCCTTGTGTCAACCCCCGCATCAGGGCTGCAGCTGGATCTCAACACTGGTGATATGGTTCACGCCATTGGCAATCGGGAGAGGATCAAGCACGACCAGACGGGCTGGCATGGGCTGCGTGATATCGTAAGGGATATCACCAGAAAATGGGCCGGGGGTGCCCATGTCCGGCGATTGCACAATGATCGGTTCGGAACCGATCAGTTCACCCTCCACATCATATAGTTCAAGCACCAGCGTGCCCTCGAAGCTGGCCAGCCCATACCCTTCGACATGGACGACGCCCCCACTGATTTGCTGGCCGGACTGCGGCGCGAATACGTTGATGCGCTCAGGGTAGGGATCGCGCATGACGATCTCCTGGGGCCCATCCGGCATCAAAGTGATCCCCCCGCCCATGGTTTCGAGGTGGGTGATGCCGCCATCGCGCGGGCTGGTCGCATACACCTGCAGAAAGACATTGGTTGGCTCTGACACCGCTGCGTTGAGCTCCGCATCGAACGGCCCGCGCTCGCCCAGCGGCGATTGAATCATCAGCGGCTCTTGATAGAGCACATTTCCGTTTGAATCGACCAGCCGGGCCACGAGCGTCTGCTCAAAGGTCGAATCCGCCTCACCACGCACCCGCAGCGGGCTGGTGAGGCGTGATCCCGGGCCGGGCTCAAGGATCATGATCGCTTCCGGAACGCCTTCCCCTGATGGGGTCGCAGCCACAGTCGAAGTCGCCGTCCCTGCCGCGGCGGCGGTCGGGGTCGGGCTGACAGGCGTGTCCGCCGGGCTCGTCAGCGGGGCGTTGCAGCCAGCCAGGATGAGCGCCAGCATCGGAAACGCTCCAAGCAGTCTTTTCATATCCAGCTCCTGTCACCTGCTACCGGCCGAGTCTATCAGGGAAGCCGGTGCAGGTCCACGGCGCCTGCCCGTCGATTGACATACGAACATTTGTTCTATATAATCGGGATGCGCGTGTTTCCCACCTTTGCCCCGTGCCGCACGCCCAGGAGGAGGCCCTGTGTGGTTTCATCGACGGTCGAGTCCAGCCAACCCTGATTCTGCGCCGCAGCCCGCGAGGGGGCGGGATGGCTGGCTGGAGCGCCTGCGCCGGCTGGCACCCGGGACGGGCCAGCCCGGACTGACTGTCGAGCTGCAAGGACAGCTGGCGCTCCACCTTCGGCGTGCGGCACGCGCCCGGGACCGCGCCCCGCAGGCGCTGGCCCAAGACCTGCTCGCCGGGGCGCTCGAGCGTGAGGCGCTGCGGCGGCATGCCGAATGGGTGCTCTCCTCGCTCACCCCGCGCGAGCGCGAGATCGCCTGGCTGGCGGCGCGCGGGCGCACCAATCAGGAGATCGCCGCTCAGCTCGTTATATCGCCCGAGACCGTCAAATCGCACGTGCGCAGCGTGCTGGGCAAGTTCCGCCTGCACAGCAAGTCCGATCTGCGCATGCTGTTGCTCGACCTCGGCCTGCGCTGGTGGCAGCAGGGAACGGACTGACGAAAAGCTCCCGCCGGGCTATCGGTGAGCGGCCTGCAGGTATAATCCCGGCGGAGGGATGATGGCCGAATCTGATGTGATCGCTGCTACCCCCGAACCCCGCACTCGCCAGAGCCTGGCGGCGGACCTGCGCCGCCTGGGCGTCGGGCCGGACATGATTGTGCTCGCCCACAGCTCGCTCTCGGCGCTCGGCTGGGTGAATGGGGGCTCCGTGGCCGTCATTCAGGCGCTGCAGGATGCCCTCACGCCAGATGGCACGCTGGTCATGCCGGCGCACTCAGGCGGCCTGTCCGAACCCGCCCGCTGGGAAAACCCGCCCGTTCCCGCCAGCTGGGTGGATGCCGTGCGCGAGACCATGCCGGCCTACGACCCGCGCATCACGCCCACCAGCGGCATCGGCCGTGTGGCTGAACATTTCCGCACCTGGCCCGGCGTGCTGCGCAGCGATCACCCGGCGCTTTCGTTTGCTGCCTGGGGCGCACAGGCCAGGGAGATAATCGGCGACCATCAGCTCGAAGATCCGCTCGGCGAGGGTTCACCGCTGGCGCGCATCTACGAACGGAAAGGACATGTGCTCCTGCTCGGCGCCGGCTATGACAGCAACACCTCCTTCCATCTGGCCGAATACCGCATTCCCCGCCGGCGGGACATTACCCAGGGCGCGCCCGTCATGCTCGACGGCAAGCGGGTTTGGGTCACCTACCGCGATGTCGACCTCGATGAGGAGCCTTTCACCCAGATCGGAATCGAGTTCGAGCTGGAACACCCGGTGGAGATCGGCCGGATCGGATCGGCCGAAAGCCGGCTGTTCTCTCAACCGGCCGCCGTCGACTTCGCTCAAGCGTGGCTTTCCCGCCCGGCCTGACAGACCCTGGTCTTCAATGCGGGCGCGGTGGATTCTCCGCGCAACGCAACTCCCTGCAGGGGGTTGTACTCTGCGGGCCGCCCGGACAGCGGTCGTACGGTTCGCACATTGTGCCTGATTACAGATAGCAAATAGAAGGAGCGAAATGTCATGTTGATGGACCGAATCATGGGCGCGATCACGTTCCGCAGTGATGTCTACCGGGAAGTCGAAGAGGATCCCAGCTTTACCTCCACGGCCTGGATCCTGGTCGTGGTGATCGCCTTCCTGAATCAGCTCGGCTCAGTGGCGGCCACCGGGTTTTTCCGGATCGTCATTGCCGCGCTGATCGGCACGGTCTTTGCCGTCGTTGGCTTCGCGATCGGCGCGATGATCATCGCCTGGGTCGGACGCGAGGTCTTCCACGCCGAGGTGACCTTCGACGAACTGGTGCGGACGCTCGGCCTGGCCTATATCTGGCAGGCTGTGGCCGTGCTGGGAATCTTCGCCAATTTCTCCACGGCGCTCAACTGCATCACGGCGCCAGTACGCATTGCCGCTGCCCTGCTGGCACTTGCCGCCTGGTTCATCGCCGCCCGGGAAGCGCTCGACCTGGAGTGGGTGCAGACGATCGTCACCGTCGTCATCGGCTTTATCGTGTATTTCATCTTGATCGCGATCGCCGGGGTTGTCTTGGGGGTGCTCGGATTTGGCGTCGGCGCAGCCGCAGGGATGTTCGGCTAGCTGGAATCCAATTCAAAAACAAACACCCCCGACAAAATCGGGGGTGTTTGACATTTAAAGGGTTGCGTTATTCTTCTCGCTGGATCGGTCAGACCCTCATCATCCACCGACCGCAGGCTCATGATCGCCGCGCGCTTCCTGGCAGGCCTGGCCAGGATGCTGTCGATCTGTTCCCGATCCTGGCTAATCCGTTCCATGGTCCTTGACGGCCTGCCTGGGAATGCTGCTGCTTGAGGTTCAGCTGCTGCAGAGCCGGAGAGTTGCTAAAGATCGCGTATGAAGACGCGGTGATTCTTGTACGCCACACCACCGACGTTCTCCAGGTCGCTACGCATCTGCAGCGCGCTCTCCGCCACCTGGGTCAGATCCGCATGGCGGAAGCCAAACTCCTGGATCGTCTTCTCCATCTCGCTGTAGAGCAGGGCATTGCCGCCCCGACCATGGTACTCAGGCAGCACACCGGCTCCGTTGAGCGCGATCCACTTCGTGCGCTTCATCTCGATCAGCAAATCGATGATGCCAAAGGGGAACAGGCGTCCCTTGCTGCGCTGGATGGCGGCCGAAACATCAGGGAAACCAAACAGGAAGCCGACCACGTCCTCGCCGTGGGTGATGACCTTGATCAAGCGCGGGTCGGCAATCGTCAGGATCTCGCTGATCACGTAATCGATCTCGCGCTCGCTGAGCGGGTAGTATTCCCAGTTGTTCACGAAGGTGTCATTGTACGTTTTGCCGATGCGCGGCGCCCATGCCAGCAGCTCGCGTTTAGTCTGGAAGCGCTTGACCGCCAGCCCGCTGCGTTTGGCCGCCCGTCCGGCGATGCGATGCACACGCTCGGGCAGGTGGAACTTCTTGGCGCTCAGGTAGCAGGAGACGAAATCGACCTCTTTGCGGAAGCCGAGCGACTCCACGAAGGCCGGGTAATAGGGCGGGTTGTAGTTCATCATCGTCATCGCCGGACGGAATTCAAATCCCTCTACCAGCATGCCATAGCCATCGAGCGGGCCGAAGCCCTTCGGGCCGATGAGAGCGTTCAGGCCGCGCTCCTGCGCCCATTCGAAAGCGCGCTCGAACAGGGCGCGCGCGACCTCCAGGTCTTCAACGCATTCGAAGAAGTAAAACTGCGCCTGGCGCGTCCCGTGGTATTCGTTGTAGGGCTTGTTCTCGATCGCCGCGATCCGCCCGACGTCTTCGCCATCCTCTCTGGCGATGAAGAAATCGGCTTCAGAGTGTTCGTGAAAGGGATGCTTATCTCGGTTCAGGCGCGTGCGCACGTCCATGCGGATCGGCGGCACCCAGAGCGGGTGACCGCGGTACAGGTGGAACGGCAGGCGCACAAACCGTTCCACTTCGCGCCTGGATTTCGTGTCGATCTTCTCGATCTCGATCATGATTCCGCCTTCCGCAAACCGGCGCCATTGTAGCACCGCGCAAATACGTCTACAATCAAAAGCCTGACAGGAGACAATCCATGTTTTCACGCTTCTTGCGCTGGAGCTTCAACTTCCTCGCTTCTCTCCTCTCCCGCCGGGAGGTCGAGGGGCTCGAGAACTTGCCAGCGCGGGGACCGTGCATCCTGGCGGTCAACCACCTCAGCATCTTCGACCTGCCGCTTGTTTTCGGCCTCATCGGCGGTGAGAATGTCACCGGCTGGGCGGCCGAGAAGTACGCCCGCCACCCCTTTTTCGGCCCCATTCTGCGCATGGGCAATGCCATTTTCATCGAACGCGGGCAGGTCGACCGGCATGCGATTGAGGCGGCCGTCGCCTGGGTGAAGCGCGGCAATATGTTCGGCATCGCTCCCGAGGGCACGCGCAGCCGGACCGGCGCCATGGCGCGCGCCAAGACCGGCATCGCCTACCTGGCCAGCGAGGTCGATGTCCCGATCGTGCCGATTGCCGTTGCCGGCACGGAAGCGACGATCAGCTGCTGGCTCAGGCTGCGCCGGCCGCGCTTCCTGATGCGCATCGGCCAGCCCTTCAAGCTCCCCCCGCTCGACGAAGCGAACCGCAGCGCCAGCCTGCGCGCCAATGCCGACGAAGTGATGTGCCGCATCGCTATCCTGCTGGCCCCGGAATACCGCGGCTACTACGCCGACCATCCCCGCCTGAAAGAACTGCTCGCCGCATCCAGCCGCTGATCTGCCCCTTTCTCATCCCTCCCCCGCGCGGGTGATTCGCGAATCACCCGCGCGGGTCCACCGCGCGCGGGATTGCGTCCCATCCATGGACGGCTAGACTGTTAGCACATTTGTTCTATATGTGATTTCTGCGCAACCCGGAGGCCCGTAATGCAGTCAACCCTTGTTTCCAATGAGCTCCCCCCGCTGCCGCTCGCGCTGGACGATCCGGCCACGCTCGAGATGCTGCTCCAGCCGCGCCTGTCGCTCTTCTGGGGGGCCGAAACCCCCACCCGCGCCCTGCTCGCGGCGCTGACGCTGATGGCCGCACGCGGCCTGCGGGTGCGCGTCTTCGATGGCGGCAACCGCTTCGATGGCTATTTCATTGCCCGCCTGGCGCGGCGCCTGAGCTCCAACCCGCATGACACGCTGGAGCGCGTGCGCCTCTCGCGCGCCTTCACTTGCTTTCAGTTGGCGCAGCTGATCGAGAACGCGCCCGCCGGCGGCTCATCGCCGCAGGCAGCGGGAGTGCTCTTTGTGCTGGACCTGCTGACTACGTTCTACGATGAGAGCGTGCCGCTGCGCGATTCCGAGCGGCTGCTGGCACAGACCATTTCGCACCTCAAGCGCCTGGCGGCCGGCGGGCCAGTGATCGTCGGCGCGCGCGAGCCGCGCCTGCTGGTCAAGGAGCGCTGGTCACTGCTCGACCAGCTGCAGGTCGCCGCCGACGCCGCCTGGCTGCTACGATCGCCCGGGGGCTCGCCACAGGAGCAGTTGCGCCTGTTCGGCTGAGACACCGTCCGGGATAGGGGACCGGGAGCCGGGCAAACCTTTAGCGGCAGCCGCCCTTCCCTCCGCCCGGTTTCCGGGTCCCGTATGCCGCAGACGGACAGATGACTGTCACTCTTTCAGACACTGCGAGGTATCCATGGGACGAACACTGCCATCCATCACACAGGCATTTCTACATGAACAGCAGTCGCTGGCCCGCTTCCGCCGGGCGCTGCGCCGCGAGGATCAGCGGGCGCTCGACGATCTGCTCGGCGCCTCGCGCCGCCACCTGGCGGCCGCGGCCTATGCCTCTCACCTGCTGCCATTTGAAGTCATGCTGCTGGCCATGCTGGTCGAGGAGCACAAACAGGTACTCGTGCTGCAGCAGGAGGTCGAGACCCTGCGGGCCGGGCAGGACGAGCGCGTCCGGCGCTCCCTTCCGCCGGACGAACAGGCGAGCCAGGCGTCCGGCGAGCCATGACGACGCTCTTCGGCTGGCTGTTTGACACCTATCCCGACCGGGACGGCATGACGCTGTGGGTTCTCGATGCACAGGGCGTCATGCATAAGCTGCGCGATTCGTTCACGGCGACCTTCTTCGCCCGCGGCCCGCGCCAGGACCTGCACGCGCTGTGCGAGTGGCTGCGCAGCGGGCACACACCGGTGACGCTGGCGCGCGGCGAGCACCGCGATTTGTTCCTCGACCAGCCGGTGGAGGTGCTCGAGGTGGGCGTGCCGCGCCCCGGGCAACTGCCGCGCCTCTTCCGCCAGACGGCCGATGCCTTTCCCGGCCTGACCTACTACAACGCCGATATCTCGCTCGCCCAGCGCTACGTGCTCGCGCGCGACGTGTTTCCACTGGCCTACTGCACACTGGAGATCGACGGCGAGCAGGTGTGCGAGATGCGCTCGCTCGACTCGCCCTGGGAGATTGACTACGCGCTGCCGCCGCTGCGCACGATGGCGCTGCGCCTGGCAGGCGACATGCGCGATCCAGGGCGCGGGCACCGCGGCGATCTGCTGGTTGAGATCGAAGGCGAGACGCTGCGCTTCCCACGCCGCCGCAGCCGACAGCTGGTGCTCGGGATGCGCCACCTGCTCGAGCAGTACGATCCGGATGTGCTCGTGACGACCTTCGGTGATAACTACATCCTGCCGCGCCTGATCGAGCTGGCGGGGCACTATCACATCCCGCTGCCACTCAACCGCGATCCCGGCTGCGCAGTGCAGCACAAACCGGCCTCCTCCTATTTCTCCTATGGACGGGTGGTCTTCCGCAACGAACAGCACCTGCTCTTCGGGCGCTGGCATCTCGACCGCCAGAACGCGTTCCTGGCCAACGACTACGGCATCGACGGCATCCTCGAAATCGCCCGCCTCTCCGGCCTGCCCCCGCAGACCGTCGCCCGTGTCTCGACCGGCACCGGCATCAGCGCCATGCAGGTCGCCACCGCGCTGCGCCGCGATGTGCTCGTGCCCTGGCAGAAGCGCCAGCCGGAAGATCTGAAGAGCGGCATTGACCTGCTTACCGCCGACAAGGGCGGTCTGGTCTACACGCCGATCGCCGGCCTGCACGAGCACGTGGCCGAGCTCGATTTCAGCGCCATGTATCCCAGCATCATGGTTCACTTCAACATCTCGCCCGAGACGGTCGGCGCGCACTGCTGCAAGGGCGAGTCGATTCCCGAGCTCGGCACGCCGGTCTGCCGCCACCGTCAGGGGCTGGTGCCGGAGACGCTGGCGCCGCTGCTCGAAAAGCGCCGGCGCTACAAGGCGCTCATGCGCGAGATGAAGCCCGACGACCCGCGCCTTGAGCCGTTCCGCCGGCGCTACTCGGCCCACAAGTGGCTGCTGGTGACATGCTTCGGATACCTGGGCTACAAGAACGCGCGCTTCGGACGCATCGAGGCGCACGAGGCGGTCAACGCATACGGCCGTGAGATCCTGCTGCAGACCAAGGAACTGGTCGAGGCGCGCGGCTTCCGCGTGCTGCACCTGTATGTGGATGGGCTGTGGATTTACAAACCCGGAGCGCGCGAGCGCCCGGACTACCAGGCGCTGCTGGAGGAAATCCACGCGCACACCGGGCTGCACATCGGGCTGGAGGGGGTCTACCGCTGGCTGGCTTTCCTGCCTTCGCGCACCGAACCGCGCGTGGCCGTCGCCAACCGCTACTTCGGCGCGTACGAGGACCGCACGCTCAAGGTGCGTGGCATCGAAGCCCGCCGCCGCGACACGCCGCGCTTCATCAAGCAAACCCAGCTGGGGATGCTGGAGATCCTGGCCCAGGGTGAGGATGCAGCCGGCTTTCGCGCCGCGCTGCCGCAGGCGCTGGACTACGCTCGCCAGCGTCTGGGAGCGCTGCGCGCCGGAGAGGTCGACCCCTCCGAACTGGTGGTCGTCCACCGCCTGTCGCGCAAGCCCGAGGAGTACACCGTGCGCACGGCGGCGGCGCGTGTTGCTCACCAGCTGTCAGCGGCCGGAGTCGAGCTGCACCCCGGAGAACGCCTGAACTTCCTGCTCGTCCCGGGCCCGGAAAAGGCCCGGGCCTGGGAGCTGATCGAGCGCCGCATCCCTTACGACCGCGCCGCGTACGGCGAATTGCTGCTGCGGGCGATCGAGAGCATCGTGTCGCCGCTGGGGGTCGGCCGGGCCACGCTCGAGACCTGGCTGCTGGCCAACGCTGGTTACTGGGGGCCGCCGGGGATCCTGCCGCCACCCGGCGTCGATGTGGGCGCACCGCTGCTGGCCGGGCGCGTGAGCAGCTGGACCGGCGTCCGTCCGGTTTCCGCGATCTACAAGGACCGCCAGACCGTTCCGGTCACGGAGCTGCAGCTGGCGGCTTAGCCGGTATGTTGGTGTTGGTGGAGATGCGATGAGACGTTACAACCTGTTCCTGTTGCTCAGCGGGCTGGTCAGTTTGGTCGCCAATGTGCTGGCGATCGCGAGCTATTTTAATGCCGATGGCCTGCTGGCGGAGTGGCGCCTGGATCCCGGACTGCTCGCCGCCGGATCGTTGCTGACTTTGGCTTATGCGCTCACCGTGTGGTCGGTATGGGCCTGGAAGCGGGTGAGGGGGGCGCTGAACGAAAAGGAGGCGCGGCGCAGGGCGCACTTTCTGCTGACCGCCCTGGCAGCGCTACCCGCGCTGACGCTGTGGTTGTACCTGCTGACGGGAGCGCTGCTCGGCTGGCCGTTGGACAGCTTGCAGCGCTGGATGATCGCCCTCGGGCTTGCGTGGTTCTTCACGCCCTTCGCCGCGCTGGGCCTGATGGTGCTGGGCGAGGTGCTCGGGCCGCTGCTTGCGGCGAAACAGCAGGAGAGTGATCAATCATCATCATCGCCTCCTCCGCCCTCTGCCTCGCGCCCGGAAGGGTGACAGCGGACGCAGTCATTCAAATTGCTAATCCCTTCTTCACGATGCTTACTCTGGATGCTGGACTGATTGTGCTCGTGGCAGCTGTAGCAGGTGTACCCCGTGAGAGTGCTCGGGTGGCAGGTCGCGCAGGTCCCGCCCGCCCCGCCGTGGTTGTAGGGGAAGCTATGCGGCCCGTTGTATGGCGTCGGCCGCCAGGCCCAAGTGTTGTGGCATGAATCGCAAGTGGAGCTGAAGAGGCCAAGGTGGTAAGCCGGATCAGCATGGCAAGCAACGCAGGCGGCGGACAGTCCGGCGAACGTCCCGCCGGCGTGGCAACTCTCACATTCCAGCAACTGATGCGCGCCGGTCAGCGGGAAGCGCGAGAGGGCATGGTCGAACGTCACATCCTGCCAGATTGTCGGTTGATGGCAGGCTTCGCACTGGTCGCCGTAGCGGCCCTGGTGGGCGTCGTCCTGGATATGGCAGCCCGCGCAATCCAGCGGCAGTCCGGTCCAGGCTAGCCCCACATGGCAGGCCTCGCATTCGATCTGCCGGTGAGCATCCGCCAGTGGGTAGCGCGTGCGGTCGTGATCGATCGTGGCTTGTTCCCAGGCCACCGGGTTGTGGCACTCCTCACAGCGGTCGCCCAGGCGGCCTGCGTGCAGGTCCTGATCCGCGTGGCAGGACGCGCAGCCCTGCGGTGTCGCTCGCAGCGCCTCGATCGAATCGGCGTCCTGGTGACAGCGGGTGCACACCAGCGAGGAGTGTGCGCCGTCGAGCGGGAAGGCCGAATGCTGGTGGTTAAAAGCACCCTGCTCAAAACGGTCGACACCATCGTGGCAGTTCAGGCAGGCTGTCCCGAAAGCCTGGATGTGTTCGAGCAAATCGCTCGAGAGATGGCAGCTGCGGCAGGTGAAAACATCGAACGAACGCACGCTACGGGGATGGCAAATCATACAGCTGAACGGCTTCTGCCCGAGCGACTTGCGATGCTCCTGCAGGGAGAATCCAACTGTCTCATGCGGGAAGTGCACACTTTCGAAATCCGTCAGTGCGGCGTCGGAGCCGCGATGTTCGTGATGGCAATCCTGGCAGGCAAGTGCGCTGTCGAATGAGCCGTGCAGGCTGCCCGGCCGGGACAGCTCCTGCGCTACATCCTGGTGACAATCCAGACAGCGGTCGCGCATGCTGATCCCACTCCAGAAGGCCGGGTGGCAGGCTGAACAATCGAGCTCGCTATGGCTCAACGCCGCGCCGATGCTCATACCCATGCTTTGCGCGTTGAGCTCGCCCGGGCTGAAGATGCCGCCGCCGCTGGCGTTCGCCGCCACCAGGATGAGCGCCAGGGTGACCAAGGTCGCCAGCAGGCCAATGCTTGTGAAACAGCCCAGCGGTTTCCTGCTTGTCATCCAGCTCAACTCGCTTTCAAGGCTGCAACGTGGCGTAATAGAGCGCCGCGCCGATGTGCACAAAGGCGGCCGCAAACAGCGCCATCCCGATCGGAATGTGGATGCTGTGCCAGACAGCCAGCATCTGCCTGGCCGCCTGCACCGAGCGCACCTGGCGTGTCAGCGCGCTGCGGCGAGCGAGCAGGCTCATGATCTGCCGCGATTCCACTCCCGACACGCCTGCTGTCTGCAGCAGTTCCCGCCAGCGGCGGCGGGCGCGCCACTCCGTCAGCACCCGGCCGAGCACCGCTGCGCCGCCGCCCGTCATCCCGGTGTTCAGTCCCTCCAGCAAAGCTTGCCCACCCGATACCCTCTGCCTGAGATCGGCCTCAAGCCGATCCAGTTCGGACTGCAGTTGGCCGACTTCCACCATGACGCCATCCGCATTGCGAGGTACGGCGGTGTATATATAGCGGCCGATGAAACCACTCAGCACGACGATCAAGGTCAGCAGCGTTACAACACCTGCCAGGCCCTGGAAACGCCACGCAGTATGCAGCAGTACCAGATAGGGGCCGACGATCCCGGTGAAAATGTGAAACTGCATCCAGCTGCTCATCCGTCCCCAGCGCGCCCGTGTCGACCGTTTGCGGAGTGAATACAGAGTTTCCGTCGAAAGCATAAGGACGAACCCCAGGACACCAAGGCTGTGGCCGAGGAACCCGCTCGCCCTGGGCGTACTGTCCCACAGCACCGCGGCCAGATAAAGGCCGCCGATCAAGATCATTGCTAGCGCGGCAAGTACTAACTCACGATTCGAGCGCACGCCCTGCCTCCTGCCACTGCCGCCAGAAGCTGGTGAGCAGGTCACCCGGGAATACCTGCGACGAAATCAGATCATCCCTGATAGCCCCGATGTCAACCTGCCGCAAGATAAGCTCCTGCAAAGTGAGCGACAGCGTCTGATCACCCATCAAAAGCGCACCAACGATCGTGTTATCTTCCATCAACAGCCGGAGGCGATCGGCCTCATGTTCGTGCTCGATGGCGAAGGCATGCGGCGCCTGCCGCCAGGCTTCACTATCGCCGCGGGCGATCGAAACCAGGTCGCGGTCCATATCTCCCCCGCCCACTGCGCCGATCAGTGTTGTCGTCAAGCCTCCGATGCGGGTGACGTTCATCGCCACCGGTTTCCGGTAGCTAGCCGGGTGCCCAGCCATGTTTCGCCCCGCGATCTTGCCTTGTTCGACAGCCGGCCACCACAGACTGTCCAGCAAGAATTCACCGCGAGCGGTATCAAAGACCTGCGCCGCATCACCTGCGGCGAAAACGTCTTCGGCGCTTGTTCTGAGCCGCTCGTCAACCAGGATGCCGCGGCCTATCTTGAGCCCGCTGCTCCGTGCGAGCTCCAGACGTGGGCGAATGCCGATCGCCACCGCGACCATCTGGCAGTCGACCTGAGTGCCGGATGTGGTCTCAACACCGCTCACCTTCCCCCGCTTTCCAGTGATGCGCTCGATTTCAGTGTGGTGGTGAACACGAATGCCTTCCCTCTCGAGTCTGCGCTCTACCAGTCCCGATTCCTGCGAGTCCAACACGCCCGGCCAGTAGCGTTCCCTTCGCAGGAAGTAATGGGTTTCAACGCCCTGCGCGGCCAGCCCCTCTGCCAGCTCGATCGCAGTGATCCCGCCACCGATGACAACCGCGCGCCGTGACTTGCGGGCGAGCTTCAAGATCCGGCGTGCGTCGCTGAGGGTGTCCAGTTTGACCACGCCTTCCAGATCGATCCCCTCCAAAGCGGGCATGTTCGCCTGTGCTCCCACAGCCAGCAGCAACCGCTCGTACTCGATTGAGCCGTGTTGTTCCAGCACCAAGCGGTGTTCATCGGCGTCGACAGCAAGCGCACGATCGTGGATGGTCTCAATTCGCAGTTGCGCATACTCACGCGCCGTTAAAGGAAATAGCTGCTTCTCCGGCAGTTGCCCCGTCAGAAGATAGGCCAGGCCAGGGCGTGAATAATATCCATCGCGATCAGCCGTAACAAGCGTGATCTTCGCCCGGGGATCGATCTCCCGCAGGATTTCAACCGCCGCGATCCCGGCCGCACCGCTGCCGACGATCACATATCCCGCTGTCATCCGCTTCCTCTCAACGCTGGTGAGCGGCTGTTTCGAACCGCAGCACACTGCGCGGGCAGCGCGCCACGCACTCCCCACAGGTCAGGCAAGCCTGTTCAGAAATCGCTTGCCCCAGGCGGGCGTGCCGCCGCACATCCACTCCAAGTGGACAGTTGTAGGAGCAGATGCCGCACTGGACGCATCTTGACGGTTCCGGCACGACGGTTGCCACAGCCAGTGCGCGCCTGCGGCTGTCATCTCGCTCAAAAAACCTATTGAGCATCGCTCTGGGTCCTATTCATGATCCCAATTGTCATATTAATGCAGTGAGAATGCCACATGCAGCGGTAACTCGGCTGTGGGAAAATGGTCATGTTCAACGGCGCAAAGCCCTCCATGAGCACCATGAACTGGACGGGCGATAAGAAACAATGTTTTCACATCTATTGGCGAACCAGATCCCCGCGCGTCTTACACAATTCAGGCGTGGCGCAGCCCGCCCGTATCTTTTCTATTTCCGGAGCGTCATAAGAGGTGAGCGATGTCTTCCCGGGATGTGAGCTGGCTGCAGGCCGCACGAAGTCGCGACCGGCAGGTCCTGGCTGAGATCTACGACCAACTCAGCCCGGAGCTGTTCCGTTATGCGTACCGCTTATTGGGTGAGAGCAACGCCGCCGAAGACATCGTCAGTGAGGCGTTTGTGCGGTTCCTTCAAGCGCTCGAAGCGGGTGGCGGTCCGCAGGACAATCTACGGGCTTACCTGTACCGCATCGCGCACAACCTGGCGATGGATACGCACCGGCGGGATGCTCCTGTTGAGCGCGAGGACGTTGTCAACCTAGAAACGATGCCGGCTAGCGATAATCCAGCCATGCAGGCAGAAGAACGTATCTCTCAGGCGCAAGCCCGGCAGTTGATCTGGCGTCTGACACCCGACCAGCGCCAGGTGATCTTGCTCAAGTTCTTTCAGGGGCTCGGCAACGATGAGGTCGCCGCCGCTCTGGATAAGCCGGTCGGAGCGGTAAAAGCGCTCCAGCATCGTGCGCTGAGGTCCTTGCGGCGGATGCTGCAGCAGGAACACGGATGGGGCGTGGAAGGCGACCGATGAGCAGGAGAACACAGATGACGAAGGATGAGCAGAGTTTCCCTCCCGGGCTTGACGCGCTGCGAGCGGTGCCGGAGAGGGATCCCACGCGAGCAGCCGCAGGCCGGCAGGCCTACCTGAAGGCAGTTGAAGAAATGAAATCACCCGTATCTTCAGCGGGCGCCGAACGTCATATAGGTTGGATGCCGACAATCCGAAAGGAGCGTTCACCTATGTTCAGCTTTGCCCGCATCCTGATCGTGCTCACACTGGCACTGGGCGGGACCGGAACGACGGCGGCGTACGCCTCGCAATCAAGCCTGCCGGGCGATCCACTCTATGGCGTGAAACTTGCGCTTGAAGATCTGCGCCTGGACCTGACGCGTGCTCCAGAGCAGGAAGTGCTGCTGCTGGAGGATCTGGTCGAAACCCGGCTGCAGGAAATCGGCGCCATGGTCCAGCAGGGTATGCCGATCAACCCGCAGCTCACGGCGCGGCTCGAGAATCACCTGCGGCTCGCCCTCCAGCAAACTGCTCAGCTCGATGACCCGCTGCTGATCCAAACCATGCGGCAAATCCAGATACGGGCCCAAGAACAGCTTCGGATTCTGCAGCAGCTGCAGGCGAATGCGCCCTCAAATCAGCAGGATGTCCTGCGCCAGACCGAGCAGGCTATCCTGCGTGTGCGCAAGACTGCTGAAGACGCCATCGATGACCCTGCGACCTTCCGCTTGCGGCTGGGAAACGAACGGCCCGAAGATGCTCCCGAACAACCGGACCTCACGCCAGGCCAGAATGACGGGGGTGAGGTTCCCAACGGGCCCGGCGAGCCGCAGGGACCATGCCAGGAATGCGGCGGCGGTCCAAACGGCCCAAACTCTGGGGGAGGCGGAAAATAGTCACAGCCAGGCGGCGGCTACCTGCTCTACTGGCGGGGCTGTTTAACCCGGGCCGGATCGAGCGATCCGGCCCGGATGATGTAGGCCTCGCGCGCTTTGCCTCCAGCGGCTGCAACCCTCCATATCTGTTCTGCGCACTACCGTGGAAGTCATAAGCTAACAGGCAGCAAACATTTGACGACTCAAGCGTACCCGTGGTATCATCCGCGCGTCCTTGGGCCGCTCGATTATGGACCGGGCGGCCTGTGTGTCTGCGTCGGAGGAGCTGAACATCAGCGCATCAGATTACAGAATAAATGAGGATATCCGCGTCCGCGAGGTGCGGCTCATCGGCCCGGACGGCGGAAACGTCGGCGTGGTGCCGATCGAAGAAGCCCTGCGAGTCGCCCAGGAGGCCGACCTCGACCTGGTTGAGGTCGCACCCAATTCTGATCCGCCGGTATGCCGGGTCCTTGATTACGGGAAGTTCCTGTACGAGAAAGCCAAGAAGGACCGCGAGGCGCGCAAGGCACAGACCAAGGTCGAGATCAAGGAGGTCCGGCTGCGGCCGAAGACCTCCGAGCATCACCGCTCTTTTAAAGTTCGCGATGCCCGTCGCTGGCTGACGGAGGGCAAGAAGGTGCGTGTCCGCATCCGGTTCCGGGGACGCGAGATACACTACCCGGAAATCGCGCTCCAGGACCTGCAGGGGATCGCCGAAGAACTGTCCGACGTGGGCGTGATTGAGCAGGCCCCCATGATGGAGGGCCGGACGATGCTCATGATGCTCTCGCCGGCTAAAGCAAAATAACGCCAGCGATCGCTGGCTACATTCTCAGCATGACGTCTCCGCGGACAGCTGGATCGTCCGCGGGCTTGGTTCTCGGGATGATTTCGATCTTGCCCCGAGCCAGGCTTGAAACAGGAGGGTACGAACCGTGCCACGCAAGTCGACAAAAAAGGGCAAGTACAAGCTGAAGACTCATAAGGCGACCGCCAAGCGCTTCCGTTTGACAGGATCTGGCAAGCTTGTCCGTACAAAGGGCGCACAGAGCCACCTGCGCCGCAAGAAATCCGCCCGCGTAAAGCGGCTGTACTCGGAGATGCTGCCGGTTGAGTCGAAGGGCATCGCCAAGCGCGTGATGCGTCTGGCGCCATATTTGAAGAAATACAAGGCGAATCCCAACGCACGTTCAGGTGGATCGTCGAAGTAACCGGAGATTGGGGTGGCCGTTGGGTGCACCAAACAAGCGTCGCACTGGCGCTGGCGCCCAGGGGTTCACAGGAGAGTGAAACGTGACGCGAGTTAAGGGCGGGACCGTAACCCGCAAACGCCATAAAAAGATCCTCAAGCTAACCAGCGGCATGTATGGAACCCGCAGCAAGCTCTTCCGCCGGGCGAATGAAGCCATGCTGAAGAGTCTGTGGTACGCCTATCGCGACCGCCGCACCCGCAAGCGCGACCTGCGCCGTCTGTGGATTGCGCGCATCAACGCCGCCGCACGCCAGAACGGCACAACGTACAGCCGACTGATTCACGACATGAAGGGCGCCGGCATCCGCCTGAACCGCAAGATGCTCGCCGACCTGGCAGTCCGTGATCCGAAGGCATTTTCCGAGGTGGTGAAGACCGCACGCGGATGAGCGTCGCGCGGAAGTTGCATTATGAAATGGGCGCATCTGCGCCCATTTTGTGTTTCAGCAGGAGAAAGCGACTAGCCCTCTTGAGCCCTGTTGCGCGCACGGCGCCAGGTGCTCATGACCAGGCCATACAACAGAATCAGGTCGAGGACTACCGCCCCTGTGCCAAAGGCAGCTCGCCCCAGAAATCCACCCGAGGTCTCCTTGGAGCCAAAGAGCGGGGTGGAAAGTGAGGTCTGAATATCACGATCCCCGGGGCCAAAGGCGACCCAGTTGCCAAGCGTGAGGAAAATCAGGACCAGCAGCAACCCGGTGAGCGTGCGCAGGATTCCGATCAGCGATGTCAGGGGGGTGGAAGCCTCCTGGCGCTGCAGTTCGATCAATACAGCCAGCACGCCGGCCAGCAGGAAGGCGAGGCCGGATAGGATGATCACCCAGCGCGGCCCCTTGACGAACGAGTCATCAAGCGGAATCGCACCAACCGCGAGCAGCACTATCAAACAGCCTGTCAGCGTCGCGAATGCCGCGACAAGCAGGACGCTCCTGCGCATGCAAGATCCTCCTGTACGTGCTTGGCTGGCAACCGCTGGGAATACATGCAGGGATTCAGATTTAATTCTAGAAAGTCTTCCGCACCACCGCTATAGGACCCTGGTTTCAACCGCACTCGCCTTCCGGCCAGTGTTACAATCAACGCAGCCCCGTCAGTCCGCCCTGGAGGGAATCATCAACGAGCACATTCGCCAGACATCGCTCTCAAATGGAGTCCGGTTAGCGCTCGTTCACGGTGACCTCACCCGGGTGCCGCTGGATGCGATCGTGAACGCGGCCAATGCCAGGCTGCAGCATGGTGGGGGAGTCGCCGGCGCAATTGTCCGCAGCGGCGGGATGAGCATTCAGCAGGAAAGCAATGAGTGGATCCGGGAACATGGTCCCATCAGCGCCGGGCAGCCCGCCCTGACCGGCGCCGGCGACCTCCCGTGCCGACATGTGATCCACGCCGTCGGGCCGGTATGGGGCGAGGGCGATGAAGATCAGAAACTGTTCACAGCCGTCCGTTCCGCCCTGCAGCTTGCCGATGAGCATGGCTTCAGCGGCGTGGCCCTGCCGGCGATCTCCACTGGTATCTTCGGTTTCCCCAAGGACCGCGCCGCGCGGGTAATCTATTCTGGCTTCAGCGCCTACGCCGAGGACAACCCACATCCAGCTCTAAAGGAAATCTGGCTTGTAATCTGGGACAAGCCCACGCTTGCAATCTTCACCCAGGCTTTTGATCTGCAGTGGCTACAAAACAAGACATGATCACATCCACATCGAACTCGCGCGTGAAATGGGTGCGTACTCTGCAGACGAAGAAATCGCAGCGCGAGGCGGAAAGTCTCTTTGTGATCGAAGGCCCGCGGCTGCTGCAGGAAGCGCAGGCCGCGCAAGCATTCGTGCGTTCTATCTTCCACCTGGAGCAACTCGACCAGGATGAACACTCGCTGATCAACGCCCTGGTGGTGAGCGGCGCCACTCGAGAAACCGTCAGCGAGCATGTGTTGAAGGCCATGTCAGCCACAGATACCCCCCAGGATATGCTGGCGGTTGTCGCATGGCCTGAAGCGGCTATCCCGGTGGTGCTTGACCTGGCGCTCATTCTCGACCGGATCGCTGACCCCGGGAACCTTGGCACGATCTTGCGCACGGCACGGGCGTGTGGAGTGGGCGCGGTCCTCTTGCTGGAGGGCACCGTGGACCCCTACAACCCGAAAGTCGTGCGGGCTGCGGCCGGAGCCCACTTCCACCTGCCGTTGATCGAATCTAGCCTGCAGGATCTGGATGAGGTCATCCCTGGGCTGCCGATCTGGATCGCGGATGCACACCAGGGCGAGCAGTATGACTGCATCGATTGGTCGAAGCCAGCCGCTCTCGTCATTGGGAGCGAAGCCCACGGACACAGGCCCGAGCTTGACCGGCTCGCCGCCGGACATGTGCGCATCCCGATGCAGGATGAAAGCGAATCGCTTAACGCCGGCATCGCCAGCGCCGTAATCCTGTTCGAAATTATCCGCCAGCGAGGAGAGCGATGCAGATCCGCGCAGTAACCGGTTTCATGGACCCCGGATGGCCGCTCGATACATCGGCCATCGCCAGCGTCGCGAGCGGGCTGAAACAGATCGCCCGCCAGCTGCGCGACGCGGGGTACGAGGTCCAGACCATACGGCTCGCCACGCCCCCACCGGGGGAGATGTCGCCGGCGGTACCGGCAGCGGAGCGCCCTGACTTGGCCCGCAACCTGGAGGCGGAGGCGTTCGTGCAGGGTATCGATTACGCTGCCATCGGCCCGGTGCTGCCGGAGGACCGGGATGGATTCGCGGTCTTGCCCGAGATTATCGGTGGCACCGAAGTGGTTTTTACCTCCGCCCTTTACGCCGATCCCTCCAGCGGGCTCGCATTGCTGGCAGCTAGAGACTGCGCTCGCGCGGTGCAGGAGATCGCGAAGCTCTCCTCGGATGGTTTCGGGAATCTGCGCTTCGCCGCGCTGGTGCACGTGCCCTCGGGCGCCCCTTTCTTCCCGGCAGCCTACCATCGCGGCGGACCACCCGCATTCGCGGTCGCCACGGAGGCGGCCGACCTCGCAGTTACCGCCGCCCGGGAAGGCCATTCGCTGCGGGACATCCGACGCAAGCTGACGCACGCCATCGAGGCTCATGCCAGCGCGATCCATCAGATCGCAGCCCGGGCCGCCAGTGAACTGGGGCTGCGCTTCCGGGGCATTGACTTCTCGCTCGCTCCATTTCCGGAGCCTGAGCGGTCGATCGGAACGGCAATGGAGGCGTTGGGTGCCACCGTGGGTGCGCCCGGTAGCGCTGCGGCTGCAGCCTTCCTGACAGACAGCCTGGCAGGCGCAAACTTCTCTCGCACCGGTTTCTGCGGACTCTTCCTTCCAGTGCTCGAGGACAGTGTGCTCGCCATGCGTGCCGCCGAAGGCCAGCTCACCTTGAGCGACCTGCTCCTGTATTCCACGCTTTGCGGCACCGGGCTCGACACGATCCCGCTGCCCGGTTCGATTGGCCAGGATGCACTCACAGCCCTGCTCGTCGATCTCGGCGCCATCGGCCTGCGACACCTCAAACCGCTCACGGCCCGCCTGATGCCGATTCCTGGCAAGGATGTCGGCGATGCGGTTCATTTTGATTTCGCATATTTCGCCGACAGCGGCATCATGGCCCTCCCGGAGGAAGGTCTGCAGGACCACCTTGCGTCGCCCGATCTGCTTGACATCGGTCCGCGCGGTTACTGAGAACAGCTAGCTTGCTGCTGCTGCTGACGCCCGATAGAATGGCGGCCGGTCTGTAATGCGATGAACCACCTTGACGATTTGAACGCCGAACAGCAGGCGGCGGTCACCGCCGCCCCGGGCCCCGTGCTGGTCCTCGCTGGCCCAGGTTCCGGCAAGACCCGCGTCCTGACCCGCCGCGCAGCCTATCTGGTGCGCATGCTCGGCGCGCCCCCCCACACCATCATGGCCGTGACCTTTACCAATAAGGCCGCACGCGAAATGGCGCTGCGGATTGCGGCGTTGTTGGATGGTAGCCCGCAAGGCCTGGACGGAATCAGTCTGGGCACTTTCCACGCCTTCTGCGCGCGGATGCTGCGGCGTGAAGCAGAGCGACTGCCTTTGACGCGCGAGTTCGTCATCTTCGATGATGCCGACCAGCAGTCGCTGATGCGCGCTGTGCTCGGCCAGCTCCAGGTCGACACCAAGCAGCATTCGGCCGCCAGCATACATGCCGCCATCTCCCGGGCGAAGAACGAACTGATCAAGCCCGAGGATCTCAACCGCGATACCTACTTCAATGAGATCGTCGGCCGGGCTTATCACCGCTATCAAGAACAGCTGCTCGTCAACAACGCGGTTGATTTCGACGACCTGCTTTTCTGGGCTGTCCGGCTGCTGCAGGATCACGACGACCTCCGGCTAGCGTACCGCCGGCGCTTCGAGCATATCCTGGTGGACGAGTTCCAGGATACAAACAGCGCGCAGTACGCCCTGCTGCGCTTGCTGGCCGGCTCTGAGCCGGATCTGTTTGTCGTCGGCGACCCGGACCAATCAATTTACCGCTGGAGAGGCGCGGATTACCGCAACGTCCACCGCTTCCAGGATGACTTTCCTCAAGCCCGGATAGTAATCCTCGAACAGAACTACCGCTCAACACAGACCATACTTGACGTGGCGATGGCTGTCATCGACCGCAATCCGAACCGACAGAAGAAAAGGCTGTTTACCGAGCGAGGACAGGGTGAACCGGTCGTGCTGCATGAGAGTTATGACGAAAGCGATGAAGCTGCCTTCGTCGTCGAGAGTATCTCCCTGCTCGTGCGGTAATGTACCGCACGAACGCCCAGTCGCGAGCCCTGGAAGAGATGTTCCTAAAAGCCGGTCTCCCATATCAGCTTGTCGGCGCACAGCGGTTTTACGGCCGGCGCGAGATCAAGGACCTGATCGCCTACCTGCGCGTGATCCACAACCCCGCCGACCGCGTCAGCCTGCTGCGCATCATCAACGTCCCCTCGCGCGGCATCGGGGACAAGACGATCGCCCTGCTGCTGCAACTGGCAGAGGAGACGGGCGAGGAACCATCCGGCATCCTGCTCGACCTTGCGGCTTCGCCCGAAACGGCCTACGCCGATCGGCTCGACACACGCGCCCGCACTGCGCTGCTCTCCTTTGCCGAGCCGTATGCGCGCTGGATGGACGCGCGTGATGGCCTGACGCTGATGGAACTTGTCGATTTAGTCCTCGAAACCAGCGGCTACCATGCATATATCGATGACGGCACCGAGGAAGGCATCGATCGCTGGGAGAATATCCAGGAACTGCGCCAGGCTGCGCATGACTTCGGGACCGTCGACCTGACGACTTTCCTCGAGCACGTTGCGCTGGTTTCGGATCAGGACACGCTCAGCGACGAACAGAACGCTCCGACGCTGCTTACACTGCACGCTGCTAAAGGGCTCGAATTCCCAGTGGTGATCATCATTGGCATGGATGACGGCGTGCTGCCGCATCAGCGCTCTTTCGATGATCCGGAATCGATGGCGGAAGAGCGGCGCCTGTTCTACGTCGGCGTAACCCGCGCCCAGGATCGGCTCTTCCTGGTGCGCGCCTTCCGTCGGCGGCTCGCCGGCCCGTCGATGTTGAGCGAGCCCTCGCGCTTCCTCTATGACATTCCGACCGAGCTCGTGCAGGGCGAACTGCCCGGGTTTCAAACCTGGGTCCAGCAGGATTACCGCAGTCAAACCCAATGGGACAGCCCGGCACGGCCGGCAGCCCAAGCGCGCTACCGCTCCGGAATGCGAGTGCGGCACCCGGTTTTTGGCGAGGGGATCGTCATTGACACACAACTCGAATTCGACGATGAAGAGGTGGCGATCGAGTTCGAAGACGCTGGCGTCAAGCATCTGGTTGCGTCTTTGGCGCAGCTGGAAATTCTCGAGGGCTGAGCGGCGTCTCCCGCCGCACGGACTTCGAGCTACGAGGTCAATCCATGGATATCTTCGTTACAGGAGGCGCAGGCTACATCGGCTCGACCGCGACGGCAACGCTGCTCGAGGCGGGGCATTCAGTCACAGTCTATGATTCGCTTGTCAAGGGCCATCGGGCAGCCGTCCCGGAAAAAGCTGAATTCATCCAGGCGGATCTTGCCGACAGGGAACGACTGCGCTCCGCTCTTCAGTCGCGCTCATATGCGGCCGTGATGCACTTTGCAGCTTTCATCGAAGCCGGTGAGAGCATGCAAATGCCGGGTAAGTACTTCCACAACAACCTGGCTCTTTCGCTGGGACTGATCGATGAAGTCGTCGCCGCTGACATCCCGCGCTTCGTGCTCTCCTCGACCGCTGCAGTATACGCTTCAAGCGCTGAACCACTGTCTGAAAGCTCTCCCCTGGGGCCTTCCAACGTCTACGGCCAGACCAAGCTCATGATCGAGCAAACGCTCGAGTGGTACCAGCGCGTGCACGGCCTGCACTATGCCGCGCTGCGCTACTTCAACGCCGCTGGTGCGCTGCCCGGCCTGGGGGAGGCGCACCAGCCAGAGACCCACCTGATTCCGCTCGTGCTGCAAGTTCCCCTTGGGCAGCGCACAGAAGCACACATCAACGGCACGGACTATCCCACGCCGGATGGAACCTGCGTGCGCGATTACATCCATATTGCTGATTTGATTTCCGCACACCTGCTGGCTCTGGAGGCCCTGGAAGACCGGAAGCGTCTGGTCTACAACCTGGGCAACGGCTCGGGCTATTCTGTGCGAGAAGTGATCGATACCGCCTGCCGGGTAACCGGTTTCGATATCCCGGTCGTGCAGGACCCACGGCGCCCCGGTGATGCGCCGCGACTGGTGGCTGACGCCAGCCTGATCAAAGCCGAACTCGGGTGGAAACCGGCACTGCCAGAGCTCGAACGCATCATCTCCAGCGCCTGGGAGTGGCATCGCAGCCATCCAAACGGTTACAACTCCTGACGGAGCGACCGGCATCCCGCGTGCTATAATCCCGCTGTCCCGGGGCGGGGCAAGCTGAGACTTGCCCCGCTCGTATTCCGCCTGAGGAGGACTTGCATGCCTTATCAACACGCCGTCGTGCCGACAGACGGCGAAAAGATTCGTATCAACAACGGCGCGCTGCAGGTGCCTGCCCGCCCAATCCTGCCCTTCATTATCGGCGACGGAACGGGCCCTGACATCTGGCGCGCCTCGGTGCGTGTGCTGGATGCGGCCGTGGAGCACGCATATGGTGATGCGCGCAAGATCGCCTGGATGGAAGTCTTCGCCGGACAGGTTGCGTTTGATCGCTTCGGCAAGTGGCTGCCGGCCGAGACGGTCGAAGCCTTCCAGGAATTCCTGGTCGGCATCAAAGGACCCCTGACCACACCCGTGGGCGGTGGCATCCGCTCGCTAAACGTTGCGCTGCGAAAAGCGCTTGATCTGTACGTGTGCCTGCGTCCGGTGCACTACTTCGAGGGAGTTCCCTCGCCAGTGAAACGGCCGCAGGATGTCGACATGGTCATCTTCCGCGAGAACACGGAGGACATTTACACCGGAGTTGAGTTCGAGTACGGCAGCGAGGTTAATCGCCAGTTTCGCGCCTGGCTGAGCGAATACTTCCCGGCCGAGTACGCCAAGATCCGCTTCCCCGACAGCGCCGGCTTCAGCATCAAGCCCGTCTCTAAGGAAGGTACGGAACGCCTGGTGCGGGCGGCCATACGCTATGCGCTGCAGAACAATCGCCGTTCGGTGACGCTGGTCCATAAAGGGAACATCATGAAGTTCACCGAGGGTGCGTTCCGCAATTGGGGTTATCAGTTGGCGGAGCGCGAGTTCGGCGAGCAGGTATACACCTGGGCTCAATGGGAGCGCACCAAGCAGGCCCAGGGCGAAGAAGCAGCAGCGGAAGAACAGCGCGCCGCGCTCGACGCCGGACGCCTGCTGGTGAAAGACGCCATCGCTGATATCGCTTTCCAGCAAACCATCACACGCGCACGAGAGTTCGATGTCATCGCCACGATGAACCTGAACGGCGACTACCTCTCCGATGCGCTTGCCGCTCAGGTGGGCGGGATCGGGATCGCCCCCGGCGGCAATATCAATTACGAAACCGGCCACGCCATCTTCGAGGCCACGCACGGAACCGCACCCAAGTACGCCGACCAGGACAAGGTCAATCCCGGCTCGGTCATCCTGAGCGGCGAGATGATGCTGCGCTACATGGGCTGGGTGGAAGCCGCAGACCGGATCGTTCGCGGCATGGCAGGCGCGATTTCCGCCCGCACCGTCACCTACGATTTTCACCGCCTGATGGACAAGGCCGAACTGCTGAGTACATCCGCGTTCGGCGATGCTGTGATCGCCCACATGGCGTAACGCAAACGCCTCTCCGGATCCGGAGAGGCGTGTTTCTCTGCCGCAGGTCTTACCTATCCGCCGGATTATAATCGCCACGTGAAATCCACCAGCGAGTTCGCCCGGGAAGTACGCAAACGTCTGCATGAGCACTATGGTGCGCCGAGTTGGCGCAACCCGCTGCCTGCGATCGACGAACTCGTTTCTACGATCCTCTCCCAGAACACAAACGATACCAATCGCGACCGCGCCTTCGAAGCGCTCACCGAGCGCTTCCCGTCCTGGGAGGCGGTGCGCGATGCCGACCCCGAGCAGGTGATCGACGCGATCCGGTCGGCCGGCCTGGCTAACCAGAAGGGGCCGCGCATTCAGATGATTTTGAGGAAGATTTCCGAGGAGCAGGGCAGCTTGAATCTCGACTACCTGCGTGATCTGCCGGCCGATGAAGCCCGGGAAGAGCTGCTGCGCTTCAAGGGCGTCGGTCCGAAGACGGCTGCGATTGTGCTGCTTTTCTCGCTGGACAAACCCGACTTCCCGGTTGACACGCACATCTACCGCGTGACCGGCCGGTTGGGCCTGCGTTCAGAAGGGATGACCGCCGAGGCTGCCCATCAGCACCTGGGGACGATCTTCCCCCCCGAAAGCTACGCTGAGGTTCATTTGAATCTCATCCGTCACGGGCGCGAGATCTGCCACGCCCGCAATCCGCAATGTGCGCTATGCTTCTTAAGCGATTTATGTGCATACTATGCCCATACGGTGCGTGATCAATCGGGGATAGCATCATGACCGTTTCTGCTTCTTCCGATCAGGCCAGCAATCTCGATCTTCTGCGCCGCGCCCTGGAGGATTCGTCACTCTCCAAATCAGCGCTCAAGGCGCTTGAGCAGATCGAGGCAAACTTAAGCCGCAGCGATGAACACCAGCGGCTGGCGGCGCTCTTCCAGGTATCACGCGCGCTCGGCTCGTCGCTCAACCTGGAAGATGTGCTCCGCGAGACAATGGACGCCGTGATCCAGCTCACAGGTGCCGAGCGGGGATTTCTCATGCTGCATGATGAGGGAACGGGCCAGCTGGAGCTCCAGGCGGCACGCAACTTCCAGCGCGAGAACCTCGACCAGGAAGACATGCAGGTCAGCCGCAGCATCATCCAGGAAGTGCTGCGCACAAATCAAGGCATGCTCACAACCAACGCGCAAACCGACGTCCGCTACTCAAACCGTGAATCGATCCAGCATTATGCTCTGCGCTCGATCCTGTGCCAGCCGCTGCTCGCGCGCGGCCAGGCGATTGGCGTGATCTATGTCGATAACCGCGTCAAGAGCGGAGCTTTCAATGAAGGGGATCGTGAGCTGCTGGAAGCCTTTGCCGCGCAGGCCGCGGTTGCGCTTGAAAACGCGCGCCTGTACACGCAGGTCGACACGCAGCTGGCAGCACGGGTCGCGGAGCTCGAGACCTTTGAGCGCATCGACCGTGAACTCAATACGAGTCTCGATTTCGACCGCGTGCTGGATTTGACGCTCGATTGGGCAATGCGCAGCACAAACTCCGATCTGGGCTGGATCGGGCTGATGCAAGAGGACGGACGGTCACTGGCGATCGCCGCCGGTGAGGGAAAAGGCACACTGCTCGCCCTCGACAAGCCGGGTCTGCGATCCGCACTCCAGGAAGGCCAGCCCACCCAGATCGAATGGGCTGATGATCCCGCGGCTTATGTCCTGATCGTCCCTGCCCGGCGCGAGGCTGCAACGCTGGCGCTGATCGGACTCCAGCGGGAGGGAGGCCCGCATCCGGCCGAAGCTCGATCCTTTATGCTGCGTCTGGCGGAACACGCCGCAGTCGCGATCGAGAACACGCGCCTCTACCGCGCCGTGCGTCAGGCTGATGAATCGAAATCACAATTCATCTCGATCGTCTCCCATGAACTCAAGATCCCCATGACGTCCATCCGGGGCTACGCCGACCTCATCCGCCAAGGAGCCGCAGGCGAAGTCATCCCACAGCAGACCAAGTTCTTGAATACGATCATCGATAATGTCGACCGGATGGCGGATCTGGTCTCGGATCTATCGGATATCTCGCGCATCGATACCGGCCGTTTGCGCGTCCAGCTTGAGCCGCTCCCACTGGGCGAGTTCGTCCGCGAAACCACCGCCGGCATGCGGCCGCAGTTCGACGCCAAGCATCAGCATTTACACCTCGATCTCGAACAGGGACTGCCGATGGTCATGGCCGATCATACGCGTTTGATGCAGGTGCTCTCGAATCTGCTCAGCAATGCGAATAAGTACACGCCCGAGGGCGGGCGGGTTACGGTCAGCGCGATAAGCGACGGCCCGCGCATCCGCTTGAGCGTTCAGGATACGGGCATCGGCTTAAGCGAGGAAGATCAGGCCCACCTTTTCACGCAGTTTTTCCGTTCCGAAGAACCGGAAGTCCGTGAGCAAGCTGGCTGGGGGCTTGGCCTGTACGTCACCCGGCGCCTGATCGAGATGATGGGCGGGGGCATCGGCATGGAAAGCGAACTCGGTGTCGGCAGCACGTTCTGGATCGAATTGCCCATGGCCAGCGACGAGGAGTCGGCATGAAGACCCGGGAACGTTCCCCTCGCTCAGCCGGGCACCGCTACCCGCTCCGCCTATACCGCCACATCATGCGCCTGCAGCATATTCGCGTCATGCTGCTTGCGATCATGCTGCTTGGCCTGTGGCTGATCGCAAAAACCCCGCTTGTCAGCTGGATGCCTGCCGATGGTGAGCGCTGGCTGCTCGCCGGTGGTCTGGTCGCTACCGCATACTGGCTCTTCATTGCCGTTGGGCCGCTGACTGCCTATGTCCAGCCCCGTGCGGACCACCTTCGGCTGCAAACGCCAATCTACCGCCTGAACATCTCCTACCAGCGCATCCGCTCCACGCGGCCGATCGATGTGGCGCAGCTCCTCCCGCCGACAAAGCTCACCCGCTACCAACAGCGTGTGCTCGGGCCATTCCTGGGCGATACGGCACTCGGAATCAACCTGACCGACTGGCCGCTGCCGCGCTGGGTGCTGCGGCTGTTTCTCAGCCGCTGGATGCTGGCCAACGACCAGCTTGGCCTGATTGTGTTCACCGAGGATTGGATGAGCCTCAGCCATGAACTGACAGAGGCGATGAACCGCTGGCGGGATGACAGCGGAGCAGGTCATCAAGGCAAACGCATCGCGGCCGAAATCCTCGGCGCCGAGAAAGCTCGCCGACGCCGTCTCTTTTGACATCCTTTGGCAGCCAAATCTATACTTGCTGAAAGCATTCGTTCCTCAAGGAGGTGCCAGCCATGTCATTAACCCTCACATGGTACGGCCACGCGACCTTTGGCCTGGAGACCGGGGGCAAGAAGCTCCTGGTCGATCCGTTCCTCACGGATAATCCAGCCGCCTCGACTACAGCCGATGCGCTCGAGCCGGATTACATCCTCATCTCCCATGGACACGGGGATCACACCGGGGACGCCGTTTCAATCGCCAAGCGCACCGACGCCCTGGTCATCTCGAACTTTGAAATCGCAAACTGGTTCGAAGCGCAGGGTATTCAAACCCACGCCCAGCATATCGGCGGAGGGCACCGCTATCCATTCGGTTATCTTAAGCTCACGCTGGCACTGCATGGATCTTCACTGCCAGACGGGTCTGACGGCGGCAACCCGGCCGGATTCCTGTTGACCACGACGGATGGCGAGAAGCTCTACCTGGCCTGTGACACGGGCCTGTTCGGTGACATGCGCTTGATCGGCGATGAGGGCATCGACCTGGCAGCACTCCCCATCGGTGACAACTACACCATGGGCCCCGATGACGCGCTGCGAGCCGTGAAGCTCATCCGCCCCAAACAGGTTGTTCCCGTGCATTACAACACCTGGGAGCTTATCGAACAGGATGCACAGGCCTGGGCCGACCGGGTCGAAGCCGAAACTGATGCGGTCGTGCACGTGATCGAACCCGGCCAAAGCGTCCAGATCTAAGACTTATGTTTGTACAAGCCCTGCAGTAGCGGACCTCTTGTCCGGAGGCATCGCCGTGAACACACCTCTGACCACCAGCCAACGCCTCCGCTGGTCAAAGCACGTCTTCGTCAATATCTACTGGCTTGGGCTCAATGTCGCCTCCGGGATTATCACCCCTGTCCTGCTGCCGTACCTGGTGGCGCTCTTCGTCGCCCAGACTCAAAAGAACACCTATCTGGCGACGGTTCGCGTGATTGGTCTGGCCGTCGCCATGTTCATCCAGCCGCTGTCGGGAATGCTCAGCGATCGCAGCAGTTCACGCTGGGGACGGCGGCGCCCATTCATCGCTGTCGGCACTGTCCTCGATCTATTGTTCCTGGCCATGATCGCACTTTCCCCCCGGTTCATCGGTTCACCGCTCGACTCGACGGTCAGGCCGCTGTTCGGTGTGCCGACCGCCTATCTCGTCCTGGTGACTGGCATCGTCTTGCTGCAGATCTCCTCGAACTTCGCCCAGGGCGCGCTGCAAGGACTGCTGCCGGATCTCATCCCCGAGGATCAGCGCGGGCGTTCCTCCGGTGTCAAGGCGGTTTTCGAGCTGCTGCCTGCCTTCCTCATTATTTTCGTTGGCCCATTGGTGGACGCCGGGGAAATCGGGTGGACCGTTGGCATCATCGGCGCTGCGCTCACGCTCACGATGCTGCTGACGTTGTTGTTCGTCCCCGAAGATCCGCTGAAGGGTCAGCCGCGTGAACGCATCGCGCCGCATGCGCTACGCCTGTTCGCCCTGAGCGCGATCTTCGTCGCCGTGTCCCAGGCGGCAGTCTGGCTTGTCCGCTCGGGAGGCGACTTCCTCAATGGCTTGCAGGTCTCAATTACACTGCAGGTCACGCTGATCGGGATCGCCGGCCTGGTCGCGATGGCCGGCTCGATCCTGCTGGGAGTTTACTTCGGTGCCTGGGTGGGGATCGGCGAGGGGGCAAGTCAGCGAAAGGACTTCATCTGGTGGGTCATCAACCGCCTGCTATTCCTCGCCGCGATCGGATCGATCCAGGGCTTTGCACAGTACTACATCGCGGATGTGCTGCATGCGGAGGAACCCGCCACGGTCACCACGCTCCTGCTGGCGGTGGTAGCCATCTTCCTTATCCCCTCCGCCCTGGGCGGTGGATACCTGGCCGATCGCATCGGCCGGCGCAAATTGGTCGGGTTCGCCGGGCTGGCCTGCACCTTCGGAACCTGCGTGCTCCTGATCTCGCCCACGCTGACAGCCGTCATCATCGGTGGCTGCATCCTCGGCCTGGGAGCCGGCACATTTATGGCGACGAGCTGGGCGCTGGGCACAGATCTCGCTCCGGCGCACGAAGCCGGCCGGTACCTCGGCATCTCCAATCTGGCCGGCGCCGGCGCCGGGATCGTCGGCGCGGGCATCGGGGGTCCGCTGGCGGACTTCTTTAACCAGCTGCAATCGGGCCTGGGGTACCTCGTGATCTTCGCTGTCTATGCCGGCCTGTTCTTGCTCTCCGTCGTCGTGCTGCGCTGGATTCCTGAGCCCGTCATTGGCCGCGCCTCCAGGACCTGATGCGCACATTCACTGCACGCCATTGCATGCCCCATACGTTGTACAATGGCTGTAGACGTGGACCCACCAGGAGGTAGAGCCATGACCGAGGGCGATTTCATCGGCGAGGTGACGCATTTCTACAAGAAGATCATGGTTGGGGTCATTCAATTGCGGGCTGATCTCAAGCTTGGCGAGCAGATCCGTTTCAAAGGCGCGCACACGGACTTCGCTCAACGCGTTGAATCAATGCAGGTTGAACATGAAAACATCGAGCAGGCAAACGCTGGATCCGAAGTAGCTATGAAGGTCGATCAGCGCGTGCGGGGCGGCGATTCGGTCTACCGAGCGGGCGATTGAGGCATCCTTCGATCGGCCTTTCCGCCATCGTTCAGGGCTCCATCGGTATGGCGATGGTGAACGTGGCGCCGGTGTTGACGCCGGCGCTTTCCACCCATACCCGTCCACCATGCGCTTCGGCGATCGCCTTCACGATCGCCAGTCCCAAGCCCATCCCATCGTAGCGGCGCGTCAAGTGGTCTTCAACCTGATAGAACCGGTTGAAGATATTTTCCTGCTGATCGAGCGGAACTCCGATCCCATTGTCGCTCACCCGCAGCCAGGCCTCGCGGCCGTGCAGTTCGAGCCCAAGCGAGATCTCACCCTCCCGCTCGGTAAAGCGGATGGCATTGTTGAGCAGATTAGCCAGAGCCATGCGCAGTTTCTCTTCATCGATCACTGCCATCAGCGGCTCCTGGGGCAGGTCGAGCGTCAGGGTCTGGCCTTTAGCCTCCACCAGCTCGTTGATTTCATCATGGGCTGCCTGCAGGATGGGTTGGAGCTCCTGTCTGGCGAGGATCAGCTCGCGTGAGCCAACCTGGAGCATATTCATGTTGGTCATATCCTCGATCAGCACCCGCATGCGCATCGCCGAAGCCAGAACGGCCTCGGCCGGTTCGTAGAACTCGTCACCGGCCATTTCCTGCAGCAAGGCGGCATTGCCGAGAATCAGGCCGAGCGGCGTGCGCAGCTCGTGCGAGGCGATGGCGATGAAGTCGCTCTTCAGTTTGTCGAGCTGGCCAAGCTCCTCATAAGCGCGGTTGAGCGCATCGAGCTGCCGGGCGTTGTGAATGGCAACCCCGGCCAGCGAGGCGATGTTGGTTAGCGTCTGCAGATCGCCTTCATCGAAGATTCCCGCCCGCTTGTTGCTGGCCTGCAGCACGCCGGCCGCTTGTTCGCGTATCCGCAGCGGAACGCCGATCAGGGAGCGGATCTCCTTGCCCCGCGTCACGCCCAGGCCGTGCAGTCCGTTCAGCGCTCCAAAGACCTCGTTCAGGATCAGCGGCCGGTCTTCGCTGTAAACGGTGCCCGCGAGAGAGCCTTCTTTGGGAACTGGAAGTTTGGCCAGCTTTTCCTTGGTGATCCCGGTCGCGGCTGCGAGATAAAGATCCTGGGTGTGCTCATCCACAAGCAGGATCGAAGCGGCCTCGCTCTCCAGGAGGTCGGCTGCCGAGCGGATGATGAACTGCAGCAGGCGGTCGAGCTCCAGCGTCGAGTTGAGCGTAACGCTGATCTCGACCAACCGCGACAGCCGTACCACCATCCGCCGCAGTTGATCAATCTGATGGTTGATGTCATCCATAGCCACGCGCTAAGTGTATGCCACGCAAGGCGGACTGTCCACCAACCGTTGTCGGCCCAACAGACTCATTGTATACTTCAGCATCGCCACTCCACATTCAAGGATATCTCCCCAATGAAGGTTTCCTGCCTGCAAGAAAATCTGGCCCGTGGTCTCAGCATTGTCGCCCGCGCCGTCGCGCCGCGCAGTACGCTGCCGGTATTAGGCAACGTCCTGGTGGCGACGGATAACGGCCGCCTGCGTCTATCGGCGACAAACCTGGAGCTCGGCATCAGCTATTGGATCGGAGCCAAGATTGAAGAGGAAGGCTCGACGACGGTTCCGGCGCGCACATTTGTTGACCTGGTCAACACTTTGCCGAATGACACGGTCTCAATGGATCTGACGATTCGCAATCAAACGCTGAACGTGCGCTGTGGGGCTTTTAACAACGACCTCAAGTGCATTGATGCGCAGGATTTCCCCCCGCTCCCGCCGGATGACCTTGACGAGGGTCTGGAACTCAACGTCGAAGACCTGCGGACAATGATCCACCAGGTGACCTTTGCTGCGTCCACAGACGATGCGCGCCCGGTCCTGACCGGCGTGCTGGTCGAACTCGAGAATTCCTCCCTTACGATGGCAGCTGCGGATGGCTTCCGGCTTTCGGTGCGCTCGGCGAATCTGAGCTCGTCGGCTTCTTCTTCGGTGAGCGCGATTATTCCCGCACGCGCCCTGAGCGAGCTGGCGCGCGTGCTCGGTGCGAACGAGGAGAACGTGAGCATGTCGCTCCCGCCTAACCGCGGCCAGGTGATCTTCCGGGCAAAGGACGTTGAGCTGGTTTCTCAATTGATCGATGGCACCTTCCCCGACTACCGCGGCATCATCCCGAACAGCTATTCCTCGCGCAGCGTGCTCGCCACTGGAGCCTTCCTCAAGGCATGTCGGGCAGCCGAGATCTTCGCCCGTGAAGCCGCCAATTCCGCCCGCCTGCGCCTCACGCCCGGCAGCGAACTTGAGCCTGGAACGGTCGAGATCACAGCCGCAGCCGCCGAAACAGGCTCGAACGAAACCACGGTCGATGCCACCATCGAGGGCGATCCGATTGAGATCGCATTCAATGTAAAATTCCTGATCGACGTGCTCAACGCGATCGACACGCCCAACGTCGCCCTCGAGACCTCCTCCCCATCCTCGCCGGGAGTCCTGCGCCCTGTTGGCAGGGATGACTTCCTGCATGTCATCATGCCGATGCATCTGGGGCACTGAAGCGCCAGCAGAACCCTGCACACAAAGTCAGCAGGCCCTCGACAATGAGGGCCTTTTTATTCTGCGCCTGGCTCGATAGAATATTCACAGGGAGCCCCTTCAACCGGAGCGATGGATGAGCATCGACCCCAAAAATTTTCCGAAAGTCCTCACGCTCTATCTGGCATTGAGCCAGTATCCGATCCTGGCCCCGCGCGTGCGCGAATCGATGCGCCAGGAGATCTTCGAACGCGGCGTCATCTCGCGCAAGGACTTCGAAGCCGAGGTGAGGGAGAAAGCGATCCAATCACAATTGCGCGAGGGCCTGACCGATCCGTTTGGCCAGGAGCACCCCGATGTGTGGCAGCAGCGGGTGAGCATTATCCGCGATAACCTGACCGACTTCTACTTCGCCTACAATCTTCCGTATGCGGATTTCGAAAAATTGCTGAAAGAGACCCTCGCCGGTCGCATGCCCGACCAGGACGTTGTGCTGACGCTGCACCCGGAACTCGCCCCCTGGGACATGCTCTTCGCCCAGGGCGAGGCTTACGAGGCGCTGCCGGCGGATGAGCGTGCGCGGGTCGAACA